>NZ_JAUASW010000003.1:329074-658148 GCF_030345705.1 Pelomonas sp. SE-A7
TCCAGTGACCTTGCCTCCCTTGGACTATCGGAGCAATGTGAGTTTCATAGCAACGCACAAATAACTTTAAAGCGAAGCGGCCACGTTGGTCGCCTTTCGGCAGCTCTTGATGCGCTGAACAAGGTCCTTGATGTGCCTCCGGCCATTGTCCGACGAGAAGAATCCCTTGCGTCTGTCCGGCGACGGTTGGTCATATCCAACAAGCTCAGAACCATCGCGGAGAAAGAGTTGATCGCATCCAAGAAGTTGAACATCAATCTTCAATCAAAGATTGAGTCCTTCAAGAAGAAGTTGGATGCGTCGGAACGCGAAGCTGCCTCGGCGCGCGAGGCAGCGTCAGCTCGGATCAAGGAGTTGGAGGGGCGAATTCGTGCTCTTGGCAAAGGGCGTGTGATCCCGTTTGGTCGCAAGAGCAAGGACCTCAAGGACTGATCCGGCATGGCTACCGCTCGCGTCCACGTGTCGATCATCCCTGACAAGGGCGGCATAGTCGTCTATGACCTCCACGCTGGACGGATTCTCCATTCGATCACCGACTACTTGGTCTTCCTCTCATACAAGCTGGCCAAGAATTGGTCAACGGTAGAGCAGGCTGGCTGGCGCATTTCGAGGTTCTACTCATTCCTCTTGCTAAATGGTCAGAGCATCTTGGACATCGACGACGCCACTCTTGTGGAGTACCGAAGCCGCGAACTGACATTGGTAAAGAAGGACAGGAGTTTCAGAGGAAGCGATCGGGCTGTCCGAAGTACGGTAAACCAAAAGCTAAGTGCCATCCTGAACTGGATCGCCTGGATGCAATCGCTTGGGCTCGTCTCACAATTCACCATTGGCCCTAGCAACGCGCGTGTCACGGCGTCTTCAGTAGGTCGCCATCGAATGGGACTAGCCCCAATTCCCGGTGACGCGATTAGCTCACCGCTCTATCTGAGTGGGGCGGGCGACGCTGGCTCTGGTCCGTTCGTCTCTGAGAGTATCTACAGAGCGGCTCTGGAACACATTGTTAGGACCGCAAAAAGCGACTACAAGGCTCAGCGCGACTCCCTGTTTTTGGACGTCTCCAGATACGCAGGGTTCCGCCGCGGCTCAACCCACTCTTTGACTATCGATCAGTTCTGCCAAGATCTGCTACTTCGTTGGCAAGAGGACACTTTTTCCGTGACTCCCAAGGTGCAGAAGCTGGGCTACGAGAACTCGTTCGAGATTCCTACCGATTTGGCGCTACGAGTTTCTGATTTCATTGAAGGTCCGCGCAGGGCACTGGTCAAGAGACTAGGCGTTGGGGTCAGCATCACCCGCGATCAAGTCTTCTTGTCTATGCGCACTGGTCGACCCGTTTCCGCTAGATCGATGACGAGCGCATTGCGCCCCGCAATGCGCGCCGCTGGTGGCAAAAAGGGAAAGGTCATCCACGCGATCAGAGGGCTCTTCGCATCGAATGTGGTGCTGGACGAGGCGATTCACCGGAGGGATGCCGGCCTCGATACTTCGACAGTGAGCATTGCGCTGGCAACAGCCTGGAAGCTAGGCCAGAAGGATCCGGATTCGATGGTGCCCTATGTCGCACAGGAGCTATCAAACATTGCTCGCAGGAGCCTTGCAAAGAGGCGGCGCGACGAAGAGTAGGAGCTGCCATCAAGACCATATATCGCGCATTGCGGAGTATGCGTCCGGCCAACCCACCTTGAACCGCCGGTCGACGACGGCCAACATGGTGTCCACCAATCAATGTAGGTGGACACCATGTCAGACGCCAAGTCGGCCGGTCGCCGACGACACGATGCAGACCTGAAGCGCCAAGTCATCGTCGCAGCACGCCCGCGACCTCCTCGGACTACAGCCTCAAGCGCTGGTCGGCACTGACGCGCTACCTCGATGACGGTGGCTTGCCCATCGACAACAACTGGGTGGAGGACCGCATCCGGCCCATTGCGCTTGGCCGGCCGCTTGCGTGCCGGCAAGCGGGCTACGGCCGTAATGAGTCTGGTGCATTCGGCGCGCCTCAACGGACTCGACCCCTACGTCTATCTGAGGGGGCTCTTCAAGAAGAACGCAGTTGTAGCCCGCGCTTGGCTAATGACGAATCGTTAGATCGTCCTTCATCAACATAGTCAGGACACGCATCCTGTCCGTGGCCCTTCCTTCGAGACGTGTGAGAAATTCAAGAGCGTCCTTAATTGGATCGGGCTCTTCATCAATAGCCATTTCCTGAACCCTCAGATCTCTGAGGGCATCGTTCTGAAGCACCTTCAGAAAGTCGACAACAGGCTGCTTGAAAAGCCATCGCGCATTGGCAACGGCCTTCAGAAAGGCCGCAACATCATCTGCCGTTAGGTTCTGGGTACCCTTCAAGATCAACGATACAGCCGCGTCATGCACTGCCAACCGCCTCTCGAACAAGTCCAGCTTGAGCTTGTTCTGCGCTGTCCGCCACTGTCGATATGCGAAGTACCCAGCAATGGCGGCCGCCAAGAGCGCAGCGGAGGGAGTACCGAGTGCCTTCACATATTCGACCCAGATTGGAAGCTCGCCAGCCATAGATACACCACCCACTGAAGTTGTAGGAGCATTCTCGGCGAGACATTTGGCCGTCATCACCTTATGCGTCCTCCAGCTCCTATGAGGCGCGGCGCCCTAGCCTCAACAATGGCACTCACGGCAGCTTGTTGGGGCGAAGAGCATGTACTCAACGCGCACGCCTCGCTCAGTACCAGTGCGGGTTCGCCCGACACCCCATATAAGATGGGTTTCGCAACGGCATCGCCACGCTCCCTGGGCCTGATCCGCTGCCGACTGGACTACCGTGGAAGGAGCTTCGATGTCGCACCTCAGTGCTGAACGTTGGGCCTGTGCCCTCATTCTTGCCCTGGTCTATGGGATGCCCGTACTGGCCAGCGGCCTGGGCGTCGGCCTGCTGCTAAATGGAGAAGTGGTGCGTGGTGCGGTGTCGGTGGCCATTCCCCCTGTTTTTGGGGCGTGGTATCTCTGGGATTCGCGTCACAGCTGGGAGCGGCCCAGCGAGCTGCTTTGGCCGATGACCAAAGCCTGGCTTTGCGGCCTCCCGGTCGGCTTGGTGGCCTGGGGCTTGGCACGACTCGCCCGGACCCTGTGGGCCTAGCGCTAGAGCCTCTCAGGCCGACGGTGCAGTTCGCCAATTCTTCGAGGTGATCCTGCCCGCTCGTAGCAAGGACTGAAGTGGCCTCCGATCAAATCGCTGATTCACTGCTGCAGCAACCGCCAGCCAGCATCAGGCAAGCGGCCCAGTTGTTGCGCGGACTTGGATTCGCATTGCCGGCTATCGAACTGTTGGTCGGCGCTGCGCTCAAGAACTTGCCCGCCCTCGCCCAATCGCTGCGTGGCTTCAACGAGCGGGTCCAGGCGTTCCCCGAAGCGGTGCGAGAAGGAAGCATCGGGCTGGCCAAGCTGGGTTGGTACTACGACCTCGACATCCCTGCTCGCGACTTCTGGGACATCCGCGCCTGGGTCACCGAGGGCAATTCAGAGGCAATTACGCAATACCTGGTCGAGCACTTTGAGCGGCGAGCACCGGACATCGAAGCCGCACTGCTGAGCGCTCATCCGGTGCGCGCCGAGCCCTTGCGCCAGGCGTTCATCGCGGCCGGACAGAATCTGTTTTTTGTGGCAATTCCGACGCTGCTTGCGCAGGCGGATGGCCTGTCGCTGGAAATCCTGGGGGGCAAGCTGTTCAAGAGCGCAAACAAGCAGCCCGAGGCGGCTAAAGGGCTGGCGGACATGGCTCTGGACGATGCATCGCTGAAGTTCTTGGCAACGCTTCAGCAGAACAGCGGCTTCAACGCCGCTGAGCAGTACGCGCACGAGTTCCCAGAGTCACCGAATCGCCATGCGATCTTGCATGGCCGTGACCCTGCATACGGGACTCGTATCAACTATCTGAAGAGCCTTTCGCTGCTGGCCTTCGTTGGCCTTCATGTGCCCAGTGTGCTCAGCGAATCTCGGCAGGCTTGAGGCCCGCGGAGCTCCCTCCGACTGTCTTGCCGGTTGTACCTATTTGGCCGTACGACGTTCGAATCGCAGGTTTCACGCGCACCGGCACGTTCACTTGACGCCATGTAGAAGTCGCAAAAAGGGCCCCGACTGGAGCCCTTGGTCATTCAGTGGTGGCAGAGTCTTTGTGGAGGCGCATGGCTCCACTCCACGTTGGGCAGCCGGCATCGCCCGTCCGGCGGCCTGGAACCTGCGCGGCAGCCCTTGCGCACAGGCAGCACGGCATCCCGCTCATGCACTACCTGGACATCCAGGTCAGGCCGATCTGCCCATTCAAACACCGGCGCGGCGGTGAGCTCAGCTTCCGCCGAGTTCAAGGACCTGCCGCGCGACAAGATGCGCCCCACGGCGCTGAGATAGGGATTCTCAGCGTCATTGGAGGGCGCCAACCCATCTAACCAAACCAGCATCAATGCCTCCAAACGTACACGACCGTCGCAACAAAGAACGTGACGAGGATCGCGCCAAGCGGGTGCTGTTCGACAGCTTCAAGGAGTTCCTTGACCTTCTTGGCATTCGGGAGAGGTAGCTTCATTTTTCGCTCCGCCACCGCGCCGCCGCCGCCCAACCGAAGGTAGCGGCGCGCGGGGTAGGAGGATTGTCACAGCGAACGGGGGATCGATCGCCACCGAAAGTCTTGATTGAGTCACCGACGCCTCCCGTCACAGGCACGGTAGGGCCGGCATGCTTTGCAAAACCAGAATATCCGTCGGCTTTCGCTCAATTGGCATGGGTCGACCGAGGTGCCGAGCTTCTGCGAAAGTTGACTACGGATACGACTTCGCGCATGGCAAATGCCTGAGCCCTCAAACCAGGTCTCTGCTTGAGCCCACGAATCACTAGGCTGCAGGCCAGTCTCCGGACACCTTAGGAAGCCACGTCATGGCGACATTCTTGAGGTCGTCGGGCACGTCGTATTCCTCGTTACGGCAGTCAAACAACACTTTGTCCTTCTGCTGAACTCGTACGAGTGAGAACGCTTCCTCTGGCTTGCGGCTGTTGTCGAAGAAGATCGCCATGTCGGCCAGGGGAGCGGCGTGGCGGATTGCCAGTTGAGTACGGGGAAATCTGCTGACAAGCTTTTCAACGGGCACCGCATGTCCGCCTTGCTGCCGTCTGGTTTGAACGCGTGCCGTCGAAAGACCCGCAGTGGCGAGGCCCACGAACAACAGCACAACGAAGTAGCCTGCCTCTTGCAGCTCAACGATGTCATCTGCCTTGGATTCGTACGTGCCGTCGCCCTTGTCAACCCAATGGGAGAACACTGTCTCAAATGCAAACGGGATCTGCTTTGCCATCACGAGCCGTTTGAACGCTTTGACCCCTTGCTGAGAGAGTTCGTGCCATCTCCCGTCTTCGTCACGTAGACGTTGCGCCCAAGCAGGGAGGCCCTCCTCCCCTCGTTCAGGAAGAATGGACGTTGTCAGGCGGTCCGCATTTATCAGCGGCATCTGCAACCCGTTGACCAGCCGGTCGTACCAGAGCGTCGATTTGCCCGAGCCGTTATGCCCGGCGAGAACAAAGGCCGCAGGGCGGCCCGCAGCTTGCACTGCGCCTTTCAGGAGAACGTCAAGTCCTGGCGCACGTCGACGCTTCACATCGCCTTCCGGGAAATGCGAAAGCGGCCGTCAGCACCAAACTTTCCGACCTCTTGAGTGCCGTCTTCAGCTTCTCGGATCAACATGCTCGAGTCTGCAGGGTGAGCTGAATATGCAAACACCCTCTTCTGATGCGCTGCAGCGTTGCGAAACACGCTGGTTCTCGCAATGCCCGGAGACCGTAGCGCAACGGCTGCCTTGCTGACCAGCGTCGGAGCTTCATCCCCAGGCCGTACCTGCGCTTCCTCGCCCTCATTGAGCATCAGCAAAACGAACCCATCACCAATAGGCAATTTCTTGGCATCGCGGAACTGCGCCACGGAGAGCGACTGCTTCCCTGCCTTAGGTTTATTCATAGCCATATTCAACGGAGTTCTAAATGTTTGAAGCCGCGACAGTGCGCGGACCTCCATCCTACTTCTGCAGCAATCGCTGTGCTCGGACGATGCGATCTCGCAAGCTGGACTGGAATTCCGGATCTTGCTTCCGCTGTTCCACGTGACTAGCAATCGCTGCGCGGATGATTTCTGAGACAGGGCGGTTCTCGACGGTCGCCACTGTTTCCAGCTCCTCCGCTTGCTCTTCCGAGAGGCGGATGGTCATTGCTTTGGGGCTTTTCATAGGAGCAATTCTTGTTGCCGACACCTCGGTTGTCAAGTTGCTTGGTATCTTGGTATCATGCAACCGTGACTTCATGAGGAGACTCACATGGCTACTGAAGAAGTGATGGCCTCCGACAAGGCCCAAGAACACCCGATCCGAATTCAGATCGACCGTGTGCACTACGAAGTGTCAGCATTGGCGATGACGGGCGCTCAACTGCGTGCAGTCCCGCAACCCCCTCAAGGGCCGATCGGCGTAGATCGCGACCTGTTCCTGGTGATTCCAGGCGGAACGGACAACAAGATCGCAGACGACGAAGTGGTGAAGCTCCACAACGGCATGCGATTCTTTACGGCGCCGGCGCAAATCAATCCTGGTCATTTCGACGCAGCGCTCTGAGGAGTTCGGTCATGGCTCTACCCCAGCCCGATGTCGAGTTCCTAGATGCTCGAGGCCTTCCGTATACCGTGACGGAGGAGGCGAACATGACTTGCTTGGTCTTTCACGGCTATGCACTGCCCAAGGGATACAACATCGCTCAGTCCGACCTGCTGATTCGACTCAGCCCAGGGTTCCCTGACGTTCCTCCAGACATGTGGTGGTTCAGCCCTGCGATAGCCCGCGACGACGGCCAAGCCATTCCTGCCACTGAACATGTCGAGAACCATCTTGGACGTGCGTGGCAACGATGGTCGAGGCACCTCGGGCCAGGTCAATGGCGCTCAGGGACTGACGACGTGCAGACGTATCTGGCGATGATTGCGCGCGAACTTCAGCGCACCACGGTCAAAGAGGCGGTGGCATGACAATCACGCTTGTCATTCCCGAGGCAGTCTCACGACTGCTGGCAGACGCAGTGATCCAGCCGTTGGAAACGGCGGGGGTCCTCTTGGCCCAGGTGGTAATTGTCGGAGGCGAGCACATCCGACTCCTAGCTCGCGAGTACCACCCTGTCGCAGACAGTGCCTATTTGCGTCGCGAGGTTGACGGACTCACCATCGATTCTGCTGGGTATGTCCCCGCTCTGGCGCGAGCAGAGGAGCTGGGCGCGATGGCGATTTGGCTGCATACGCACCCCGGGTCAGGAGCCAATCCGCATCCCAGCTTGCATGATGTGAAAGTTGATTCGTTGCTGGCAGAACCTTTTCGCCTGCGTTCTGGAAGCGACTTTTATGGCGCTCTGATACTTAGCCCGACGGACAACGGTTTTTGCTTCACCGGCCATATGGAGTCGGAGGGGCGCCAGGCCCAATCAATTGATCGCATTTGGGTGGTTGGCGATCGCTTCGCTTTGACCTCGAGCGTTGCCCGTCAAGCTGGTGACACCCTCGAGATGTTCGATCGCAATGTCCGCGCGTTCGGTGCCGCTGTTCAGAACACGTTGTCGAACCTGACGATCGGGATCGTCGGCTGCGGTGGAACGGGCTCGGCTGTTGCCGAGCAGTTGGTACGTCTTGGGGTGAGGAACTTTGTCCTCCTAGATCCCGACACCCTTTCCGAATCGAATCTCACGCGCGTTATTGGATCTACGGTCGGCGATGTAGGGCGTCTCAAGGTCGACGTGATTTCCGACCATCTGAAGACCATTGCACCTGATGCGCAGTGCAAGCCCATCGCAAGCATGTTGACCATCAATGCTGCGGCTCAGCAATTGCTTTGTTGCGACGTAGTTTTTGGATGCAGCGATGACAACGCGGGGCGTCTGATTCTGTCTAGGCTGCCAACCTATTTGCTTACACCGGTTATCGATTGTGGCGTGCTGCTGTCGAGCGATTCATCGAATCAGCTGACCGGCATCCATGGAAGGGTCACGACAGTTGTTCCCGGTCAAGCTTGTCTGCTTTGCAGAGACCGTATTGACGTCGCACGCGCCGCTGCGGAGATGATGACGCCAGAAGAGCGCCGACGACTGGAGAACGAAGGCTATGCCCCGGCGCTAGGGCGGATTGAACCTGCAGTCGTGACGTTCACCTCAATGGTGGCCGCAACGGCTGTGAGCGAACTTCTTGAACGGCTGATTGGGTATGGGCCTGAGCCGCGTCCAACAGAGGTGCTGCTTCGGTGCCATGACCGCGAGATTTCCACCAACATCGCTACGCCTCGGCTCCGGCACTATTGCCATCCTCAGTCCAATGTCATTGGACGAGGGATGACCGAACCGTTTCTGGACATGGCGTGGCCCAAATGAACTTTTCCTGGAAAGAGTGGCTTCCTTGGCGTCGATGGCGAGTGGGCTTGGTCGTCGAAGCTGCGGACGAGGTGCCCGACAAGCTGCCGCCGCGGTTAGCTGTTCTAGTCGGCAGCCGGCCGATGCCCAAGTGGGTTGCCTTTGACTGCCCGTGTGGCGAAGGGCACCGCATCATGGTGACGCTGGACCCGAACCGCCGTCCCCACTGGCGCCTTAGCGGTACAGAAAGGCTCTCTTTATGGCCCAGCATTGACGCTTGGCGAGGTAAGAAGCGTTGCCACTACGTGGTTAGAGACGGCAAGATCTTTTGGACATAGGCAGGGAGATAGTCATGGAACAGCCTCAGCAGTTGGAAGCCGGCGGTGACGGGGGCGTTGCGAAGGTCGATGGCGAACCTTCAAACTTACCGAGCGTTGCGGGTATCCCTCTGAGCCGCGGCGTTGCGAGCAAGCCGCTGAGCAAGACGCCTGCATTCCACGCCATGCATGCGATGCGATACAAGAGACAGGAGTTCATCAACGAGATTGAGAAGCTGACCGGCAATAAGCTGATTTGCTACCTCGGAGGTCATCATGGAGAAATTGGTCGCGATGACGCTGTCTTCTTTGGCGACCTGCTCCATAACATTCCGTCCGGTCACCCAATAGATCTGATGCTGCAGACTCCGGGCGGGGACATTGATGCGGCTGAGAAGCTCATTAGCATGGTGCGCAACAGAGTTGGCAGCGCCAAGCTGCGAGTCGTAGTGCCAGACTACGCAAAGAGTGCAGGCACCCTAATTGCACTGGGCGCCGACGTTGTGGTGATGAGTGACAGCTCCGAACTGGGGCCGATTGATCCACAGGTCGTGATGATCGATTCAAGCGGGAATCGCGTCACGACGTCCATCCACAGCTATCTAGAGGCATTTCGCGAGCACAGCGATGCACTTCGTAGAGACCCAGCTGATCCTGTAGCAAAGCTCATGCTGGGCAAGATGGATCCCACAAAATTCAAGCATTTCGACATGGTCATGCGTCGTGCACGCACGATTGCTGAAGATCTACTCAAGCAAGGGATGCTGCGATCAAGAACTGGTTCAGCAGGGGCGTCATTTACATCTATCGCAACAGCATTGTTGGACCCCAACCGTTGGCCTTCGCATGGTCAGATGATTTGCGCAGAGGACGCCATTGAGATTGGCCTAACGGTCGATCGGCGGAACCCTGAAGATCCCGAGTGGCAAATGTTTTGGCAGCTGTATTGCTATCAGCGACTCGATCTGAATGCGACTACGAAGTTTTTTGAGTCGAGCTGCGCCAGTCTGGCATGCGACTCGGCAGCCTGACAGCATTCCTATCGGCGACTCATTTCTCAAGATTTGGACGACCGCCTTTGACCATCGGGGAGCTTGTCGCGTTCAATCCCGCCAAGTACATCGAGAGACGAGGGCAGTGCAGGTAAAGGCTATCTACGCAAGGCACAGCAGGCATTCGTACCTCAGCCTAGCTTGAAGCAAGCTCAATCACGCAGCGTTTGACGTTGACGTACACCTTGTCGCCGGCCTTTAGCGTTGAATCAGACGCGACGGGTAATGCGACGAACTTGCCTAGCCGCCCACTACGAAGACCAACTTTTGCAACCCGGCGGTCATCCTTCTCGCTGTTCGTCTCGCATTGCCGGGATGTGGTAGTGGACAGTTCGATTGCTGGGCCGATTGCCTGGATCCATCCCATTCGCCAGCCGTCCTCTGAAGGATATTTGCCTTCATAAACGGTGGCGCATCCGACCAAGGAACCAAGCAGGGGTATCAAGCAGAGGAACCGGATCTTCAGACCATGGGATCGATTCATGTCCATCTCCTCAATCAAGCCAACTGCAGAGGTCCCTCATGCTTGTGCGACAGGGCTGCTATTCCGGCTTGTAGGCCAAGAGCCGCAACGCGTTCACGACAACCAAAAGCGTCGATCCCTCATGAAAAATCACCGCGGTCCCGATGTTCAAGCCGAAGATCGTCGCGGGAATGAGCACGGCCACCACCCCGAGGCTCACCCACAGGTTCTGCTTGATAACACGGCTGGTGCTCCTGGAGAGCCCGACGGCAAAGGGCAGCTTTGCCAAGTCGTCCGCCATCAAGGCGACGTCGGCCGTTTCCAGCGCCACATCTGAGCCAGCAGCCCCCATCGCGATGCCAACGGTCGCGTTGGCCATGGCAGGCGCGTCATTGACGCCATCGCCCACCATTGCAACCTTCCCGTGCTGTGCGCGCAGCTTCTTGATCTCCTCGACCTTCTGGTCAGGCATCAAGTCTCCACGCGCTTCCGTCAGCCCCACTGTCTGGGCAACAGCATCGGCGACCTTCTGGTTGTCCCCGGAGATCATGATGAGCCGCTCAATGCCAAGCTTGCGCAGGCTCTCTGTCACCTGCTTGGCACCAGGACGCGGCGTGTCCATCACGCCCAGCACGCCCAGGAAGCGACCACCTTTTCGGATGACCATGGTCGTGCGACCGTCATTGACGAATCGTTGATTGATCTCCTCGACGTCAGGCGGCATTGCTGCATCTGGCAGCTCTGTGAACAGCACGGGCTTGCCGATGTAGGCCGTTTCGCCGCCGATCTGCGCCTGAACGCCTCGCCCGGTGATGCTCTTCACCTCAGAGGCTTGGAGCAAAGCCGCACTGCCCAGCCGCTCCCGCGCTCCGGCGACGATGGCCGAAGCCAAAGGATGATCGCTGTGCTCCTCGACAGCCAGCGCGACAGACAGCAGCTCCTCTTCGGTGGCTCCACTCGCGACGGCCACGTCGGTCAGCTTCGGTCGTCCCTCCGTGAGCGTCCCGGTCTTGTCGAACGCGATTGACGTCAAGGTCCCCAGGTTCTCCAAAGGCCCGCCGCCCTTGACGAGGACGCCTCCTCGCGCGGCACGCGCCACCCCACTCAGAACCGCGCTGGGCACCGAGATGGCCAGCGCGCAAGGGCTGGCCGCTACCAGCACCGCCATCGCGCGGTAGAAGGTCGCTGAGAAGGGTTCGTCGACGACCAGGCCCGCAAACATCAGCAGGCCGACCAGCGCCAGCACGGAGGGAACGAAGATGCGCTCGAACTTCTCTGTGAACTGCTGGGTCGGTGAACGCTGTGCCTCCGCTTCCGTGACCATCTTGACCACCCGAGCCATGGTGGACTGATCTGACTTGCGCGCGACCATCACCTCGATGGCACCGGCTCCATTGATCGTCCCGGCAAAGACCCGGTTCTCTGGCGGCAGTCGTTCAAAGCCTTCGATTGCAGCCTTTCCGTTCTCCACAGGCCGCTTGTCGACGGGGACACTTTCTCCCGTCACCGGCGCCTGATTGACGCTGGAGGTGCCAACGACCACAACGCCGTCGGCAGGCAGACGCTCATTGGGCTTCACGACCACCACGTCGCCGACCTGCAGTTGCTCAAGGCCAACCACTTCGGTCGAGGTGCCGCGGCGGACCGTCGCGGTCTCTGGCGCCAGCTTGGCCAAGGCCTCGATGGCGCGTTTCGCACGCCCCATCGCGTATTGCTCCAACGAGTGCCCCAGGCTGAACAAGAAGAGCAGCAGCGCGCCTTCTCCCCACTCGCCCAAGGCTGCTGCGCCACCTGCTGCCACCAGCATCAAGGTGTCGATCTCGAAACGCCGCGCCCGTAGGTTCTCGAGAGCCTCCTTTACCGTGAAGTAGCCGCCGAAGAAGTAGGACGCGACGTAGCAAGCGGTCGAAAACCACTTGGGCAGCAGATCATTCCGGCCGCATAGCCAACCGATGAGCAAAAGAGATCCGGCTAGCGCCGCGAAGATGAGTTCGGACTTTTCACCGAAAGGCCCGCCATGGTTGTGCCCGTCCTCACCGGCGCCATGATCCTTGTGATCGTGGCCTTCATGGCTGCCCTTGTGGTCATGGTCGTGACCATGCTCATCGTCAGCGTGGCTTTCGTCATTCGCCGCTTCGGGCCTGGCAGTCGACTTTCCTACGGTGCCGACAGTCGCGCCCAATGCGTTGAGCCTTCGATGCATGTCGGCAAGATCGATCTCTCTTCGGTCGTACTCGATGCGCATGGCGCCTGAGGCCGACACTTCAGCTTCGATCACACCGGGCAATTTCCTCAATTCGTTGGCAATGCGCTCCGCCGCGCGGGCGTGCATCGGTGTGGCGACGGTGCCCACGAAATGGGCGAACTTGCCCGTGATCTCGAGTCCAGCGGACATCACCAGCTCCCGCAGTCGGGCGACCGAGATCACCTCGGGGTCGTAATGCACGCAAAGCTGAGGCTTGCCCTCGTCAACGCCAACAACATGGGCGTCTGCAATGCCAGGTCGCCCCATCAGTCGTTCCGTCAGACGCGCTACACAGGCGTCTCCCGCATCAGGAACATCTGGCAGCAGCAGGGGCAGATCCAGGCGCAAATTCTGAGATTGACTCATAGTGAATTCACCTTGTTCAAAGGTAGAGGGCTATCGCTTCTTCCTGTTCCGGTGTCGCCGTCTTGCGTTCCGAATCCTTCGCATTCCTTGCAGTCTCCGCGCCCGTCTGTTTCGCAGATGGGTCCAGCTCGCATAGGCGAAGAACGCCGCGGTCAGCGCGGCGAACGCAATCAAGCAGCCGAGGAGGTAGTCGGCGATAGCGCATTGGTCAGTACAAAGGCGGACGAGGCTCAAGATCGATCCCCCCGTTCCTTGTGTTCAGTGGAGCAAAGCTGTGCATCGCAATCCTTGTGATGGAAGCGGGCTGCCTGGCACGTATGCTTGCAGCCCGCCGTTCATCAATGCATGGCCAATTTCTCTTCGGGAACTGCGGACTCCTCTTCAGTGCTGGCTTCTGCGTCATCGCGCCTGTGCGCCCAGCGATAGAGGATGGGCAGGACCAGCAAGGTCAGCGCCGTGGACGACAAGATGCCGCCGATGACCACGGTTGCCAGAGGCCGTTGCACTTCGGCGCCCGTGCCGGTGGCCAAAGCCATCGGCACAAAGCCGAGCGATGCCACCAGCGCCGTCATCAACACGGGGCGAAGTCGGGTCAACGCACCCTCGCTCACAGCCTCGTCCACCGAGCGGCCTTCCTCGCGCAGGCTGCGGATGAAGGACAGCATCACCAAGCCGTTCAGCACCGCAACCCCGGAAAGCGCGATGAAGCCAACCGCGGCCGAGATCGACAGAGGAATTCCTCGCATCCACAGCGCCAGCACGCCGCCCGTCAGGGCGAACGGGATGCCGGTGAACACCAGCAAGCCATCCTTCGCGTTGCCGAACATCGCAAACAGCAGCACGAACACCATCAAGAGCGACAGGGGCACGACGATCTGCAGCCGCTGGGTCGCGGACTGCAGTTGTTCGAAGGTGCCACCCCAGGTGGTCCAGTAGCCGGTCGGTACCTTGATCTTCTGATCGATGGCCGCTTGCGCGTCGGTCACGAAGGAGCCCAGGTCTCGGCCAGTCACGTTCGCACTGACGACGATGCGCCGCTTGCCGTTCTCGCGGGACACCTGGTTGGGACCAGGCGCCAGTTCCAAGGAGGCAACTTCGGACAACGGCACGTAGCTGACCCGCCCTTCAGCACTTCCCTTGGGCAGGGGCACCGGCAGGCGGCGCAAGGCCTCCATGTTCTCGCGCTGAGCATCCGGGAGCCGGACCAACATCTGGAAGCGACGGTCGCCTTGGAAGAAGGTACCCGCCTCGCGGCCGCCGATGGCTGTGGCCACGGCATCCTGCACATCGGTCATGTTCAGGCCGTAGCGCGTTGCCTTGGACCGGTCGATGTTGACCGTGAGCATTGGCAAGCCCGTGGTCTGCTCGACCTTGACCTCGGTGGCGCCAGGTACTGCCTGAAGGACCTGGGCAATCTTGCCGGCGGTCTCGTTCAGCACCTCGTTGTCGTCACCGAAGACCTTCACCGCCACATCGGAGCGAACGCCGGATATCAGCTCATTGAAGCGCAGCTGGATGGGCTGAGAGAACTCGTAGTTGTTGCCCGGCACGTTGTCGGCTTCCTCCCGGATGGCAGCCAGCAGCTCATCTCGCGTCTTGCGCGGAGTCGGCCACTGGTCCATCGGCTTGAGCATGATGTAGCCGTCCGAGATGTTGGGCGGCATCGGGTCGGCAGCAATCTCCGCCGTGCCGGTCCGAGCAAATATTCGCTCGATCTCAGGGAACTTGGCCTTGAGATGGGATTCGAGCTGCTTCTGCATCTCGATGGACTGGGTCAAGCTCGTCCCAGGAATGCGCAAGGCCTGGATGGCAAAGTCGCCTTCGTTCAGGTTGGGCACAAACTCTGAGCCCAGCTTGGTCGCCACCGCGCCGCAGAAGACCACCAGGACCGCAGCGGCGGTCAACACGACAGGCGCATTGCCCAGCGAGCTGGCCAGCAGCGGCTTGTAGCGGCGCTCCGCCCACTGCATCAGGCGGTTCTCCTTCTCGGACACGCGATTGCCCATGAACAGCGCCACGGCAGCCGGCACGAAGGTCACCGACAGCAGCATGGCGCCGAGCAGTGCCAGCAGCACGGTGTAGGCCATCGGATGGAACATCTTCCCTTCGACGCCCGTGAGCGCCAGGATCGGGATGTAGACCACCATGATGATGAGCTGCCCGAACAGCAGCGGGCGACGAGCCTCGCGGGCAGCAGCGAACACTTCATGGAAGCGTTCGTTCCGAGTCTGGGCGCGTCCTCTGTGCTCCTGCGCGTGCGCCAGGCGGCGTACGCAGTTCTCGACGATCACGACAGCACCGTCCACGATGATGCCGAAGTCCAGGGCGCCGAGGCTCATCAGGTTGGCGCTGATGCCCGCTTTCACCATGCCAGTGAAGGTGAACAGCATGGACAGCGGGATCACCATGGCGGTGATGAGAGCCGCGCGGATGTTTCCGAGGAACAGGAACAGGACAGCCACGACCAAGGCCGCGCCTTCGATCAGGTTCTTCTGGACTGTGCGGACTGCCTTATCGACCAAGGTCGTGCGGTCGTAGACCGTCACGGCCTTCACGCCAGCCGGCAGGGTCTTGTTGATGGCATCCATCTGCTTGTCGACGGCGCGGGACACCGAGCGGCTGTTTTCACCCATCAGCATGAAGACGGTGCCGAGCACGACTTCCTTGCCGTTCTCGGTCGCCGCGCCAGTGCGCAGCTCCCGGCCCAGCTCCACGTCGCCGATGTCTCGGACGCGGATCGGCTGCCCTTGCGCGGTGCCGATGATGATGTCGCGCATGTCGTCCATGGACTGGACCTGGCCAGGCGCGCGAACGAGGTACTGCTCGCCCTTGCGCTCGATGTAGCCGGCGCCTTGGCTGGAGTTGTTCTTCTCCAGCGCATTGACGACGTCCGCCAGGCTCAGGCCGTAAGCAGAGAGCCGCTCCAAGTTGGGAGCAACCACGTACTGCTTCTCAAAGCCGCCGATGGAGTTGATCTCCGTGACGCCCTTGACGTTGCGCAGCTGAGGCTTGATGACCCAGTCCTGGACCTCGCGCAGATCCGCCGGCGTGTAGGGCGAGCCGTCAGCCTTCTTAGCCCCGGGCTCGGCCTCCACGGTCCACAGGTAGATCTCTCCCAAACCGGTCGAGATTGGTCCCATGGCGGGGGCAATGCCTGCAGGGAGTCGATCCCGAGCTTCCTGGATACGCTGATTGACCAGCTGGCGGGCAAAGTAGATGTCGGTGCCATCTTTGAAGATGACCGTCACCTGCGACAAGCCGTAGCGGGACAGCGAGCGTGTCTGCTCCAGGCCGGGCAAGCCGGCCATCACGGTCTCGATTGGGAAGGTGATGCGCTGCTCGGTCTCAAGCGGCGAGTAGCCAGCGGCCTGGGTGTTGACCACCACCTGCACGTTGGAGATGTCGGCGACGGCGTCGACGGGCAGCTTGGTATAGCTGAACAAGCCCAGCCCGGCGATGCCGAGCACGGCGAGCATGACCAGCCAGCGCTGCTCGATGCAGAAGCGAATAAGTCTTTCAAACATGGATTCGCTCCTCAGTGGCCATGCTCGGCGCTGGCCTTGCCCAGCTCCGACTTGAGGATGTAGGAGTTGCTGGTGGCGACCTTGTCGCCGGCCTTCAGCCCCTGCAGGATCTCGGTCCACTTGCCGTCCGACCGTCCGGTCTTCACCGACACGAGTTGGAAGCCAGTTGGTACCGCCTTGAACACCGCGCTTTGGTTGTCGATGCTCTGAATTGCCTCGGCCGGCACGGCGATGGGAACCTGCTGTTCGACGCCCAGCACGCTCACGGTGACAAAGAGCCCGGGGCGCCATGCGCCTTGCGGATTCGCCAAGGTCACGCGTGCTCGGGCCGTGCGTGTCTGTTCACCCAGAAGCGAACCAACATAGGAGATCGTGCCTTGCACCTTCTCATCAAAGGCCGACGAGGAGACGATGACCTTTTGCCCCACGCGCACGACAGCCAGGTCCTTGGGCGCGACCGCGAACTCGGCCCAGACCGAGTTGAGGTCGGAGACCGTGAAGATGCTGGCATCCTCTTTGACGGACTCGCCGCGAGACAGATGCTTCTCAACCACCGTTCCGTCGAACGGTGCTTTGACCTCCAGGCGATTGAGGCCCGTGCTGGAGCCGCTGGCTCCGATGGCTGCGAGCTTCTGTCGCGCGTTGTCGACGGCGATATTGGCCTCACGCAAAGCCGTCTGGGCTTGCAGGAAGTCCTGCTCGGCAGAGATCTTTTCCTGCCAGAGCTTCTTCTCGCGGTCATGGGTGGCCTGTGCGGCCTCCTGGCGACGCTGAGCCGTCAGCAGTTCACTGCGCTGTTCGGACAGCGAGGTGCTGGCAATCACTGCGAGCACCTGGCCGGCACGCACTTGCTGCCCCAGGTTGGCGATGACGGATTCGGCGACGCCGCCCAGGCGCGGTACGACGTGAGCAGTCTTGTCTTCGTTGAATTTGACTTCGCCGCTGAAGTCGTTGGCGGCTTGGAGCTCGCCGCTGCCGGCAACGGCGACAACAATGCCTGCCGTCTTTTGCTGCTCAGCAGAGAGCTTCACGACACGCTCTTCTTCATGGTCGCCCTTGGCTGCGCCATGACCCTTCTCTTCGCCTTCATGCGAGTCCGAGTGCTCGGCTTGCGCTGCAGCGCCGCCACTGCGGCCGCTCCACAGGACGGCACCGCCGCCGATGACACCGGCCACGACGACCGCGACCATGGTGAGTTTTTGCTTCTTGGTGATATTCATTTGGGTTGCCCTCTCAGCGGCCCGTAATACGGTCAATGGCGGCAGCAGCTTGGTAGGCGCCGGCCAGGGTGTTCAGGTAGCGGGTGCGTGCTTGCAGCAAGGAGCGTTGGGCATCGATGACTTCCAGGAAGCCAAACTTGCCGGCGTCAAAGCCCTTGCTGGCGGCCTCATAGGCCTCCTGGGCGGACGGCAGCACCGTGTCCTGCAAAGTCCTCAGCGAAGCGCTCGCAACCGTCAGCCGGTTCGAGGCCTCTTGCAGCTCGCCCAGCAGGCGCAGGCGCGTCATTTGCAACTCGTCCTTGGCCTTCTCTGCACGGCGGGAGGCCTCGAGGATGGCGCCCTGGTTGCGGTCGAAGAAGGGCAAGGGGATGGAGAAGCCGACGATGGCCTGGTTGCGTCCGGCTGAGGCGTCGCGCTTGCCACCCATGCTGAGGGTCAGGTCCGGGACCGCCTTGCTGCGCTCGATGTCGACCAGCGCTTTGCGCCGTTCGGCTTCGAGACTGCCGATGATGAGCATCGGGGAGCCTTCCAGCATCGACACCAGTTCTGCGAAGACTGGGCGACCGGGCAAGGCGTTGGCGTCGCCTTGCACTTCATCGAAGGTCGGTGCGCTGTCACCCAGCACTGTGGCCAGGCTGAATCGGAGCGTCTGCAGTTCCGACTTGGCCTCAGCCCATTCAAGCTGGGCATTGGCCTGGTCGACTTTGGCGCGGGTTTCCTCGACAGGAGAGGCCTTGCCAGCAATGACACGCTTGCCAACGGCGTCCGTAGCCCGGCCGGCAATGCCGGCGGAGCTGCCAGCGAGCTTTGCACGCTCCTGGGCGACCAGGACGTCGAAGAAGGCCGCAATGACGCGCGCCCGCACCTCGGCTCGGACGTTGTCCAGCTCGGCAGAGGCCAGGCTGGCCGCGCGCTCGGCAGCGGTGATGCGTGCCGTGCGCTTGCCTCCAAGCTCGATCGGTATATCGACCGTGACGGTCGTGGTCCGCGTGTTGTTGCGGAAGTCCTCGACCGTGGTGCTCAGTTCAGGATTGCGCCAAGTGCGGGCCTGACGCGTCGCGCCTTCGGTCGCTTCGACCTCTTTGACTGCCGCGGCAATCGCAGGGTTGCGTGAGAGGGCCTGATCGAGCGCTCGCTCAAGTGTCAGGGTGGTTTGCGCCCACAGGGGCACGGGGCTGAGCAATGCTGCCGCCAGCCCGAACGGCAATAGAAGTTTTCTCATCGAATCTCATCGGTTGGAACCTTGGGATTCGGCGAGACGGAACAAACAGAGGGAGTTCAGACGTCTCGCCGACTAGGCGAGACGGGACCACTTAGGGCGTTCAGGCGCACGCTGTGGCGCTGATGGGTGGCCAACGTCTCCGAGGTGCATTGGCACTTGTGCAAGCACCTGGATCGGCGAGACGGGATTCAAATCAGGCAGCATGCCGCCGGGGGAGGCATGGCAGAAGTTGCAGTCGGCATCGATTTGCAGCTTCAGCGCAGCCTTCTTGGCTGCGTCTTGCTTGGCAGCTTCATGGACATGGGTGTGATGCCCGAAGTGCTTGGCGGTCACGACGCTTGTCTCATGCTGGCAATAGGTCGCGGCCACTCCCCAGGCAAGCTGGAGTGGCAACAGCACAGCAAGAAAAATGGCGACGAGACGCTTCATTGGATACGGATTATCCCTAGGTCTGGGATTTTGGCAATCAAGCCCTTCGGTGACATCTGGGCAAGAAGTCGCATTTGACAATGGCTGATCGACGCCAATGCATCTGTCGCCAATACGGTGAACACTCGATGGCTAGTGGCTGTTCTGAATGCGTCGCCGTCTTCTTCGCTCCGCGCGCCCCTTCTTCCCGGGACTGTGCTCAGCAGCCTCTCTCTTGCTGCGTTGTAGCCGCGACCTTGGGTGCATAACACCGGCTAGCCATGACAGCATTGGGGAGTCCAAAGATCACCCAACTTTTGCCCATGGAACACCAAGCAGGACTGTCGTTTTCCCACTCGGCCGACTACACATACATCGACTACGCACTCAGGGCTCGCTGGGAGCCATTCGTCGCTCTAGAGCAAGAGGTGACAAACTTTGTCCCAAGGACTACGGGTGACTTCGCCGATCATCGAGTTGCTGAGTTGGCTCGGCTCAAACGGCTGAATCCAGATTCGCCGGATGAACCTCTTCTGGAAATCATCGATGGTCAGATTCGAGCGAACGCCGATCCAGCCCTTCAGACATACTTTCGATTTAATGATCGGGTAATGTCGGAGTACGTCACTGTCGCATTCCTAGCGCATGCGCTGGCTGAGGCGTCCATCAATACCATCCTTGCCATCGGATTGGCAACGTCAGATGCGGTTGATCTTTTCGCTCTGATAGAGCGCGCTGACATCAAGGAGAAGTGGGTCGCTGGTCCGAAGGCATTTCACCCACCCTATTCGTTAGCAAAGGGGGCGACTCTCTATCAAACGCTTCAGCACCTTACGCGGCAGAGAAATTCCTTTGTGCACTACAAGATCGAGCTCGAGATGAACGGGAAGAAGACGCTTGAGGGATCCCGGCTGGACAGAGTTCCGCTGCAAACGCAACTCCAATGGATTCGCCGGTTCTTTAGCCTTCCCTACGACTTGGTATCGCATGTGAGGAGTCAAATCCCTGGCTATCCTGGTCTCATGCTGTACGACCCGACCCCTGTTGAACGCTTCGCGGCACATTCAGCAACTTAGACCCACCCGCAATTGCTGGAAGGCACTTGGCCGCGACAGCCAATCGCGCGGACACGCTAAAGGCTGCCGCCATGTTTGATGGCTTGCAAAATGCTCTGGACTCGTTTGAGCCCGCCAGGCGAGGCTGCAGCCTGAATTGGCGTGCGGCTCCCAAGCATGGGATGCGTCCGTTGCAGCCATGCGCGAGCCTCATCTGCGCTCTCGAAAATGTCCTTGGCCGCAGCCTCCAGTTCATATGCAACTGGATCGGTCGCCGACCACCCCAGTATCCGATCGGCGTCATCGAGATTGGAGCTCGTGAGGCCGATTGAACCGTCGCAACGCACAAGTCGTGGTTCATGCGGTGGAAACAGCCATGCCTGATCGTCCAGAGCAACCCATGAGCTGCACGGCCCTTCGTTGCGATTCAACCATTGGAGGATTTCACGCTGTCGCTCAAAGCGCGTTGGCATTGGCTCTCCGTCCCACTGCGCCCATTCATCCCGCTTGATCTGAGGCGTCGCGCCAAGTACTCTAGATTGCAGATCACCATCGAAGAAGGAGCGGAGTTCATCTAGCGGATGGCACTCTCGCCAAGAACTTGAGATCACGACATCCACACTTGGTCGATTGCGGAGCCAGTCCTGAAACAGGTGAAGTCGACAGAAGAGCTGGTCGACGGTCGATCGAACGGGATGCAAGACGCCGTCGAAATCTAGAAACGCAATCACGATAGAACCTCAATCAGGAACTGTGGATCGAACTTCGAGTTCTCCAGATGCCCGCTGCCTCCTTGATATCCGGCCGGGTTGGCCACAACGCGGCACCCGGCCACGCGGTAGTCGAAGCTGTCGTGGACATGGCCATGCAACCACAAGTCTGTCTGTCGAAGCAGCGGCTTTAGATCGCTATAGAACCCGCCATTGATCTTGCTCCCAGCAAACCTGTGATGGATGGAAAGCGGATGGGGCGCGTGATGGGTGATGACGACCGTGGTTCCTGGCCAGGACTTTGCGAGTTCTGATTCCAGCCAGGATCGTGAAGATTGGTGATCGGCCAGTGTGGAGGCGGGCTCTAGAGGCGCGCCTGCATCGGAGCTTGAATAGAGGCTCATGAAGGGCAATGAAGGTAGCGCCCCTGTGTACATCGCCTGCTCTCTGACGCGCCACGCCCACCCTTTGGGTGGGTGACCTGTTTTACGCGCATCAAGGGGCCGCTGGCGCGCCATTCTCCTCATCAGGGATGGTAAGCCGACCATTCGCCGCAGCGCACTCGGCCACCTGGATTGCCTGCAGCGGCATTGCCATGCGAATGCTCTCTCGGTACTGTTCCGCCGGCGCGGTGTGGACCACCTCAACCACCGCGTCATAGTTCGCCCGGATGACAGCCTCGATCTCCGCTAGGTCCGCGCGGAAGAATTCCTTGCGCCCGTTGACCTTATTGATGCGGCCTGCTGCGAAGTGCGCATGGAGCTTAGCCTCAAGCTGCGGTGCGTTGTCTGAAAACACCAGAGCATGCACGTCGAATCGGAAGGGCACCGAGGCGTCACCAAGTTCGTCGACTCGGTCCATCGGCTCAAGCCGTCGGGTCATGCCAATCTTGAAGACGCCGTCACCGAACGCGCCGATGTTGGAGATGACGTAGACATAGCCTGCGCGAGCATTCTGCTCGCGGTAGTCGAGCAGCCGCTCCTCTTCATCCAGCTTGCTGTTCTGGCTGGACAGCTCATCGATGCGGGCCTGAATCTCAGCACGCTCCTTCTCATCGGCCGAAGCCTGCATTCGCACCAGGAGCTTCTGAAGCGCACCAGTGAAATGACGTCGCTCCTTCTCGATCTTCGCCCTGGCCTCCCGAATCTCACGCTCCAGCTTCTCCTGCTCACGCTGATCCTCGCGAGCCTGACGCGCTGCATCCTTCTCCTCTTGCCGCTTGACCTGGTACTCGTGGGAAAGGCGCAGCTCTTCTAGCTTGCGCTCCAGGACGATGTCCTTCCACCATGCGTCGGTCCTCCGCAAGAGCTTGTTGCAAGCTTCAAATGAACGCCGGATGCGCTCGTCCATCCGTTCGACGTTGTTGAACTTGACGTTGTCGATGCAGTATTCACTCTCGCTGTTAAAGGACCTAAGGGCGAGCTTGAGTACATCCTTGCGGAGTTGCTTCCACTCAGCCTTGGTCAAGGTGACGCCAGGCGCATCCCATGCGTCGACTGATGCACTCAGTCCTCTTGCAGTTGCCTTCTGGTCTTCTCGGATCTCTTCGAGCCGCGCCTTGTATTCAAGGCTGTTCGTGAACTGGTATTTCGGGTTGTAGAGAGCAAACTCTTCTAGTTCAATCGTGTCCTCCGCGACAAGGATCTGCTTGCGCAACTGTGCGAGCCCTTCCTGTGCCTTGGCCAGCTCCGCCTGGGCGGCTTCAACCTCGGTGCAAATACCGGCCAGACGCGACTCCTCGCCCCTGATGCGTTCCTGCACCTCCAACAGACTTAGAAGACCGATTTCTTTGGCCTTGGCCTGCAGTTCGTCGAACTGGGTCTGAAGGGTGCTGTACTCCTGCCGTGCTCGATGCTTGGCCGCTTGCAGGTCTGCCTCAAGGCGCAGTGCCTTGGCCGCGTGCTCCGGGCCCTTTAGGTAATCCATCAGCGCCACACATGTCTCCCTTCTGTTCCATCACCTGTCTGAGCAACTGTGGCTGCTCCCAAAGGCCGCCACGGATGGGCTATCGCTGGCGGCACAGGTACGCGCACTGCCGCCTGTCCATTGCGGATTCTCACTGTTTCGCATGCTCCGTGTCATAGGCGATGGGTCGTCCGACGACGAGCCAGGGAATAGACCGAACCTCGCTGAAGTTCCAGTTCGATGGACTGCGCGGCTCGCTATGCAATTCCGCTAACGGCCGGGAGTGCCAATTCCAGATGGAGGGCCAGTGGTCCGCGTACTCCTAGCGAATGTCCGGTTCCTTCAAAACTTCGGCCCTTCAATTTGATGGTTGCGGCCGGTTGTATTCGATGTTGAACTGCGGCCGCCTTGGTAAGGGCTGGTCAAGGCTGGTTGCGGACATCCTGCGCGATAGGCTATGTGTCCGCTTTCGTACAGGAAGCTGGCGTCGAAACCTGCAAACTCGGAGGCCCCTCCTGCAAGTCGCGTTGAAGCTCGCGGAGCTTTGCTTGCTCGCTCGGACCGCGCCTAAGCAAAAAGGCCGCCGGAATCAAGAACAGCGACAGCAATGGCGCGCTGACCATGCCGCCCAGCATCGGCGCCGCAATCCGGCTCATCACCTCGATGCCGGTCCCGCTGCCCCACACGATGGGCACCAGGCCGGCGAGGATCACGGCCACGGTCATTGCCTTCGGTCGCACGCGCAGCACCGCGCCTTCGCGGATCGCGTCGAGCAGCAATTCGCGCGTTGGCGTCTTGCCAATTTCGACCCGCGCTTCCAGAGCGTGCCGCAGGTAGATCAGCATCACCACACCAAACTCCGCCGAGACCCCGGCTAGCGCGATGAAGCCGACACCGGTGGCGATCGACAGGTTCATCCCCATCAGGTAGATGAACCAGATGCCGCCCGTCAGCGCGAACGGCAAGGTCGCCATGATGAGTACCGCTTCGTCCAGTCGCTTGAAGGTCAGGTACAGGAGCACGAAGATGATGAGCAAGGTGGCAGGCACGACCACCTTCAGGCGGGCATTGGCTCGTTCCAGGTATTCGAACTGGCCTGAGTACGCAACGCTGGCGCCTGGCTCCAATCGAACCGACTTGGTGACGGCCGCGCGCAGGTCATGGGCGACCGCCGCCAAGTCTCGCCCGCGTACATCGACATAGACCCAGCCCGAGGGCCGGGCGTTCTCGCTCTTCAACATCGGCGGGCCATTCGTCAAGGCCACCTCAGCCACCGTTCCAAGCGTGATCTGCTGGCCCATTGGCGTCAGGATGGGCAGTTGGACCAGCCGCTCGGGCGAGTCCCGCCACTCTCGCGGATAGCGCAGGCTGATCGGGTAGCGCGCCAAGCCCTCCACGGTCTCGCCGATGTTCTCGCCGCCGATCGCGCCTGCGACGATGGCTTGCACATCGGCTACGTTGAGGCCGTAGCGGCCTGCCGCCACGCGATCGATGCGAACGTCGACGTATCGCCCACCAGTCAACCGCTCCGCCAGGGCCGAAGACACTCCAGGCACGGTCTTGGCGACCTGCTCGATAGCAGTGGCCATGCGATCGATCTCCAGCAAATCTGAGCCCGACACCTTGACGCCGATGGGGCTCTTGACCCCGGTCGCCAGCATGTCCACGCGATTGCGGATCGGCGGAATCCATATGTTGGCCAGACCGGGAATCTTCACCGCGCGGTCCAGTTCGTCGACGAGTTTCTCTGGCGTCATTCCAGGACGCCACTGCTCACGGGCTTTTAGCTTGACCGTGGTCTCGAACATCTCCAGCGGCGCCGGATCGGTCGCAGTCTCGGCGCGGCCGGCCTTGCCAAACACCCGTTCGACTTCGGGCACCGTCCTAATCATCCGGTTGCTGAGTTGCAGAAGTTCGGTGGCGCGCTGGGCCGAAAGCCCCGGCAGTGCCGACGGCATGTAGAGCAAGTCGCCCTCATCAATGTTGGGCAGAAACTCGCCGCCGAGATGCATGAGCGGCCAGGCCGTCGTTGCCAGCACCGCCAGGGCAATGCCCAAGGTTGCCTTGGGCCAGCGCAGTACCCATTCCAGCGCCGGTCGGTAGACGGCAATCAGTGCGCGCGTGATCGGATTCTTCTGTTCGTCGGGGATGCGGCCGCGTATCCAGTAGCCCATCAACACCGGGATCAGCGTGATGGACAAGCCGGCTGCCGCCGCCATCGCATAGGTCTTGGTGAAGGCCAAGGGCCCGAACAGGCGCCCCTCTTGCGCCTCAAGCGTGAAGACGGGGATGAAGGACAGCGTAATGACCAGCAGCGAGAAGAACAGCGCGGGTCCGACTTCTACTGCAGCCTCGGTGATGACCCGCCACCGCTCCGTACCCACCAGTTGCTGGTCGGGATGAGCATGCTGCCAAGCCTCCAGCTTCTTGTGGGCGTTCTCGATCATCACGACCGCCGCATCCACCATCGCGCCGATGGCGATGGCAATGCCGCCGAGCGACATCATGTTGGCATTGATGCCCTGGTATCGCATCACGATGAAGGCCGCGAGAACGCCCAGTGGCAGCGAGATGATGGCCACCAGCGCCGAGCGCAGATGCCACAGGAACACGACACAGACCAGGGCGACGACGATGAATTCCTCGCCGAGCTTGTGCGTCAGGTTGTCCACTGCGCGCTCGATCAGCGCGCTGCGGTCGTACGTGGTCACGATCTCGACGCCCTTCGGCAGGCTCGCCTGCAACTCGACCAGCTTCTTCTTGACCGCTGCGATGGTCTCCTGGGCGTTCTTGCCTGAGCGCAGGATCACCACGCCGCCGGCCACTTCACCTTCCCCGTCCAGCTCGGCAATGCCGCGTCGCATCTCGGGACCGACCTGAACGGTGGCCACGTCGCCGACCCGTACCGCAACGCCGCCGCGGGCGGTCAGCGGGATGGCGCGGAAATCGGCCAGCGATTTCAGGTAGCCGCTGGCGCGCACCATGTACTCGGCGCCCGCAAGCTCGAGCACCGAACCGCCGGCCTCCTGATTGGCTGCCATCAGGGCGTCGCGCACCTGGACCTGGGTGACTCCGAATGCCGCCAGCTTGGTCGGATCCAACACCACCTGGTACTGCTTGACCATGCCGCCAACGCTGGCCACCTCCGCCACGTTGGGGAGGCTCTTCAGTTCGAATTTCAGGAACCAGTCCTGCAGCGATCTCAGTTGAGCCAGGTCCGTCTTGCCGCTGCGATCCACCAAAGCGTACTGGAAGATCCAGCCCACACCCGTGGCGTCAGGCCCCAACGCCGAACGGGCGGAAGCTGGCAAGCGCCCTTGCACCTGATTCAGGTACTCCAGCACGCGCGAGCGGGCCCAGTACAGATCGGTGCCGTCCTCGAACAGCACGTAGACGAACGAGTCACCGAAGAACGAGAAGCCCCGCACCGTCTTCGCGCCGGGCACCGAGAGCATGGTCGTCGCCAAGGGGTAGGTGACCTGGTTCTCGACGATCTGTGGCGCCTGCCCGGGATAGCTCGTGCGGATGATGACCTGGACATCCGACAGGTCGGGCAAGGCGTCGATGGGCGTGCTCCGCACTGCCCAGATGCCCCAGGCGAGCAGCGCCAGGGTCGTCAGCAGCACCAGAAAGCGGTTGCCGACGGACCAGCGGATGAGCCGCGCGATCATGGCCGACCTCCAGACACTGCACCCGGCTGGATAGCAACGATCACGTAGTCGTCGCCACGCTTGGTGAAGCTGAACTGGATGGCCTGGCCTGGCTTCAAGCCGGCACTCAGCCCGGGTTGCCCCAGCTTGAACCCCATCGTCATGGCCGGCCATTGCAAGGCGGGAATGGCGTCGTGGGACAAGGTCAATTCGCCCGCAGTCATTTCGGTGATCCGGCCCCTGCCGGTATAGGCGACCGCGTGCCCCTGGTGCTCCTGTGCATTGGACGCCGCAGGCTCGGCCGGCTTGGGCACAACGCCTCGCAGGCTGGCCTCGGAATCGATGAGGAACTGAGCCGAGGCGACCACCTCCTGCCCAGCTTCAAGGCCTCCGAGGACGACCAGGGCATCGTCCAGTTCGCGGCCCAATTGCACCTCGACAGGGCGGAAGCGCCCGGGGGCATCAACCACATAGGCGATGGCGCGTCGGCCCGTGCGAATCACGGCCTCGCTGGGGACCAACAGCTCGGGGCGCTTGGGCCCGTGCAGACTGGCCAGCGCGGACATGCCCGCCTTCAGACGCAGCCCAGGATTGGGCAGCTCGAGCCGCAGCTTCAAAGTTCGGGTCTCGCCGCTCGCCTCGGGCAGGACCGCTGCCACGCGCGCCTTGAACACCTGACCGCCGAAGGCGGCCAGGCGCAGCTCGACGGTCTGGCCGACGGCGATCACACCGGATTGAGCTTCCGGCACCGCCACCTCGAACCACATCGAGCTCAGGCCGTTGATGCGCGCCAGGCTCATGCCCGCCGACACCGTCATGCCTTGCCTGACCATCAGTTCGGCAATCAGGCCACCCTGCGGCGCCATGATGGTGTGCCGAGCTTGAACCTGGCCGCTGCGCTCCACCGCTGTCACAACGGCCTCCGGCATTCCGAGCAGCAGCAAGCGCTGACGGGTGGCCTCGGTGAGTGTTGCGTCACCCAGCGAACGAACCGACAGGTACTCGCGCTGGGCAGCCACCCATTCGGGAAGCAGCAACTCGACCAGCGGTGCGCCAACCGCGATCACGTCGCCCGGCGCGCGGGCATAGACCTTCTCGACAAAGCCGCCGCTGCGCGCCTGGACAATGCTGACCTCGCGCTCGTTCAGCTGCACCGTGCCCAATGCATCGACACGGGCTGCGATCTCGCGTCGTTCCACCTTGGCGGTCCGAACGCCCAAGGCCTGCACTGTCCCGCTTGCGACGCTGACCCCGATTCCCGCTGCATCTGCCTCGTCGGCGTATTTGGGCTGCAGTTGCATGTCCATGTACGGTGACTTGCCGGGCTTGTCGAACCTCTGAGCTGGTGCCATGGGGTCGTACCAGTACAGGACCTTGCGGTCGGCAGAGACAGATGCTTGAGGCTGAGCTGACGGCGTGTGGGACCACCGCGAAGCAGCCCAACCCAGTCCGGCGCCGAGAACTACCAGGCAAAGAGCCCATGAGAATTTCTTGGTGTTCATCGCTTACTCCTCGGCGAGCGAGTTCAGTCGTACGCGCAGCAGCGTCTGCTGCGATTGCAGGTCGATCAGGCGCAGGCGCAACTCCAGAAGTTGGCCGCGGGCGGCAAGCACGGCCCCCAGGTCGGACTTGCCGGACTGGTAGCTACTCATGGCCAAGGTCAGCCGCTCCCGCCCCAACGTCAGGCCTTCCGACTGCATCCGGGCGATCTGATTGCCCAGCGACTGCAGTTCTGCAAGCTGCTCATCAAGCTCCTGGCGGTGCCGACGCTCGGCTTCCTCGCGCTCGGACTCCACCCGTGCGGCCTCGCGCTGCTTGGCTGCAATGGCCGGCTGCTGGCGTCGGTCCTTTTGCCACGGCAGGTCGAAGCTGAGTTGGAACGAGACCATGTCGCCCCATTGCCGGCCGCGGCGGCTGTAGGCCACCTCCCATGCCCAGTCGCCACGCGACTCGGCCTGCGCTTCACGTAGCTCGGCTCGCGTCATGGCTTGCATGGCCGGATAAGGAGCCAACTCGGCGTGCTGGTGCAGCTTGGCACGCAGCTCGTCGGGCTCCATCTGGGGCAGTGTCACGTCACCGTCCAATGGCTCATCGGCCTGTGGGCCGATCAGGCGGCGGAGCGCGGACCTGGCCTTGTCGGCATCTCGCTGCAAGTCGTCCAACCGATCGGCCAGGGACAGCGCCTCCTGGCGGGCCATCAGGAGCTCGGCCGCTCCAGCGGCGCCACCGGCGATGCGGGATGGCAACGTCTGTTGGAGTCGCTGGTTCTCCGCGACCAAGTCTTTGAGGAGCGCACGACGTTGCTCAACGCTCCGCGCGCCAACCCATGCCAGTCCCAGGGCCTGACGCACTTGCAAGCGCTGGACGACGAGCATGGCGCGCTCGCGTGCCGCCCGAGCCTCGGCTACATCCGCTTGCGCCACCCTCTTGGCGCTGTTCGGCACTTCCTGCATCAGCCCGATGCGCTGCATGGTCATGAAATCGCGCGTCGGGCTCCAGCGATCCATGCCGCTGGTCGGCAGGTTCTCGATGCCTACGGACAGGCGGGGATCTGGCAGTGAACCGGCTGCAACTTGAAGCGCCACAGCGCCATCGACGTTGGCTTGCTGAGCCCGCAAAGCGGGGTTCTGGCGCTCGGCGAGGCTGAGAGCCTCGGTGTAGCTCAGGGCAAAGGCCGGGAAGGCAAAGAAGGCTCCCGACAGCAACAGCGCCTGGCGGATGCGCTTGGCGACCAGGCGCGGGGCGTGGTCGGACGATGGAATAGGCATGTTGATCCTCGAAATCAAGACTTGAACGAAGGTCAGCCGCGTCAATTGCGCGGCGACTGTCGTTCAGCTCAATTCCTGAGAATCAGCAGGGAGATGTAAAGCGGCGGCGCGCCCGTCGGGCGATCAAGAGTGCCAGCCGGGCCTGTGGCAAGCGACCTGGGCAAGGCCAGGGGCACCGGCTCAACCACACCAACCAGCAAGGTCAACGCGGCGGGATTGGGCTGCAAGTCAGGCACAGCAGCCGCGCCCGTGCCCTGCACGTCCTTGACGCAATGGGCCTTGCAGAGCTGTGGTTGATCCTGGTCCATCTGACCGGACATGCCCTCGCATCCCGGCATATCAGCGGCCATGGCTGATTGCTGGACATCCTTCACCAGTTGCGGGCACGCGTAGGCCGCCGTGGCCAGCTGCATGAACAGCATGGCCATCATCACGCTGGATGCGATCCAGCGACGTAGGCGCTTGGTGAAGGGCATGGCATCAAGCATAAGCCCTAGCGCAGCAGACTGTTTGTCCTAAGTCAGAACCCGGCCCAAGACTATCCCCTCGAATTTGGCTTTCGCAGCGCCGCATTGAGTTGGTCGACCACCTCGGCCCAATCGGCATCTTCGAGAAGCTCGTCCTTCAACAGGCTAGCCTGCGATGGATTCCAGAACGGGGCCTCGGCCAACGGGATGTGAGCCGCCAACGGCGCATGGTTCTGAAGAAAGGCGGCAATGCCTGCCTCGTCGGTGGGGAGCCCCAATTGCTTGAACAACTCCGAGAACTTGTGAAATGGTTTGTCCATCGTGCTTCCTCTAGCTCTGTGTCGCCCGACTGCCCGAGACGTCCGGTCGTTCGCCGAATCGATCCACGGCATCTTGCAGCATGTGGTCCACGCACCAGCGCGCGTAGGCCTGGCCGAACCAGCGACCGAGCAAGGCTGGCGCGCCGACTATTGGCAGCGAATAGTCGATCCAGATCAAGGTGCGCGTGCTTCCCTGCTCATCACGCAGCTCGAACCCCATCCGATAGCCGGCCAGCAGAATCAGCTTCGGGGTCCGAATCGTCTGCCACGTCTTTCGTAACGGCACTTGCCGATCGACCACCTGCTCATCGACTGCCAGCGAGAGGCCGAGCATGTTGCCACGCAAGTTGATGACACTGCCAATCGATTGGCCACCCGCTGCATCCAGTGCCAAGGACATCCTTCCGCCGGCCATCATCAACGAGCGCTTCGCCATATGCCCCACCAAGCGGGCGGGGTCGTCCAGGAACGCGAACACCACTTCGGGCGTCGCTGTCAGCACCCGCTCTGCCCGGTAATGCTTGTCATCAGGCATGGCCGTCATCCACGGCGCAGGCGCAGCGCATTGGTGATGACCGACGCCGAGCTGAGGCTCATGGCCAACGCGGCAATCATTGGCGACAAGAGCCATCCCGTGAACGGGTAAAGCAGCCCGGCGGCGATGGGAATGCCCAGGGCGTTGTAGACGAAGGCAAACATCAGGTTCTGCTTCATGTTGCCGACCGTGGCCTCCGACAGCGCACACGCCGTCGAGATGCCGCGAAGATCACCCTTCACGAGGGTGACTTGGGCGCTGTTCATCGCGACGTCGGTGCCCGTGCCCATCGCGATGCCAACGTCGGCCTTGGCCAGTGCCGGTGCGTCGTTGATGCCGTCGCCGGCCATCGCCACAACGCGCCCTTCGGATTGCAGGCGCGATACGAGTTCCAGCTTGTCCGCTGGCTTGACTTCCCCGTGGACCTCGTCGATCCCGAGGCGAGCGCCAACCGCCTTGGCCGTCGTCAATCCGTCACCCGTGGCCATCACGATGCGGATGCCTGCGTCCCGCAATGCGGACAGCGCCTCGGGCGTGCTGGCTTTGACTGGGTCAGCGACGGCCAGCAAGCCAAGAAGTTGGCCATCTGCCGCCAGGTACATCACGCTGGCACCTTCGGTTCGCAGGGACTCAGCTTGCGGCAGCAGCGCGCCGACTGCGACGCCATCCTGTTGCATCAGCGCCGTGTTGCCGAGCGCGAGGCGCTGGCCGCCGACCGAGCCCCGCACGCCGATGCCGGTGCTCGACTCGAAGCCCTCGGGCTTTCCGAGCGTGAGGCCTCGCTCGCGGGCTGCCTTCACGATGGCCTCAGCGAGCGGGTGCTCGCTGCCCTGATCCAGGCTGGCGGCAAGGCGCAGCACCTCATCGCCGTCGACGCCGGGCGCCGGCAGCACCCGATCAAACACCGGACGCCCTTCGGTGAGCGTCCCCGTCTTGTCGACGATCAGCGCATTCACCTTGCGCAGGTTCTCGATCGCTGCGGCGTCGCGGAACAGCACGCCGCTGGTCGCGCCTCGGCCCGTGGCCACCATAATGGACATCGGCGTGGCCAGGCCCAATGCACAGGGGCAGGCAATGATGAGGACGGCGACGGCATTGACGAGGCCGTAGACCCAGCGCGGCTCGGGTCCGAACAGACCCCAGGCCAGCAGCGTCAGCAAGGCAATGCCCACAACGGCGACGACGAAGTAGCCGGCAACCTGATCGGCCATGCGTTGCATCGGTGCCCGCGAGCGCTGTGCCTGCGCCACCATTTGGACGATCTGCGCCAGCATCGTCGCTGAGCCCACCCGCTCCGAGCGCATGACCAGTGCACCGTTGGTGTTGAGCGTGGCGCCGATCAGTTTGTCGCCCGGCTCCTTGACGACGGGGACGGGTTCGCCGGTCAGCATGGCCTCGTCCACTGCGCTGCGTCCTTCGACGACAACGCCATCCACCGGAACCTTCTCACCCGGCCGAACGCGCAGCAGATCGCCTACATGCACGTGGGTCAGTGGAACGTCGCTCTCCACGCCATGCTCGTCGATCCGGCGCGCGGTCTTGGGCGCCAGGCCCAGCAGCGACTTGATGGCCGCCGAGGTCTGCGAGCGTGCCTTCAACTCCAGGATCTGGCCCAGCAGCGTCAGCGAGATGATGACCGCTGCAGCCTCGAAGTACACCGCCACGCGGCCCATCGCCTGGAACGAGGCCGGGAACAGTTGCGGCGCGACGGTGGCGACGACGCTGTAGACAAAGGCCGCGCCCGTGCCCATGCCGATCAAGGTCCACATGTTCGGGCTGCGGTTCAACACGGACTGCAGCCCTCGCTGGAAGAACGGCCACCCCGCCCACAGCGCCACCGGCAGGGTCAACACCAGCTCGATCCAGCTCTGCGTTGCCATTTCGAACCATTGAAGCCGATGACCGACCATGGCCAGCAGCGTGACGACCATGGTCAGCGGCAGCGTCCACCAGAAGCGCCGCTGGAAGTCGACCAACTCCGGGTTCGTCTCCTCATCCAGTTCGGGTAGCAACGGCTCCAGCGTCATGCCGCATTTCGGACAAGTCCCTGGATGGTCCTGCCGCACCTCCGGATGCATGGGGCAGGTGTAGATCGTCGAATCAAGCGGCAGTGCTCTGAGCTTGGCGCCGGCTGGCGGCGTCGGCGTGTCGACCCGATCAACATGCTGTACCGGAGGCTGTGGGGCCGTGTCATGCGAGTGATGGTGCCCGTGATCGTGATGATGCTCGTGCGCTGAATGGGCGTGCGACTGGGCCATTGCTGCGGGCACCAAGGTCATGCCGCATTTCGGGCATCGCCCAGACTGCTCCTGCCGCACCTCGGGATGCATGGGGCAAATGTAAGTAGTCGGGTTCGCGGGCTGGTCGTGCTCGTGCTTCATGCTTTTCCCTGTATTGGTGCAATCCATGGACGGCTGATACGACCTCGACTGTCGACCTTGACACGATGGCAAGGTCAAGAGAATCTTCTTCCGCACGGGGCTGCCGATCAGTATCCGGGGCAAGCCGCCGCAGATCCAAGAACGCACTGGCCCAGAGTTGATGTCGATCAACGCGACCGCCAAAGCCTGTTCCTATCCTGCACCGTGAGTCGGTCGCCGACCCATCGAAATGACAACGTTCAGGAGTAGCGACATGCGCGCCTTTTCCACCATTGCCTCCCTTGCCACCTTCATGCTCGTATCCGCCGCTGCAGTGGCCCAGGACCGCCCGGCTGCTGCCGCCTCGGCGGCCCCCGCAGCCTCGATGCCCATGGATTGCGCTGGAGGGAAGATGAAGCGTCACGACCATGGCGCCGAACGAGGCATGCCCAGTGCGGCGGCCGCTCCTTGTGCGCCTTCGGCGGCATCGGCCGCGTCTGCGCCGGCCAAGGCGAAGGCCAAGCCATTGCATGACCACGCGAAGGTCCACAAGAACCAATGACGAGACAGCTGCGGCAATGCCGCGGACTGAGACCGCCCGCCGGTCGTCAAGGACCGGCGGGCGCCTTCATGCTTCGTGCGAGCGTGGCACGCAGGGCTTCGACATGTCGCCACTCGGTTCGCAGCGCACGCTCCGGAAACCGTGAAGCCAGCCAGGCATACAGCAGGTACTTGAAGAGCTTTCCGAGCCACAGCGCCAGCAGCACCTCGACGATGGGCAGTCGAGAGATACCCGCGAACATCAGCGCAGGCGTCAATGGCAGTGGCGTGCTGGCAATGGCGAACAGAGCCACTACGCCATAGGCACCCAACCATCGGGTCGCATCGCTCCATGCGGATGAGCGCACGACATCGGGATAGGCCGCGAGCAATCGCTCCCAGCCCAGGTGATGAAAGGCCAGCAGCCCCCCACCCAACGCCGCGCCGAGGCTGGCGAATAGCGCAATCGAGCGCCAGCGCCTTGGCGCTATCAAGACGGATGCCATCAGTAAGCTTGCGAACGGCACTGACATCGACAAGGTCGAGATAGCGGCGATGCCGCCAACGACGACAGGAAGTGTCTGGGTGTCCGCGCGGTCGAGAATCGAACGCAACAGACCTGATTCCAATGCGCGGCGCAGCATGGCCATTCCTTGAGAGGGACTTAGCCTGCTACGGGATCCGGCACTTCGCTCAGGTCTCGGCGGGCTTTGCGCCCAGCGCTGGAATGAACCGCGGCGTGCGGGCCGCATAGCGCCGATACGCGTCGCCGAACTGCTGCTCCATCTCGCGCTCTTCGGTGATGGCCAGGCGGCCGTACATCACCATCAGGATCGGGAACATCAGCAAGGTGAGCAGTGTCGGCCACTGCGCCAGGAAGCCGAGCAAGATCAGGACGAAGGCCACGTACTGAGGATGCCGGATGCGCGCATAGGGCCCGACGATGGCCAGGCTGTGGCGACGCTGAGCGTGATACAGCACATGCCAGGCGCTAGAAAGCAGCCAGAAGCCACCGCCCAGGAGGATGTAGCTGGCAATGTGCGGCACGCCGAAGTGCGGGTCGCCCTTCTCGCCGAGCAGCGTCGACCAGAGGTGGCCCGAGTTGTGGGAAAGCAGGTCAAGGCTGGGAAATCGTGTCTGCAGCCAGCCGGACAGCAGATAGATCGTCAGCGGGAAGCCGTACATCTCGACGAAGAGCGCAACGATGAACGCCGCAAAGGCGCTGAAACTGCGCCAGTCACGCGCCGTCTGCGGCTTGAAAAAGCTGAACGCGAACATCAGGAAGACGGCCGAGTTCAGGATGACCAGCGACCAGAGCCCGTAGGCTGGCGCGTCGTGCGTCATGGCTGCCTCCCTTCGTCGCGTTCCTCGGCGTGGTGGTGATGTCCTCCGCCATGGTGATGGCCCCGGTGCATGAAGACATGCATCAACGGGCAGGCCAGCAGGAACAGGTAGGGCAGGACGCCAAGGAGGTGGGCACGGTGCTCCTCCCAGAGAAACCAGCCAGCAATAGCCGCCAGCACGAGCCAGCCCATGCCAAAGCGCGAACGCCAGAACGGCGCGGGTCGATGGTCGTGGTCCATGTCGAACTCCGAATCAGCAAGGAAAGAATGCGGCAAGTGCGCAGCTTTCGAATTGATCCGAGTCAACAAGACGAGTGGTCGCTCGTCACCCCTGGTGAACATTCGCGTTGCTTATCCGCAGAGGCTGTCAGTGGCCGAAATGCCCCACACCGATCGCGTGCAGGATGACAAGGTGCAGGACGAAGATCGCCCCCACTATTCCGATCATCTGGGCGCGATTCAACCTGATCGTGACGACTGGATGCTCCGCCTCAGCTCGGCTGTTGTCGTTCACCGTTTGCACGGCAGGCCGATCAGCACTGCCCTGTGTGCGTCGGCCATGGTCGGTCATGCCGCGCGGCTTGTAGATGGAGAGGATGGTCGGAACCAGCAAGACCAATAGGCCACTGATTGAATGGAAATCGAGCTGGGCGCCGGCTTCATGCAGCGCACCGAGACGCAGGACCGGCTCGTTGGCCAGAGCGGCGGCGGTTGCGGCAAGCGGCATCTTGGCCAGCAAGACGGCCATCGCGAATGCGGTGAGCAGCAGCTTTGCAATGACCCAGTAGTGCCGGAAGAAGCCCCATGGAGTTCCCCACGCCATGAGAGCCCCCGTGAGCAAGGCTGCCAGTGCCAGCGGCAGGATGGCAAGTCGCGCGAGCAGGTCCATCCCGACATAGGCAGCGCGCATCAGCTGCGGTTCATGTGCCTGCAATCCGGCGACGGCCAGCACAAGAAAGCTGGCCACGGCGCCGAGCAAGCTCACCGAGGTGGCGACATGAGCAGTGAGCGCCAATCTGCGCTGTCCCTGGGTCAGGATGAATCCCATGCTCGCTGCTCCTCGTGATCTACCTCTGAAGCATAAGGCTGAGGTCGACGGGCTTGTCGGTTTTGTTCGTCCACATCCAGCAGTAGCCCTGATCGACTGGAACCGTCTAGCTTGTTTCCGGCTGCTGCGGTCGCGTCGAGCTTGAGAGAGACGCATGCTTGGTCTTGAGGACCGAGCATGCGTCTTGCGCCGATTACTTGCCTGCCTGCACCAGTTCGGTCACCACAAAGCCGGAGGCAGACTTCTCGACCACAAAGCGAACCTTGTCGCCGACCTTGACGCGATCGACCATGGCCGGATCCTTCACCTGGAACACCATGGTCATGCCGGGCATGTCGAGGTTCTTGATGTCGCCATGCTTGATGGTCAGCTTCTTGTTGTCCTTGTCGACCTTCTTGATTTCGCCATCGGTCATTTCCGTAGCCGGGGCCGACGCGCCAGCGCCATGCATCTTGCTGTGATCCATGGCTTGCGCGCTTGCGGACAGGGCCAGGGTCGAGAGGGCCGCCACCAGGGTGGCCTGAGCAATGTTCTTGACGATCTTCATGGGTTCTCCTTCAACGGTAGGTTTGAAAAACACGCGCACTGCCATCCTTGTTCAGCAGCAGCACGTCATAGGGATCCTTGCGCGAGCCGTAGGCCGGCCCATCCATGCCCGGTGAGCCAATCGGCATGGCGGGCACCGCCAAGCCGACGGCCTGCGGCCGCTCCTGCAGCAGGCGCCTGATGTCCTTCGCTGGAACATGGCCTTCGATCGCGTACCCGCCGACCAAGGCCGTGTGGCAAGAGCCGTACTTGATGTCGACGCCCATGCGCTCGCGCGCATCGGTGTTGCCGACGTCACTCACCTGCACCTGGAAGCCATGGGCCTCCAGGTGCTTGATCCAGTCCTTGCAGCAGCTGCAGCTGGGCCCTTTCCAGACCTGAATCGCCACGGCTGACTTGGTCGGCGGCGAAGTCTTGGCGCTGGCCGATCCAAGCAGCAGCCAGGCCGCGCCGCCAGCGATGAACTGACGGCGTTGAATACGGAGCAGAGGCTCAGTGCTTGTGGTCGGCATGGCCATCATCCTTGCCGTCCTTCGTCGGCTTGGCCGCGGCGACCTTGACCTTGCCGACCATGCCGGCCTGGTAGTGGCCAGCGATCAGGCAGGCGAAGTCGAACTGGCCGGCTCGGTTGAAGGTCCAGGTGATTTCACCCGCCTTGCCTGCCGGCACATGGGACATGTAGGGCTCGTCGTGCTCCATACCGGGGAACTTGAGCATCAGCGCCGCATGCTCGTCGAGCTCCTTCTTCGTCCCGAGCACGAACTCGTGCAGCATCTTGCCGTCGTTGCGGATCACGAATTTGACGGTCTCGCCTTGCTTGACCTCGATGAGATCGGGTGAGAAGCGCATCACATCGCTCATCGAGATTTCGATGGTGCGGCCGGCGTCCTTGGCCTCGGCGGCAATGCCCCAGGCCTTCTGCTCTTTCTTGACCGGGCCGGCCTTCTTGGCATGGTCCTCATTGCCATGGGCACAGGCGATGGTGCTTGCGCCCAGGAGCATCGTGATGGCGGCTTGGGCCGCGACTCGCTTGATACTGATCTTCATGTAACTTCCTTGTTCGGTTGAATTTGGCGAGCTGGGCTCAATGCCCCGAATGCCCGCTCGGCTTGCGAACGTTGACTTCGGCCGTGGCGTCCTTGCGCTGCAGCCTGGGCATGGACTGGCCGCCTTCGGCGGCGAAGCGTGCAGGCTCCGGCAGAGCACCGGTCCAGGGGAAGGCAACCTCGCCCTTGGGGTGCTGATACCAGCCCGGGTCGCTGTAGTCGCCGCGCTTCTGGTCCTTGCGGACCTTCAGGATCGAGAACATGCCGCCCATCTCGACGCCGCCGAACGGCCCCTCGCCGGTCATCATCGGCAAGGTGTTGTCGGGCAAGGGCATCGTCATCTCGCCCATGTCGGCCATGCCGCGCTCGCCCATCACCATGTAGTCGGGCACCAGCTTCGTGATCTGCTTGGCCACCTGACGGTGGTCGACGCCGATCATGGTCGGCACGTTGTGCCCCATCGCATTCATCGTGTGATGGCTCTTGTGGCAATGGAAGGCCCAGTCGCCTTCCTCGTCGGCGAGGAACTCGATCTGACGCATCTGGCCAACGGCGATGTCGGTCGTCACCTCCGGCCAACGGCCGGCCTTCGGCGTCGGCCCGCCGTCGGTGCCGGTCACCGTGAACTCGTGGCCATGCACGTGGATCGGGTGATTGGTCATGGTCAGGTTGCCGATGCGGATGCGCACCTTGTCGTTCTTGCGGACGTTCAGCGTGTCGATGCCCGGGAAGACGCGGCTGTTCCAGCACCACAGGTTGAAGTCCGTCATCGTCATGATCTTGGGCGTGGCAGCGCCGGGATCGATGTCGAACGCATTCAGCAGGAAGCAGAAATCGCGGTCGACCTCGTCGATCTGCGGGTTCTTGACCTTGGGGTGCGTCACCCAGAAGCCCATCATGCCCATCGCCATCTGCGTCATCTCGTCGGCATGCGGGTGGTACATGAAGGTACCGGGCCGGCGCGCGACGAATTCGTAGACATAGGTCTGGCCCGGCTGGATGGACTTCTGCGTCAGGCCCGACACGCCGTCCATGCCGTTGGGCAGGCGCTGGCCATGCCAGTGGATGCTGGTGTGTTCGGGCAGGCGGTTGGTGACGAAGATGCGTACGCGGTCGCCTTCGACCACCTCGATCGTCGGTCCCGGCGACTGACCGTTGTAGCCCCACAGATGGGCCTTCATGCCGGGTGCCAGCTCGCGCACGACCGGCTCGGCGACCAGGTGGAACTCCTTGACGCCCTGGTTCATGCGCCATGGCAAGGTCCAGCCGTTCAGCGTCACGACCGGGTTGTACGGGCGTCCGGTATTGGGCACCAACGGGGCCATGGTGTCCGGCTTGGTCTGCAGCACGGGCTCGGGCAAGGCTGCCATCGCCACGCGACTGACGGCGCTGGCCGACACAGCCGCGGTCAGCGCTCCGGCGCCGCGGAAGAAATTGCGTCTTGAAAACATCGTGGATGACTCCTGATTCAGTGGGCTGCAGCGCCGCCGCCGGTGCCGGCCACGGAGGCCGAGGGGCCTGCGCCGCCCAGGCTGGGCTTGCCGACAAGGGCCATGTCGAGGTCCGACTGGGCGACCCAGAAGTCGCGCAGCGCCTCAATCGATCCGTTGACGCTGGCAATCTGGGCTCGAGCGTCGGCCAGCAGTTCGAACACGCTGATGAACATGCCGTTGTAGAGCAGCACGTTCTCGTCGGAAATGCGCTTGGCCGTGGGCACGACGTCGTCGCGGAAATGCTTGGCCACGTCGTAGGCCGAGCGATAGCCCTGATAGGCCTCGCGCACCTCGGACCTGGCCTCGACCGCCGTCTTCGCAGCGCGGTGTGCGCTCTGCATGTAGACCGCTTCGGCCTTGGCGATGCGAGCATCACCCCAGTCGAACAGCGGGATCTCGATGCCGATCTCGTAACCGGTCTGGCGCGGCGCCTCGTTCGAGCTGTTGCGCTGGTAGCCCAGTTCCAGCACGTTGATGAAGCGCGTCACCTTGGAAAGGCCAAGGTTCTTGGCCGTTGCTTCCACCATCGCCTTGGCGCCCTGCACGTCGAGACGCGTGGTCATTGCGACCTGCTCGATGTCGGGGCGGTCCTGCGGATCGGCCGGAAGGTCGGGCAGGCGAGCTGGCAGGGCGAACGCGCTTTGCGATCCCCAAAGCCCCATCAACCGGGTCAGACGCTCACGGGCCGAAACCCGGGCCGACTCGGCACGGGCTGCGTTCAACACGGCCTCGGAGAAGAAGCCATGTTCGCGGGCCTGCTGCAGCTTTGTCCAGTTGCCGGCCTGTGCCAGACGCCTGGCCAGCTCGGCGCCGGCATCGGCCGTCGCTCGGACGTCGCGCATGTAGCTGGCGGTTTGCTCGGCAGCCACGGCCGCATAGAAGGCCTTGCGGGTCTCCGCGGCGAGCGACAGCATTTCCATCGCCACGCTGCGCTGGACAGCGGCAAAGCGACGGCTCTCGACCTGGCGGGCCAGCGGCAGCGCCACGAGATGGCCGAGGTCAAAGGAGAAGCCCCGCTCGATCTCGCGCTCATCGCCTCGCTTCAGCTTGGCGATGCTGAAGCCGGGATTGGGCATGCGGCTGGCCTGCACCATCTCGGCCTCGGCGATGCCAAGTTCCTGGAAGCTGGCTTGCAGCCCGCGGTTGTTCAGCAGCGCAATCTGCACCGCTGAATCGGCCGTCAGCGGCTTGGTGAGCAACTCGGCGACTCGCTGGTCGATGCCGTCCAGGTCCTGGTCCGTCGAGGCGGCCAGGAGCGTTGCGCCGAGATGGTTCTTCGCGGCATCCTGGATGGGTGTCATGCCGCCGTTGCCGCTGAGGCTGGCACAACCGGCCAGGAGCAACGGTGCAGCCAGTAGCGCAAAGCGTATTGCCGTGTTTCGGGAAGTGGTCATTTCGGCCCCTCAGTGATGCGCATGGCCGCCGGGTTTGTCGGTTGGCGGCTTGGATGGTGTCGAAGCTGCCGAAGCTGCCGGTAGCGGCACAGCGGGTGCATCGGCCTGTTTGGCTTCCTTGGCATAGGCTCGCCACCCGCCGGCCTGATGCACGGCCTGGTTGGCGTCCTTCCACGCGCCCACTTCGACTTCGGCGTTCGGTCGGTAGTCTTTGAAAGTCGATCGGTAGACCAGGGGCGGGATCTGGGCCTTGGGATTCAGGGGATCAGCGCGCCGTGTTTCGGGCGGCGCCGTCTGGGCCGACGCGCGAGGCGCCAGCCACATGGTCGTGGTCGCCAGACATAGCGCCACGCCAAAGACGATGGATTTCATGGTTTTCTCGCAAGTGAGCTGATGTGCTGCCACCGGCTTGCTGCGTCAAGGCGACGCTACCGAGGCAGGCTCAGGGAATGGGGCAAGCTGCGGCGCGTGACGCGCCGCAAAGCCCGTTCAGATGCGAGTGAGTCGGGGAGGTCGGTCGAGCCCACCCACCATGACGCGGTCGCGGGAGACTTTGATGGTGGGGACTTCGGGCAGATCAGGGGCCGAGACGGCAAAACTCACGACCGAGGTCATGATTGCCGCGGCATTGCAGCAAGAGGAGCACAGGCTGCATTTGCCGGCATGCTTTGCCTTGGCGGGCGACGCCTTGTCGGCATCACTGCTTGGCGAACCCATATCCGCCTTGGCATGAGCCGTGGCGTCGTCATGGGCCATGCTGGCATGGTCATGGTCGTGCCCCGCGTGCTCTTCCAACACGCTGCTTTGATGATTGGCGGGGCCGCACAGGAGCATGGTCTGGGCGGCGTACCCCTGAATGGGTAGCGCCACGGCCAGCAGCCATGCCAACGCGATCCGCCAAAACTTGCTCATGGTCAAAGTGTACGGGACGAAGGCGCTATGTGTGCAGGCTCCGGGCTTGATCCGCGTGTCGGTATGCGCGCAATCAACCATGGAGCCTGCGGCATGCCCTCAATGGCAGCAGCCCTGACCAGCAGAAGCGCCAGTGACGCAAGCCGCCGTCTCCGCCACCTGGACGGGCGTGTAGCCGGCTTCCTTGATCGCATCGCTCAGCTCGGCAGCATCAGCCTCGGTCGGCTCGATCTGGACGCGGTGTGTGGCCAGGTCAATCTGTACTCGGGCGCCCGCATCGACCGCTTTCAGCGCTTTGGTGATGGTGCTGACGCAATGGCCGCAGGTCATGTCTTTCACTTCAAAGGCAATCATCTTGACTCTCCAGTTGTTTGCTTGATCGCGGAGCCGACTTTCATCGTTGACATGGTTGGAGGGTCAAGTAGTCGTGTTGAGAAACCCCACAGTTGCTACGCCATCAATGCCCAAGGTGTTGACCTTGACATCGCTGGAAGCTTGAGCATCCCGACACCTTGAACAACGTGACTGGAGAGTTGCCATGTCCACTTCCATCGCTGCGCTAGGGCAGCCTGCCGCCTTCGATCTGCAGGTGCTTGGCATGACCTGCGCGTCATGCGTCCTGCGGGTCGAAAAGGCCCTGATGAAGGTGCCCGGGGTGTCTGCCGTATCCGTCAATCTAGCGACGGAGCGAGCGACAGTGCAGGCAACGCCCCAGGTCAGCGAAGCCGACCTCAATCAAGCCGTGGAGAAGGCTGGCTACAGCGCTCGGTCGGTTGCGGCGCCTATCAACCCTGCGCGCCGGCTCGTCCCCGATTGGTTGCCCGTCGCGGCGAGCATCGCGCTGACCCTGCCCCTCGTGGCCCCGATGCTGCTGCAAGTGTTCGGCATCGAGTGGATGCTGTCAGGCTGGCTGCAGTTGGCGTTGGCGACACCGGTGCAGTTCTGGCTGGGGTCCCGTTTCTATCTGGCAGGCTGGAGGGCCGTGCGCGCGCGCAGCGGCAACATGGACCTCCTGGTCGCGTTGGGAACATCGGCGGCGTTCGGTTTGTCGATCTACCTGCTGCTGAAGCACGCCGAGCACGGCATGCCCCATCTGTACTTCGAGGCTTCGGCTGCAGTCATTACCTTGGTCCTGCTGGGCAAATGGCTGGAAGCCAGGGCCAAGCGTGGCACTACCGCGGCATTGCAGGCGCTGAACGCCCTGCGGCCGGACGTGGCCCGCGTGCTTCGAGCTGGTATCGAGACTGAACTGCCCGCTGGCCTGGTGCGCATCGGAGACCTGGTCCTGGTCCGGCCTGGCGATCGCGTGCCAGTCGATGGAGAGGTCGTCGACGGTAGCAGTCACCTCAACGAATCGTTGATTAGCGGCGAAAGCCTGCCGGTAGCCAAGACCGTCGGCGACCGCGTGACGGGCGGCTCGGTCAATGCCGAGGGCGTGCTGACCTTGAAAACCCTGGCCGTCGGGACCGAGACGACGCTGGCCCGCATCATTCGGCTGGTCGAAAGCGCCCAGGCCGCGAAGGCTCCGATACAGCGCATCGTCGACCGCGTGAGCGCAGTCTTCGTGCCGGTGGTACTGGGGCTTGCGCTCCTGACGTTTCTTGCTTGGGCGGCAGCGACCGGCAACTGGGAGCAGGCGCTGGTGAATGCCGTGGCCGTTCTGGTCATTGCCTGCCCCTGCGCCTTGGGCCTGGCCACGCCGACAGCCATCATGGCGGGCACCGGCGTCGCTGCCCAGCAGGGCGTGCTCATCAAGGACGCCCAGGCCCTGGAGCTGGCGCACGCGGTCAATACCGTGGTGTTCGACAAGACGGGTACGCTGACGGAAGGCCGGCCAAGCTTGGTCGCGGTCCATGCCGTGTCGGGGCTGACGGAGTCCGAAGTCCTCGCGCTGTCGGCAGCGCTTCAGAAGAACAGCGAGCACCCCTTGGCTCGAGCAGTCATGGACCAGGTGCGTGACCTTCGCTTGCCGGTGCCTGAAGCACGAGATGCGAGGGCTCTGCCTGGACGTGGTCTGGAAGCCGTTGTTCGAGGCCAGCAACTGACGCTGGGCAGCAGCCGCCTGTTGCGCGAACTGGGTGTCGACCCCGGTGTGCTGGCGCTCGATGCGCAACGGCTGGAAGCACAAGGCTCCAGCATCTCTTGGCTGATGCAGAAGACCGGTCAGGGGGTGTCGCTGTTGGGGCTGCTGGCGTTTGGGGATTCCATCAAAGCCTCATCCCGGCAGGCTGTGGAGCGCCTGCATGCGCTGGGCGTTGAGACGGTGCTGCTGACGGGCGACACCCGAGGCAGCGCCATGGTCGTTGGTCAGGCTCTTGGCATCCGGCAGATCGAAGCCGAGGTGCTGCCGGCCGACAAGGCCGCGGTCGTGCAATCGCTGCGGGCCGCCGGCAAGACCGTGGCCATGGTCGGCGACGGCATCAACGATGCGCCTGCGCTGGCCGCAGCGGACGTCGGCATTGCCATGGCAACCGGCACCGACGTCGCCATGGAAACGGCAGGCATCACGCTGATGCGGGGAGACCCGCAACTCGTTGCCGCGTCGCTGGATATTTCGCGCCGCACCTATGCCACGATCAAGCGCGGGCTGTTCTGGGCTTTCATCTATAACCTGGTTGGCATCCCGCTGGCGGCTCTCGGCCTGCTGAACCCGATGCTTGCCGGTGCGGCCATGGCCTTCAGCAGCGTCAGCGTGGTCGCAAACGCATTGCTGCTGCGACGCTGGAAGGCGCGTTGAGCGGGACGAGAACGAAGGAACAGGAGCATTCGATGGAAGGCATGAACATCGGCCAAGCGGCCGAAGCCTCGGGAGTCTCGGCAAAGATGATCCGGCACTACGAGCAGGTCGGCCTGCTGCCGGCCGCCCGGCGAACGGAGTCCGGCTACCGGCAGTACGGCGACAACGAGGTCCACACCTTGCGCTTCATCCGTCAGGCTCGCGACCTGGGCTTTTCCATCGCCGAGATCGGTGAACTTGTGGGACTCTGGCAGAACCGGCGTCGACCCAGTCGCGTCGTCAAGGCGATGGCCGAGGCGCATATCGAGGCGCTTGAAGCGAAGGCTCAGGAACTGCTGGCCATGAAGGCGACGTTGGAGCACCTGGTGCATTGCTGCCATGGCGACGATCGCCCGGAATGCCCCATCCTTGACACCTTGGCGGGTCAAGGTGCGACCGCACACGCGAAGCCCAACGCCAAGCCCACGGCGCAAAGCGGGCGCAAGAGGACTCAGTTCCAGTAGGGCGCCGAGTCCTCTTGCAGGCGGCTTCAGATCTTGAAGTCGTCGAAGGCTACGCGATCGTCCTGTACGCCCAGCTTCTTCAGCATCGCCCGCGTAGCAGTCAGCATCGGCGGAGGTCCGCAAAGGTAGAAGTCGCAGGCCTGCAAGTCCGGATGCATCTGCAGCATGCCCTCGCGAACCGCATCGTGCACCATGCCGGATGGCCGCTCCGCGCCCCGTTCCTCGGACAGCACGAGCTGCCAGCTGAAGTTGTCGAAGCGGGTGGCCAGGGCCTCCATTTCTTCGACATAGGGTGCATCGGCAAGGTTGCGGGCGCCGTACCAGAAATGGATGGGCTCGTCCGCGCCTGACTCCAGCAGATCGCGCACCATGGCGCGCAGCGGAGCCATGCCAGCACCGCCGCCGATGAAGACCTTCTCACGTTCGCCGTGTTGAATGGCGAAGTCGCCGAACGGTCCGCTGTACTGCAGCTTGTCGCCGGCCTTCAGGCCAAAGACAAAAGCCGATCCCTTGCCCGGTGGGTGGTTCTTGCTGCCTTGCTTGCCATGGCAGAAACGTACCAGCAGCGTCAGCCGTCCATCGGTCTGCTGGACGGGCGCCGACAGCGAGTACGAGCGCCGCAGCAGTGCCCCGCTGGTCCACTGCGCGGGCAGGTGAAGGCCCGACCAGGCGGAACGATGCTCATCCGGCGCTTCGATCTGGTGCTTGCCCATCTTGTAGGCTGGCACATGAACCTGGATGAACGAGCCGGGTCGATAGTCCGGACCGGGCTTGTTCTTGGGCAGGAGCACGACTTCACGCAGGAATGGCGAAAGTGCCCGGACGCTTTCGACTTCGGCCTCGTGGACGGCGCCGAAGTCGGCGCCGCCGCGGACTTCGATGTCGAGGTTGCGATCCAGCTTCAGATTGCAGGCCAGACGGCAGCCGGCCTCGATCCTGGAAGGTGACAGCAGCGCGCGATCGGAACTTGTGGCCTCGGGTGCGGAGCCGCGCACACGAACCTCGCACAGGCCGCAGGTCTGGCCGCCTCCGCAGTTCGACGGCAACTGCAGCCCCTGCTGTGCCAGCGCGACGAAGACCGTGTCCCCAGCGTGGGCCCGGAGACTGCGCAGGCGGCTACCGTCCGGCGCGTGGACCATCAGCGCACGTGTGCCCCGCCAGCGCTTGGGGATGAACTCCGCCAGACTGAAGCTGGTGAACAGCAGCCAGATGCCACTGAGCGCCAGCCAGAAACCACCCACGGCAGCACTGACGACCAGCGGGTTGTTAAAGTCCTGGCGGCCGCTGTAGTCCATGATGTGCAGCATCCAGAACACATCGAACAGGCGCCAGGTCTTGTTCCGGTGTTCCAGCACGTCACCCTGCAGGGAGAGGTAGACGGTCGTGTCCTCCGCATCGGAGAAGCCGACCCGCCAGACCTTGCCTTCGTGGGCTCGGGTCTCCAGTGAGCGATCGACCAGTTCGGCCTGCACGGCCTTGCCCGGTCCCCGGTAGGAGGCCTCAGCCAGACTTTGGGCCAACGCCGCGTCGAGTTCAACGCGCTGACCGCTGCGGGCATCGATCAACTGCGTTGCCTTCTCGCCGACCAGCCGGTAGACAGGGCGATCGACCAACCAGCCGGTGGAGACGGTCTGGGACGGCTCGCGCGCTACGGTCAACAGACCGCTCACGGGCCGGGCATCGGACGGCCAGGGTTTCTTGGCGGCCACAGGTGCTCGGAACTCTCGTCCGCGCACCTTTTCTGCATCCAGCAGGCTCATCACGAAGCCGCTGCACATCCACAGCACGAACTGCAGGCCGATCAGCAGACCGATCCACTTATGAATCTTGCGCATCCAGGGAGTCATGCCTGCGCCCTCCGACGGAAGCTGTAGAACACCAGCCAGGCACCGCTCAGAGCGAACAGCAGGCCGACGCCGGCGGCGACGCGCAGCAGGCCGTTGTTGACGTCGTCACGGGTGTCGTAGTCCATGATGTGGAACATCCACAGGAAGTCGAACCAGCGCCACAGATCGTGGCGCCGCGCGAGCAGGTCACCGGTGTCCGGCGAGAAGTAGAGCGTCGAGTTCGCTCGGTCGTTGAACCGGACGGCCCACATCGGCACCGGTCGCTTGGCCACCTCTTGCGGCGCCTTGGTGATCCAGGTCACCTCGCGGATTTCTGCTTCGCCCTGGTAGATGTCCTTGGCGCGTGCCACGATTTGTTCGCGCGGCAACGGGTTCAGAAGCTCTCCAGTTCTGGCATCGACCAGGCTGGCCTTGCCATCGGCGCGCAGCTCGTAGACCTCCTTGCCGAGGAAATTCTTCAGCTTGAAGGACTCGAAGCCGGGACGCAGCTTGGCCAGTTGGTCGATGTCCAGGCGCTCGCCGCTGCGATTGAGCGGTGCGTCGAAGACATGGGCGAGATGATCTCCGTGGATGACGTCCAGGGAAATGACGGTCATGTAGACGCCACTGAGCATCCAGAGCAAGGCCTGGACGCCAATGACGAGGCCGATCCATTTGTGGGCTCGGCGGACCCAGAAGGGCAGGTTCATAGCTTGTGTCTCACAGCGGTTGATGCGCTCCCTGGGCACCGCAGGTCTGGCCTGCGGTGCCCTTGAGACTTACCAGCGATAGCCGGCCCGAACGTGCCAACGACGCCCCTGGAGGTCGTAGGTCATCGTGTCGGTGTTCGCATCCGTGTTGGACTTGATGAACGGTGCCTTCTTGTCGAACAGGTTGTCGATGCCGAACGCAAAGTCCAGCTGCTTGCTATAGGCGTACTTCACCTGGGCCGAGTGGTACGTCACCGTCGGCGCCTTGGCACCGATATCCGTCGCCGCAGCGTTGATGTCGTCGGCGGAGCCGATGTACTGGAGCGTGTACGAACCCGACCACGGTCCCTTGGCCAACGTCAGCGAGCTGAGCGAGCGCCACTGGGTGTAGCTGCCCCGACCGCCGGTGATCTTGCCGGTGTAGTCGATGGCGGCCGCGCCCGGGAACGGACGCACCTGGTAGTTCTTCAGGTGCGACAGCTCGGCGTTCAGCGTGGTCGTGAAGCCGGCCAGGTTGAACTCATACAGCGCGCCGACGTCGATGCCGGAGATCTTCTCGTCCGCAGCATTGACCGGCTGCGACGACAGGAAGTCGATCTCGCCGGTGGTCTTGTTGCGGGTAAAGCTGGATGGGTTGCAGAAGATGTGGGCCAGGCCCGGCGTGTTGTAGCAGGTGGCCAGCTTGGTCGAGCCGGCCACGCTCTGGATGGCGTTGGTGATCTTGATGCTGTAGTAGTCCAGCGTCAGGGTCAGCGTCTTCGCCGGGGACCAGACCGCACCGGCCGTGATCGTCTTCGCGTCCTCGGGCTCCAGCTTAGGATTGCCACCCACCGTCGTCAGGATGGTGTTACCCAACTGTTTGAAGCCGGCCGGCACGCTGGCGGCCTTGCAGTTCTGCGACACGATGGACGTGGTCGGCAGTGTGCTCCAGTTGCTGCAGGGATCGGTGGTCGTCAGATTGCCTTCGGACACACCGCCGTACAGCTCCGGGATGTTCGGCACACGGAAGGCCGACGAGACGTTGCCGCGCAGCTTCAGGCTGGGAACAACTTGCCAGTCCAAGCCCGCCTTGTAGGTGCTCTTGGAGCCGAACATGCTGTAGTCGGAGTAGCGTGCCGCCGTGTTGAATTGCAGTGACTCGACGAACGGGAGCTTCTTGAGCAGGGGAATGGCCAGTTCGGCGTAGACCTCGCGGGCGTCGTACGAGCCTGCAATCGGATCCGCCTTGTTGGTGTTGGCGACGCCCAGCACGGTCAGGTTGTCGGGATTGCGCCAGCCGCTTTCCTTGCGTGCCTCGGCGCCGGCCGCGAAACCGACCGGACCTGCCGGCAGCGAGAACAGCTCGCCGCTGATGTTGGCGCTGAAGCCCTTCTGGTCATTGCCGCCGGTGTCGCGCGTGGTCGCCATGATGTAGCGCAGCACCTCGGGCGTCACGCTGCCATAGCCGAGGTAGTTGCCGCAGGGGATGGCGGCGCCGGGCGCCGTGCTGCACTTCGTGCGATCCAGCGTCAGGTCCACGCGGTCGAGGTTGGCCACATTGGTCGTGCCGTCCATGCCGGTGTTGCGTCCCCAGTTCAGCGCGGCAGACCAGTCCCAGTTGTTGCCGAGGCTGCCCTTGACGCCAGCGACGACCCGGAAGATGTTGGACTCTTGCGAGAAGGTACGGGTGCCGCCTTCCGCAAGACGGCGACGCTCCAGGACCAGGCTTTGACCCGTCGGATTGGTCGGATGATTGGCTGCGATATTGATCGTGCGGTAGACGCCGAGCGAGCCCGGCGTGGCGAGCTGGTTCGATTCGCGGTGCGAGAACAGCATCTCGGTGAAGAGCTGCGCGTCCTCAGTCAGGTTCAGCGTGCCAAAAGCGCTCATGCCCAGGCGCTTGATCGGATTGACCGCATTCAGCGCCGGGTTGCTGTTGTAGTTGTGCTTGGTCGCCGAGTAGGTTTCGTAGGAACTCGGGTTGCCGCCGGGCGTTTGATTGAAGTTGATGCGCTGGCCATCGGCCAGGCGGGCGCGACCGCCAATGGTGGCTGAACTGCCCACGCATTCCAGCTTGCCATTCACTTCCCCGAGGCCGCAGGGCGCGCGGCTGGCCATGTTGATTTCACCGCTCTCGGAATAGTTGATGCCGGCGACCAGCGAACCGCCGCTGGCTTGCAGGCCCCAGGACAGGTCCGCGGCCTTCTCGTCGCCATCACCGCGCGAGGTCTTGCCATAGCGCACCGAGGCTTCACCGCCCTTGAGGCCGGTCTTGGTGATGATGTTGACCACGCCGGCGACAGCGTCGGCGCCATAGATGGCAGACGCGCCGTCCTTCAGCACTTCGACACGCTCGATCATCGCGACCGGAATCATGTTCAGGTCGACCGAGCTGTTGGCGCCGGTGCCGCCATTGACAACGCGGCGACCGTTCAGCAGGACCAGCGTGCGGTTGATGCCCAGGCCACGCAGGTTGACCTGAGTCGTGCCGTAGCCGTTGCCGGTCCAGTAAGCATTGGTCTGATTGCCGGCGCCACCGGCCGAGGCGGGCAGTCGCTGCAGCAATACTTCAGCGGAGATGGCGCCGGTGCGCTGGATCGCTTCGGCATCAATGACGGTGACTGGGCCGACGCCCGAGATCTGGGCCTGCTTCAGGTTGATACGGCTGCCGGTGATCTGGACCTTCTCGAGGGACGAGGTCTGTGCGGCGCCGGCTTCAGTGGCTGCCTGCTGCGCGATGGCGCTGTTGACGAGGAGCAGGACTGCCGCGGCGACGGCCGTTTGCGAGAGTTTTGTAGTCATCATGTACATCCGTTTGGGTGCCGCGCGCTGCCGATGAAGGGGGCAAAAACACGAGCTCAAAGCACCTTCGAACCAATCGTTCGTTGGCGAGCACATGAAGATGGACAGGGGGTCTTGCCAAGGGCTGGTGCAGCGGCCCCGCCCTGTCTATCGAAGCATGCGACTCAGCCAATCCCAAGTCGGTGCGACGGGCAAGCACGATCGTGCACGCCGCCTACCGACGGTACGCTGAGTCAGCTGGTTCGAGGGGGGCGTTCCTGCCCGGAGAGCAAAAACTCAGCTCGGGGTCCACCAGGCTCCGGCAGGGCCGACATGGCGAACGGGCGGGCGTAGGTGCCGAGGTCGATCGAGGCGACCATCGACGCGCAGGAGCCGCAGCCAGCGCAATGGCTGCAGGGCGTCAAGTCGCAGCAGTGTTCAGCCTGCGGATCAGCTGCACCGGCCTTCTTAGTGGCCGTCTTGACCTTCGCGACTCGGACATGCGATCCCGAGATTGCAGCATGCTTGGAGGCGCTCGGCACCTGCACGACCTGGCCCCGGGCCTGGGCCTTGGCTATCGCCGCAGGTGGACAAATCATTGACGTGGCAATGGAAGCTGTCGCCGGCACGAGCACGGCGAGCAGAACCAACAGCCAAAAGCCAACGAGTTTCATGCGAACTGACAGCAACAGATGTTGCATTGCATCAAGAGTCACTCGGAAAAGCTAGCTAGGGAGTACCCCGGTACAGATCCGCCAGTACGAGTCGCCAGGCCAGCTTCAAAGCGTGACGACTGGCATCGACCGCCGGTGGCGCCGGAGGCTTCCTGCAGCATCGAAGGGCTCTGACCATCGCTAAGATTGCTCGCTTGCCGCTGTGCCTCCCGACAACCCCTCAATCAATCTTGATGCCACAGCCAATCCGACGATGGGCAGTGAAGGCCTTGTCACGCTTACTGCCTTGGCGGTTCTTGCTTGTGATGACCGGGACAGTATTCCTTGCCGACTCGGTACTGGCCAAGGATCGCGTGACGTGGCTGGCGGTTGATACGGTCGATCAGCACCAGAGTGGGTCACGCCCTTCGGTGCCACCCCATCCCGGTCCGGGTGAGCAAGCTCGGATCTGGCTAGAAGCTCATCTCCCTGACTTCGACCATGGGCATGACAGGGCCAGCGTTGCGCGCATAGAGCGGCAGATCGAAGGTACGGGCGCGACCTACTGTTACGCCAATGCACTTCGAACGCCAGCACGTGAAAGCTATGGCCTATTCAGCGACGCGGTGCTGCATCGCCTTCCTCCTCGCCTCATCCTGCGCAAGGATCGACTCGGCCTGCTGGCGCCCCACTTGAACTCGGCGAAGCAGGTCGTGGTCTCAACCCTGGTCAATGACGCAAAGCTGCGAGGTGCCGTAACCCTTCAGCGCAATTACGGCACTGGTATCGACAATATCTTGGCCGGTACCAAAGGGCTGGAGCGCGTCAGTGCCTACAGCACGCCCAGCCGAATGCTGAGCGCAGGGCGGGTCGACTGGATCATCGCCGAACCCGTTGAACATGCGCGAGCCTTGCAAGCGGAACCCGGCACTCAGCGCATCAGCACTCGCAGTTTCGAGATCGCAGGGCAGGTGATGCCAGTTGTCAGCTATGTGATGTGCAATCGGACGCCAACGGCGCGCAAGCTGATCGCCCAGCTGAATAGCATCATGGCTGGAATCCCGGAACGGCCGTGGGAGCGGCCCTACCTCGAGCAGTTGGATGCGCATGAGCGCGCCGATTTGGCTCGAATGACGATGCCGAAATCACAATGAAGCGACTCGGCTGGGCGGCGGGGTGAAGACGACTTGTACCGACGACTGCATTTGATGAGAGCTGCAGTTGCCAACAAGGTGGCGAGGGTCTGCAATCGCTGCGGAACGGACGTTTGCCGCGTCATGATTATGTTGCCGAACTTGATGTGCGCAACCACCGAAATACGCAGACTGGTAGTTGGATGATCAGCAAGGCCGCGAGTGCGCTGAGCTACTGCTTGCCGCCCCGCCTGAGACGCCGCTCAGTTCCTGACTCGTGCTTGAGCGCACGATCGACCCGCTTCGCGAACGCCTGAAAACTCAGCCCCAACGCGTCAGTCCAGTTTCGCAATTCGATGACATCCAGGCGACGCACGCCAAGCTCGCATTTGGATACATACGACTGATCCTCACCCAAGGTCTCAGCCAACTGGCGCTGCGTCAAACCGCACTCAGAACGAGCTTCACGCAGGAGTTCAAGCAACTTGGAATATTGAGCATTGTGTAGCGGCTTCGGCATTGACCAATCCCTTGACAGGATGTCGAGCGTCAATGCGAGAATCGAATATGCGAAAATCGCTTCGCAATGTCCCAAACTAAACAAGACTGATCAGATGGCTCATAGGCGTGGTCGTTATTTAGGCGTTGCGCTGAACGGCGACGTCGCTACTACTTCCGCCCGCCTTGAGGCGATGGGGCTGACAGATCGCCGTGCCTTAGAGATTGCCAGCGCCGCGACGCAATACGCAAAAGAAGAGGCGGATCAGTTAGCGCGATACATGACTCCCCAGGATCTTTGGCCCGGCCATGTCTGCCTAAGGCGGCACATAGTGCAGCCCCGCGATGAGACATGGTTGGTGTTGCGATATGACGTCGCCAGCAATTGGGTTCTCGACGCTGTGTTCGTAGCCTGAAGGATTCCAGTTCTGCGGATTTGCTGCCGTCCTCCCAGCTCATCTTCTCCGCGGCAATTTACAAGACCACCAGCCTTCTTGCTGGTATCGCTGATGATTCTTTACTTGGACTTTGATGGTCCGCTGCATCCCGACGCTGTCTACATCACTGCATCTGGCCAGGTTGAACTGCGCGCACCTGGCCATCGATTGTTCGAATCGATGCACTTGCTTGAAGCGGTCTTGGAGCCTCACCCTTCAGTTCGAGTCGTTCTCTCGACGTCGTGGGTGTTCATGAAGAGCTTCTCGTTTGCACGTCGGCAGCTGTCACCCTCGTTTCAAAGCCGAGTGGTCGGCGCCACCTTCCATAGTCGCGAGGATCGAGATAGCTTTTCACGGATGACCCGCTGGCAGCAGATCGCACGCGACGTTGCGAGACGACGGCCACATACTTGGATCGCGCTGGACGACGACGATTTTGAATGGCCGGATGAGCAGCGACATCACTTGGTCAAGGCCGATGAATGGCTCGGCTTACAGGACGCAAACTGTCGCCTTCGACTGGCCGAAGCCCTCGCGTCAGGCAGTAGTGCCGTGAAAGCTTCGGGCGAGGGTGCACCAAGCGATGGTGGCCTTCAATTGCTCAAAGATGTTCAACGCAAGGACGCTGAAGACGTGGCTGCCGGGCGCCGACAGGCACGTAGCCTATGGGTGGTTCAGCCGGGCGATCTTGAAGGCTATACCTTCACATCAAACCCAAACTCCGAGTTTGACAAGCCTGGTAACGGATGGTGAGGGGCGGTCGCCAGATGGTGCAATGTTCCGAATCCCACCTGCCCAAGGGGGAGTGAAACAGCCTATGAGCGCTGGTCTCAACTGCGCGACGATGGGCAACGTGATCGACTTGGTCATCAACGTCAGGCACTCCATTGGCAAATTTCGCCTGCCAGTCGGAACGACCGAAGACGTGGCGCGAGAGGTGCGTCACTGGTGCGGGCAAACCAGGCTGCTGGAGCTTTGGTCAAGTTCTAGACGCAGCGCAGCGCTGACGCTCTACACGACGGCAGCGCTGATTGCGGAGCACGCCATCGAAGTCGCTGGATCTGAACGCGCCCGGGCTCCCGAGGACTTGAATCGAGTGTTGGACGCAGTCAGGAATTCCAGCGTGGACCACCCGCCCGACGGGGATCAGGGGCTACATCAATCGATCGAAGAGGACGCGATGACCGACAACATTCAGGCTCTGCCAGGAATCAAGATCGTCATCGACGGCGTTGCCCTTGGAGACTAGCAAATCGATGGGACCGCTCCTTGCATATGCCCACTGACTTAATCGCACTTGACGCGGATGGCGTGCTGCATGACTACAGCGCTGCCTATGCCGACGCCTGGGAGCGAGCGTTTTGCCTGCGCCCTGAACTTTGCAATCCAGCAGCCTATTGGCCCATGGACCGATGGAGTGTGCCGTGCTTAGAGGGTATCGAACTTGAGCGGCTGCGAAGCAGTTTCGATGAGACGTTCTGGAGCACAGTTCCGCCGAGCGCCGGCGCGCTCGATGCTTGTCATGAACTTGTCGACCAAGGCTACGAGCTGATTTGCGTGACCGCATTGGCTACAAGGTTCCGCGAGGCCAGAGTCACCAACCTGCGCGAGCTTGGTTTTCCCCTGAGCGATGTTCTCGTCGTGGAAGATCGGGGCCACGATCAAAGCCCGAAGGCAGAGATCATCAGAGCCCTCAATCCGGTGGTTTTTGTCGATGACTTTCTGCCGTATCACCGAGGTATACCAGGCCATGTTCACAAGGCGCTGATTGTTCGGGATCCGGATGGGCCGCCCAATGTCGGGCTGGAGCTGTCGATCGTCGACTCGCAACACAAAGATCTGCGCGCGTTCTCGCGAGCATGGTCAATTCAACGATTCACAGGAGGCGAGAAGCAATGAAGCTGCTCGTTCTTTCTGACCTGCACAGGGAACATGCTGAGTTCTCTCTGCCGCCCGAGCTGCAGTACGACGCAGTGATCCTGGCAGGGGACATCCACTCGCCTGGCCGGCGTGTGGTCGCCTGGGCTCGGAGCGAAGCCCTGTTCGGCCATGAGGTGCCGATCATCGTCGTGCCTGGCAATCATGAGTTCTATGGGTGTACGCAGCCTCTGGAGTTGGCGGCAATGCGCGAGGCCGCTTCCGGAACCAATGTGAGCATCCTGGCTCGCGATGAAGTGCTTATCGCCGAGCATCAGGTACGCATCCTTGGCGCCACGCTTTGGACGGACTTCAGGTTACCAATCGAGATGCCGAACGGTGAATCTAGGCGCGATGTGAGGCTGGCATTGCATGAGGCCAACAACCGGCTGAACGACTTTCAGATGATCGATGTGCCTTATGTCGATACCTCTCGACTTCTTAGCAGCCCGCGAACGCGCAAGCGGCGGGCGACGGCTGAGGACACGCTGGCCTGGCATTGGACTGACCGCGATTGGCTCGAAGCGAAGCTGACAGAGCCCTTTGATGGGAAGACAGTGGTCGTCACACACCACGCGCCGACGCCACTGTCTGTGGCGGCGCGATATAGAAACGACTGGCTCACTCCAGCCTTCGTGAGCGATTTGCCCAAGTCCTTCTTCGACGTGCCATCCCTGTGGGTACACGGGCACACGCACACGGCGTTCGACTACGCGATCGGAGCATGCCGCGTGGTGTCCAACCCAAGAGGTTATCGGCTGAAGGACAGCAGCTTTGAGAATCCGGCTTTCAACCCCGGATTCGTGATTGAGGTGTAGCTCACATGAGCGTACCGGCGCACCTGCTCTTTCTGGATTTCGATGGCGTGCTGCACCCTCATGACGCGCACTTTGCCGTCGCGGACGTCAAGGTACCAATTGCCGACTTGCTGGCAGCTGGCCTGTTCGTTCATCGCCAGTTGCTCGACGATTTGTTGCGACCACACCCCAGCCTTGGCCTCGTGGTCCACAGCACCTGGCGAAAGACTCACGACCTCCGTGAGCTGCGCACCTTGCTCGGCCCCCTTGGGAGCCGCCTAGTGGGATCAACAGCTGCGGCGATGGAGCGCGAAGCGTCTATTCTTGACTTCATGCGCAGGCGTGGCGTCCGCGCCGAGCAGGTGCTGGTTCTCGACGACGCCCCAAGTGAATTTTCAGCACTTCGGTCGCGAGTCGTGGCGTGCAGTCCGGCACGCGGACTCAGCGAGGCCGGTGTTCAGTCCTTGCTGCAGTCAGCATTGGGGGCCTTGTGCAGACAGGGCTAGTCCGCTGCTTCGACCAATGGCGCATTCCTCGATCCAGCATTGCCCAAACATGACCACCTACTCATTCCGCGATTTCAATGTCGACCTACCGAACAATCGATAAAGCGGCTATCGAAGATGCCGTTCAGCTGGCTGGTGAGCTGGTCCGAACCGGAACTAAATGGCTGGACAGCGCAACCGTTGAAGTACACGCACGCCATGCGATGGCGGACTCAATCACTGACTTATGCGATCCCAACCTATTGGCCCACCAATGGGCTAGGGAGGGTAGGATTTTTGGCATTCTGGGAGGTGGGTCCATCCTTTTCCCGGCCTATGCATTCGATGCTAGTGGTGAGCCGGTGCCCGCACTTAAGGCCATCCTGACCGTTCTACGCGGTATGAGCGCGTTTTCAATTGCCGCTTGGTTCGAGTCACCTTCTTCGACTCTCGGAGGGATGAGGCCTCGAGAACTGCTTAACCGGGACGGCGATAAGGTTCTTGCAGCAGCAAGTGCGCTTCGAGAAGGTCCGCAACACGGTTAGAGGCTACGTCGGTTAGCAACCCCAGGCGACGGCGGCTTCAACCGGCTACCTTGGATTAATGAATGGGCTTGCTGGCGATGCACGTCGTCAGTCACGTGAAAGGCCTGTCGTTAGACGTAAGGTGACCGCATTACGAGTTCGCCGCCATTCGCATTAAGCGTTCCAATGCCCCTGAGCGGCCTGTTGCAGGCGGTGCTCCTCATCTCGCCCGTGTTGCAACTCATGTACCAGGCCCAAGTTCAAAGTTAACCGGCCGTGTTGCGAAAACGAGGCTCGGTTGGGGCCTGATCAATTGCGACTGAACTTGCTGTTCAAGTCTTTGTGAACTGACTGTTCAACTGCGACCGAACTAGCTGCGCAATTGCGCCTGAAATATGCAGAGGGGGAGTTGCTTCACTCTTCTCAAAGTTCAAGAAATCTTCTTGACTACTTCGGATGCGCTTGTTGTGGGGGAAGGCCAGACCACTGCTCTGCAAAGCCGCCCGCACTCTCTCGCGGGCTTCCTTGACCTCGGTATCGGCCAGTCCCACCAGGGTGAAGCTGGGCAGGCCGTTGGCCAGATGGACCTCGACCTTCACCGGCGCCGCGGCCAGGCCGTCGAGCGCGCGGCTGTGAATGACGGCCAGCGACATGACCGCTCCCTCAGCTTGTTATCAGGAGCGGTATTGTGCGGCGCTGCCGCCTACTTGACGTACCAAGGCGGGAGGATGGGCGCCAGCGCGCCGAACAGCGGCGGCTTGCCGTGGCGGTATTCGTTGAGCAGGTTGAGGTCGGTGATGACGCCGGGCGGTTCGGCGGCCCGCAGGCCGGCCAGGTAGTCGGCTGCCGGCCGCAGCGGCTGGTTGAGCAGCCGCCAGGCCACCTCGGGCTTGGTGAAGGCGCGCTCGGCGAAGGTCGCTCCCCCGCCGGTGCGGCAGGCGCGGAGCACCGCCTCGGCCTGGTCATGACGCTGCAGCGGGCTGTCGCTCATGTAGGCGAAGTTGCTGTAGCGCGCCACATGGCCGAAGACCGCCTGCGCCGTTGCATAGGCATCCGGGCTGTCGGTCGTGTTCATGGCAACGATGCCGCCAGGGTTCAAATGGCGCTGCGTTTCTTGCAGGTACTCCCTGGAGAGCAGCATGGCGGCATAGGCCCGCCAGTGGAAGGTGGTGTTCTGGAAGATCAGGTCGTAGCGCTGGTCCGCGTGGGCGCGCAGCCAGCGCCGGCCGTCGTCGATGTGCACGCGAACGCGCGGGTCGGCCAGCACACCCGCCACCGCGGGATGGCGCGAGATCAGCTCACGGTAGCCCGGGTTGATCTCGACCACGTCGACCTGCTCGACACCGGGGAAGCCGAGGATGGCCGCGGTCCAGGCCCCCGTGGACAGGCCGATGACCAGCACCCGTTTCGGCTGCGGATGCAGCACCGCCATCAGGTAGGCGCGGTCAAGGCCATTGGAGTTGATCGCCATGTTCACATTGATGCGGCCGTCGTAGGCATTGCCGCCGTAGGTGACGTCGCCGGTCGCGCCGCCGGCCGTCACGTGGAGGATGCCGTGCTTGTTCTGGATCTGGTGGACCAGCTCGCCTTCACCCTCGGCCACCTTCTCAATGACCTCCAGCGGCCGGGCGACCAGGGCCGCGCCCAGCAACAGCAGCAACACCGGCATCGCAAACCAGCTGGCCTGGCGAGGCCGGACTCGCAACAGGGTCAGCAGGCTCAGCGAGGCCGTGGCCGCCGCCACCAGCGCCCAGGCGGCCTCGACCCGCAGCAGATCCAGCAGCCAGAAGCCGGCCAGCAAGGGACCGAGGGCCGAGCCCATCACATTGGCCAGATAGACCTTGGACACCGAGCTGCCCAGGCCGGCCTCACTGTCGTTGGAGCCCAGGTGGTGGACGATGGGGAACAGCACACCCTTTGCACCGGCCGTGACGGCAATCATCAGCATCAGGAACGCCAGGCGCTCGGGTGATTCGCCCAGCAGCGGAGCCATCAGCTGCAGGGCCATCAGATCCAGCGCCGCGGCCCAGCCCAGAGCGCGCGCCGCGGCGGCCAGCAGGTCCGGGCTGCGGCCACAGATCCGCCGGCCCACGATGGCGCCCAGCGAGATGCCGATCAGGAAGGCGGCCAGCACGATGGCAAAGGCCTGGGGCCGGCCCTGCTGGCCGAAGCCGACGAAGCGCACCCAGAAGATCTCCTGGCTTAGCGACAGCAGGCCGACGCTGAACGACAGGCCCAGGGCCAGCTTGCGCACCGACATGGAGGTAGCGGCGCTCATGCGGCGCTCCGTTCGCGCAGCGCGCTGGCAACGATCAGGCTGGCCGTGGCGTTGAGTCCCGCCGCCAGCCAGACCGCCTGGCGCAGGTCCATCCAGTACAGCAACACAAATCCTATGGCGAAGGCCCCGGTCGCGGCGCCCAGCGTGTTGATGAAGTAGAGCGCGCCGGTGGAGACGCCGACGTTGCGCGAACTCTTCCAGGCATGGGCCACCAGCATCGGCAGGGTCGCTCCCATGCAGACCGTGGGCAGCAGCAGCAGGGCGAAGCTCAGGGCGGCAGCCGCCGGCCGGGCCAGGCCGGCGAACAGCGAGGCACAGGCCTGCAGCAGGTCCACGCTGACCAGGCCATAGGCCGCGATGGCCCCTTCGAACAGGCAGAAGGCCAGCAGGATGCGGGCCGGCCAGCGGTCGGCCAGCTGGCCGCCCAGCAGGGCGCCCAGGCCCAGTCCGAGCATGAAGGTCGAGACCACGATGGTCACCGATTCGATGTCCACGCCGACCACCGCGAACAGCAAACGCTGCCAGGCTAGCTGGTAGACCAGGGCCGCAAAGCCCGAAAGGAAGAACGCAGAGGCCACGCGCAGGGTGGCAGGAGATCGCTGGGTCAAGGCCTGGCCTCTCGTGGCTGGGAGGAATGGGTGGCCGATGCTAACCGCCCGGACCGGGCCCGGGCTGCACACATCTGGGGCGCGCACCAGACTGGCGCAAAAGCCAAAAATGGGCCATCGTGGTGCATCGCAGACGCCGGAGCGCCCCTGGTCTGCTACCACCCGGCCGCTACTCCCCGGGGAAAGCCGCACCAGGTCGCGCTGGCACGGAAGCTGCAAGAGCCGCTGCGATTGCTGTTTGCCATCCTGACCATTCCCCAATCAAGGAGTCCTGCGCATGAATCACAAGCCCGTTCTCGCCGCCCTGGCCCTGGCCTTGAGCGCCACCGCGATGCCCGCCTTCGCCGACGCGGCCCCGGATCCGCTGTCGTTCAACGTCAGCCTGACCACGGACTACCGCTACCGCGGCATCTCGCAGACCCGCCTGAAGCCGGCCCTGCAGGGCGGCGCCGACTATGCCGCGCCGAACGGCTTCTACATCGGCACCTGGGCCTCGACCATCAAGTGGATCAAGGACGGTGGCGGCGACGCCCCGGTCGAGCTGGACGTTTACGCCGGCTACAAGACCGAGCTGGCCAAGGACCTGGCCCTGGACGTCGGCGTGCTGCAGTACTACTACAACAAGAACAAGCTCAACCCCAGCGCCAACACGCTGGAGGTCTATGGCGCCCTGACCGCCGGCCCGATCACCGCCAAGCTGTCGCTCAGCACCAGCAACCTGTTCGGCTTCGCCGACAGCAAGAACTCGGCCTACCTCGACATCAGCGGCAACTTCGACCTGGGCGACGGCATGACGCTGACGCCGCACGTGGGCCACCAGAGCGTGCGCCATGGCAAGGCCTACAGCTACACCGACTACGGCCTGACCCTGGCCAAGGACGTCGGCAACGGCGTCGTCATCTCGGGCGCCGTGATCGGCACCGACACCGACGCCTATGTCGGCCCCTCGTCCAAGAACCTGGGCAAGGCCGGCCTGGTGCTGGCCGTCAAGAAGAGCTTCTGAGACAGAACAACGCGGCCCCTCGTTGGGCACATGCTAGGAGTAGCAAAACATGAAACTGATCACCGCCGTCATCAAGCCCTTCAAGCTTGACGAAGTGCGCGAAGCCCTGAGCGCCATCGGCGTTCAGGGCCTGACCGTCACCGAGGTCAAGGGCTTCGGACGCCAGAAGGGCCATACCGAGCTGTACCGCGGGGCCGAGTACGTCGTCGACTTCCTGCCCAAGGTGAAGATCGAAGCGGCCGTGGCCGACGACGTGGTCGAGCAGGTCATCGAGGCCATCGAGTCCTCGGCCCGCACCGGCAAGATCGGCGACGGCAAGATCTTTGTCTCGCCGCTGGACCAGGTCGTCCGCATCCGCACCGGCGAGACCGGCGCCGACGCTCTTTGACAAGCTCGTTGGAGAACAAAAGATGAAGAAACTTCTCGCCTCCCTGGCGCTGGCCGCCGCGGTGTTCGCGCCGGCCGCCTGGGCCCAGGACTCGGCGGCTTCGGCCCCGGTCGCCACGACGGCCTCCGCTCCTGCCGCTGCTGACGCCGCTTCGGCGCCGGCCGCAGCCGCCTCTTCGGCCGACGCCGCCTCCGCAGCCGCCGCTCCGGCCCCGGTGCCCAACAAGGGCGACACCACCTGGATGATGGTCGCCACGCTGCTGGTGATCATGATGACCGTGCCCGGCCTGGCGCTGTTCTACGGCGGCCTGGTCCGCAGCAAGAACATGCTGTCAGTGCTGATGCAGGTGATGGTCGGCTTCTCGCTGATCGTCGTGCTGTGGGTGCTGTACGGCTACAGCTTCGCCTTCACCGAGGGCAATGCCTTCATAGGCGGCACGGACCGGCTGTTCATGAAGGGCATTTGGGACAACGTCGCCGGCACATTCTCCAATGCAGCGACCTTCAGCAAGGGCGTCTACATCCCCGAGATCGTGTTTGCGGCCTTCCAGGCCACCTTCGCCGGCATCACCGCCTGCCTGATCATTGGCGCCTTCGCGGAACGGGCCAAGTTCTCGGCCGTGCTGCTGTTCCTGGCCCTGTGGTTCACCTTCAGCTACCTGCCGATCGCCCACATGGTCTGGTTCTGGATGGGTCCGGATGCCTACACGGCCGCCACTGTGGTGGACGAGATGAACGGCAAGGCCGGCCTGATCTGGCAATGGGGCGCGCTGGACTTCGCCGGCGGCACCGTGGTGCACATCAATGCCGCCGTGGCGGGCCTGGTGGGTGCCTACATGATCGGCAAGCGCGTCGGCTACGGCAAGGAAGCGTTCACGCCGCACAGCCTGACCCTGACCATGGTCGGCGCCTCGCTGCTGTGGGTGGGCTGGTTCGGCTTCAACGCCGGCTCGGCGCTGGAAGCCAACGGCTTCGCCGCCCTGGCCTTCATCAACACCTTCGTCGCCACCGCCGCGGCCGTGCTGGCCTGGTCCATCGGTGAAGCCCTGCTCAAGGGCAAGGCCTCGATGCTGGGTGCAGCCTCGGGTGCCGTGGCCGGCCTGGTCGCCATCACTCCGGCCGCCGGCAACGTCGGCATCGGCGGTGCCCTGGTGATCGGCTTCGTCGCCGGCTTCGCCTGCCTGTGGGGCGTGTCGGGCCTGAAGAAGCTGCTGGGTGCGGATGACTCGCTCGACGTGTTCGGCGTGCACGGCGTCGGCGGCATCGTCGGTGCCCTGCTGACCGGCGTGTTCAACTCGCCGGCCCTGGGCGGCCCCAGCGCCGTCGGCGACTGGGTCGCGGCCAGCATGATCGCCCCGGATGCCTACAGCATCGCCGGCCAGGTCTGGACCCAGGCCAAGGCCGTGGGCGTGACCATCGTCTGGTCGGGCGTCGTGTCCCTGGTGGCCTACAAGATCGTCGACCTGGTGATCGGCCTGCGCGTCACCGAGGAAGAGGAACGCGAGGGCCTGGACATCGTCGCCCACGGCGAGACGGCCTATCACAAGTAATCCGGCAGAGCAGTTGCCTGATGCTTCAGGGCCACCTTCGGGTGGCCCTTTTTCATTGCGGCGGCCCGCCGAGGCATTGCGTGGGCCAAGGGCTTGTGATGTGGCTTCCCACCCCCAGATGCCCTGTCCCTAGAATGGTCCACCGACCTCCAGAGACGAAGCCACAAGCCATGGTCCCCCACCTCATCACCGCCCTCACTGGTCCGATCAACGAGCTGGAGCAGCGCATCCTGGAGTCGATGCCGGCGATCGAGCGCTGGTTCCGGCTGGAGTGGATGGAGCACACGCCGCCGTTCTACACCTCGGTGGACGTGCGCAATGCCGGCTTCAAGCTGGCGCCGGTGGACACCAACCTGTTCCCGGGCGGCTTCAACAACCTGACGCCCGAGATGCTGCCGCTGGCGGTGCAGGCGGCGATGGCAGCCATCGAGAAGATCTGTCCCGAGGCCAAGAACCTGCTGCTGGTGCCCGAGAAGCACACGCGCAACAGCTTCTACCTGAGCAATGTCGCGACCCTGGTGCGCATCTTCACCCAGGCCGGCCTGAACGTGCGCCTGGGCACGCTGGACCCCGAGGTCACCGAGCCCACCGAGCTGCTGACCGCCGACGGCGGCACGCTGACCGTGGAGCCGCTGCAGCGCAAGCGCGGCCGGGTCACGCTGAAGGACTTCGACCCCTGCACCATCCTCCTGAACAACGACCTGTCGGCCGGCATCCCGCAGGTGCTGGAGAACCTGCACGAGCAATACCTGCTGCCGCCGCTGCATGCCGGCTGGGCCGTGCGCCGCAAGACCAAGCATTTCGCGGCCTACAGCAATGTGGCCAAGAAGTTTGCCAAGCTGCTGGGCATGGACCCCTGGCTGATCGACCCGATGTTCGCGGCCGGCAGCGAGCTGAACTTCGCCGACGGCACCGGCATTGACGCCTTGCAATCGCAGGTCGATGCCCTGCTGACCAAGATCCGCCGCAAGTACAAGGAATACGGCATCCAGGAGAAGCCCTTCGTCGTCGTCAAGGCCGACGCCGGCACCTATGGCATGGGCATCATGACCGTGCGCGACGCCAAGGACCTGGACGCGCTGAACCGCAAGACCCGCAACAAGATGAGCGTGATCAAGGACGGCCAGGAGGTCTCCGAGGTCATCATCCAGGAAGGCGTGACCACCAACGAGCGCGTCAACGACGCCGTGGCCGAGCCGGTGGTCTACATGATGGACCGCTATGTGGTGGGCGGCTTCTACCGGGTCCATGCCGAGCGCGGCGTGGACGAGAACCTCAACGCCCCGGGCGCCAGCTTCGTGCCGTTGGCCTTTGCCGAGAGCTCGCAGCTGCCCAAGCCGGGCGAGAAGCCGGGGGTCAGCGCCCCCAACCGCTTCTACATGTATGGCGTGATCGCCCGCCTGGCCATGCTGGCCGCCAGCTACGAGCTGGAGGTCACCGACCCCGAGGCCGAGATCTACGCCTGAGGCTTGAGCGAGTGGGTCACGCGCGACTCGTTCTTGCCCATGGTGCTCGAGCCATGGTTGCGTGATTCGCTCTTGAGCATGACCAGGCGGTCCGCGACAAAGCCGAACTGCTGTTCCTCCTCGCCCTGGCTCTCGAAGCTGAAGACCAGGAAGGCACGGCCGGACACGGACTCGCGCACCTTGGCCGCCAGCGGCACCCCCTGCGGACCGACCCACAGCTCCAGCGTGCCGCTGTAGTTCTTGACTGCATCGGCGAATTGGCCGCTCATCTTCTGCTTCTCCAGGTCGAAGCTCAGCAGCGTGGCCGGTTTGCCCTGCCAGGCCTCGACCTTCTCGCCCTTGAGCTTGGCCCGGTCCAGCAGACGGCCCAGCTTGGCAGCCGGATTGAGCAGCTCGCGCAGATTGCTGTTGTCCAGCTTGGCGATGCCGCTCAGGGTCACGGTCTTGGTCTTGGGGTCGCGGGCCTTGTTCTGTGCCTCGGCTTCGCCGCGCTGCAGCAGCTCGCGCGCATACATCACCCGCAAGCCCTGGGGGCCGTCCTCGACCTGGACCGCGGCCTCGCCCTGCTGCTCTTCCAGGTCCTTGCCCTCGCCATTGCGGCTCAGCGACTTGACCTCGATCACGGCCTTGACCGAGGCCTGGCCCTGTTGGGCCAGCACGGCGCGGACATCGGCCAGCGTGTCGGCCTGGGCCAGCAGCGGCAGGCTGCAAAAGGCCAGCGCGGCCAACGAGATGGGGTTCTTCTTGTTCAGCATGGGGCTCCCTCGGGTTTCAGGTCGTGCGCTCATCGCACGGGCGCCGAAGTATAGGAGGCGATCCAATCCAGCCAGCGCCCGTGCGGATGCGACCAGGCCAGCGGCTCGTGGATCAGCTCGCCCTGCTCGGCACGCTGCAGACTCCAGAGCGTGGCGCTGCCGGCTTCGGGGCCTTCGGGAGAAAGATCCGGCCGCACCAGGCCGGGCGGATGCAGGGCAGCCATCTCGGCATTCAGCCAGACCAGGCCGCGGCTGCGCACCAGCTCGGCGACCCGCTGGTAGTGCAGTGCCAGGCCGTCCTTGTCGAAGTAGAAGAGCACCCAGCTGTTGAGCAGCACCGGCTGGACGCCGGCCGGCAGCCGGTCCAGCCATTCGACCAGCAAGCCCAGGCCATCGGCCGCCCGCTGCACCGGCCAGGCCGAGGCTCGGGCCAGGCCAATGGCCAGCTTTAGCCTCAGTGTGCGCTCACGTTCGCTGGGCCAGAGGCAGGCCTGCAGCCAGCGGACCTCGGCCGGATCCGCCAGGTCGATCGGATGAGGATCCACGCCCAGGCGGTCGCCGAGCCGGAAACCGGCAGCCTCGCCCGGCGGCGGCCCGCCGCGCCATTCGCAGCGAATCAGCGGCCGGCCGGGCTCGGGGTGGGCGCCGCGCTGGAAGTCGCCGTAGTCGTAGCGGTAGGCATCGACGCCCAGGTTCAAGCCGGCGCTGCTGCCGAAGTCGAACAGGGCCAGGTCCGGCCGACCGGTGACGCGGGCGATGTGCTGCAAGGCCGGCCAGAGCACGGCGCAGCGGCCGGTCTCGTTGGTCTGTGTGCTGCGTCGGCGCAGCGTCTCGACGAGTGCATGCCGATGGCGTTCGACGAAGTCGAGCAACAGGGCTGGCAGCTCGGCGTCGGGCGCCCGTTCGCCGCCGACGCTGCCGTAGTAGGCCGCCAGCCCATGTCCCACCGCGGCCAGTACTTGCTCATGCAAGGCGGCCAGCAACAGCACGGGCTTGCGCTGCGTGGGCGGGGCTTCGTCCATCAGGGCCAGCAGCTCCGGCGTCGCGGCGATGCAGCGGCTCAGCGCCTGGTAGAGAGGATCGTGGGGGCATTCGCGCTCGGCGAACCGGCGAAAGAATTCGGCGATGTCCATGGCCCGCAGCCTAGGGCCAGGTCGGGTAGCGCCAGGCAGCCGATCCGGCATGAAGCCATGCGCCCGGGTTTGCGCCAATGACGGGGCCGTCCGCTCGGCCGGACACTGCCGCCCAGTCCGGGCTTGCAGGAAAGAGTGACATGAACGACGTCGTCAGCACCAACGACAGCAACGACCGCACGCTGGCCATCCTGGCCCACATAGGCGGGCTGTTGACGACCTGGGTCGCGCCGCTGGTGATCTATCTGATCAAGAAGGGCGAGCCCGGCGGCGGCGGCTTCGCTGCCGACCAGGCCCGCGAGGCCCTGAACTTCCAGCTCACCGTTTTCATCGCCTACTGCGTCTGCTGGGTGCTGGCCTTCGTGCTGATAGGTATCCTGCTGTTCTGGGTGGTCGGCCTGGTGAACCTGGTGTTCTGCATCGTGGCCGCGGTCAAGGCCAGCAGCGGCGTGGCCTACCGCTACCCGTTCGCCTTCCGGCTGATCAAGTAATCAAGCGCCCAGCGCCGCCTCGATGTCGGCGCGCAGCTTTTCCGGTTCGTCGCCGGGCGCATAGCGCTTGAGCACCTGGCCATTGCGGCCGACCAGGAACTTGGTGAAGTTCCACTTGATCAGCTCGGTGCCCAGCAGGCCGGGCTTCTCGCCCTTGAGCCATTGCCACAGCGGATGGGCGCCTTTGCCGTTGACCTTGACCTTGGCCATCATCGGGAACGAGACCCCGTAGTTCAGCTCGCAGAACGAGGCGATCTCGTCGTTCGTGCCCGGGTCCTGGCCGCCGAACTCGTTGCTGGGGAAGCCGATCACCACCAGGCCGCGGGCGGCGTAGTCCTTCCACAGCTGCTCCAGGCCCTGGAACTGGGGCGTGTAGCCGCAGGCGCTGGCGGTGTTGACGATCAGCAGCACCTTGCCGCGCTGGCTTGCCAAGTCGGCCGGCTTACCCTCGATGGACAGGGCGTGGAAGTCGTAGATGCTGCTTTCGGCCATGGCCATGCTCCGCGGGAGAAAGGGGCGATATTAGGGCCGGTTGGATCGCCGCAACACTTGGGTCTTGTCCTCACGATCAGGGCTGGCAAAGCCAGGGGCCACCGCCACAATGCCCCCCGGGGTTTACCGCATGGCGGACCGAGGGAGGCAGGCCTTCCAATCGGGGCGCCGTTCAATCCCTCGCTGTACTTCGATAGTCTCGCGATATGGAGCCTGCCTTTGGATCACCTGGCCTGTTTCTCGCCTGAAGATTTGCGGTCCAAACCGGCCGCCCTCGAGGGTTTCCGCTGGCGCCTCTTGGCCCAAGGTGATTCGTGGTTCTCCACCGCTGCGGCGCAAGCCCACGGCAATCTGCTGCAGGAGCTGATGTTCAAGCAGCCGGCCGCGGCGCTGAATTGCGCGGGCCGGGGCGAATCACTGTCCCATGTGGTGGATCTGGAAGCGGCCCCCGAATTCGTGCGCCTGCTGGGCGACACCTCGGCGCCGGCGTGGGACGGCATCCTGCTGTCGGTCGGCGGCAATGACGTGATCGCCGCCGCTCAGACCCCCGCCCATCTGCCCGACGGCAGCGAGGTGCCGCTGGAAAAGCGCCTGCTGCGCCGCCAGACCGAATGGGGCCCGCCCTCGGCCGGCGTCGGCCGCTATTTCTCGGAGCCGGGCTGGACCACGCTGGCCGACTACCTGCGCACCAATCTGCGCCACCTGATCAGCCTGCGCGACCAGGGACCCAGCGCCGGCAAGCCGATGTTTGTCCACTGCTATGCCGTGCCCATGCCGCGCCCGGCGGCTGCCGAGGACGGTCGCGGCCCCTGGCTCTATCCCATGCTCAAGGCCTATGCCGTGCCCAGCGCCGACTGGCTGGCCGTGAGCCGCCTGATGGTGATGCACCTGGCCCAGCTGCTGAAGAGCCTGGCGGCCGACAAGGAGCAGTTCCCGCACCTGCATGTGTTCGACAGCACCTCGGTGCCCCTGGCCACGGCCACACCGGGCTCCAGCGGCGTCAGCGGCGACTGGCACAACGAGATCCATCTGAACCACAGCGGCAGCTTCAAGATTGCCCGGGCCTGGTCCGAGGCGATCGAGAACGTGCTGGTGGGGCCGCCGCCCAAGCCGGTCAAGGCAGGCAAGGGTCGCTAGGCAACTCATTCGGGCCGAGCGCCGGGCCGCTCCCAAGCCGGCCCCTTGTGGCGATGTGATTGCCGGTCGATCCGGCAAGCATCGCCGTCCCCTCGGGGGACCGGCCAAGGTACCCCTTGGCCGAGGGGCTCAATCAATGCCCGCAGTCGCTGCGGGCGATCTCCAGCAGGCGTTCGACCTCGGGGCCGTGCTTGACGCAGTTGTTCTGGTGCCAGCGGCGTATCAGCCACATGGTGCCGGCCACGATCAGGCCGAACACGGCGATCGCCGCGAAGGCCGACAGGCCGCCCTTGGTCATGCCGGTGTAGAGCGCGCCCAGGGCCAGGATGCAGGCCTGTTCGTTGAAGTTCTGCACCGCGATGGAACGACCGGCGCCCATCAGGTTGTGGCCGCGGTGCTGCAAGAGCGCATTCATGGGCACGACCAGGTAGCCGCCCACCAGGCCCAGCACGATCAGGAAGGGCACGGCCACGTAGAGACTTGTCGCCACATTCAGGCCCATCACCAGCAGGCCCATCGCAATGCCCAGCGGGATCACCGCGGTAGCCCGCTCCAGCCGCATATACATAGAGGCCACCACGGCACCGACCGCCGTGCCTATGGCGACGACGCCGCCCAGGTTGGAGGCCTGGGTGGTGGTGTAGCCCAGGGCCGCCGCGGCCCAGGGGAAAAGAATGATGCGCAGATTGCCCGACACGCCCCAGAACAGCGTGGTCGTGGCCAGCGAGATCTGGCCCAGCTTGTCCTGCCACAGCCGCGAATTGCAGCTGGCGAAGTCGCGCACCAGCTCCAGCGGGCTGGTCGAGAGCCTTTGCAGCGGTGTGCTGGTGCGCGGAATGTAGAGATTGAAGACGGCGGCAATCGCATACAGCGCCACCAGGCTGCAGATCGCGGCCTCGGGCGGCGTGTCTATGCCGGTATCGAAGAAAGGCAGGTCCAGGCCCAGCAGCATGGGCGAGAGCTGCGGGCCGACCAGCTGGCCGCCCAGCAGGATGCCCAGGATGATGGAGGCGATGGTCAGGCCCTCGATCCAGCCATTGGCCTTGACCAGCTGCGAAGGCGGCAGCAGCTCGGTGAGGATGCCGTACTTGGCCGGCGAGTAGGCGGCGGCACCCAGGCCCACCACCGAATAGGCCAGCAGCGGATGCATGCCCAGCAGCATCATCAGGCAGCCCGCCACCTTGATCGTGTTCGAATAGAACATGACCTTGCCCTTGGGCACGGCGTCGGCGAAAGCGCCCACGAACGGGGCCAGCAGCACATAGAACAGCGCGAACATCGGGCCCAGAGCCGGAATCTGCCAGGCGGGCGCATGCGTGCTCTTCAGCAGTTCGATGGCTCCAACCAGCAAAGCCTGATCAGCCAGCGAGCTGAAGAACTGCGCTGACATGATGGTGTAGAAGCCTTTTTTCATGTACCCATCGATTACTGCGGGGGGTCGGCCCTGCACCCGGTGGGCACAAGCTCTCTCGATCTGTCCAGGCCGCGAAAAGGCTGGCTGAGGCCGTTCGCAGCAGCGGGTTTATAGCATGCCCCCCATAGGTGGGACAGTCGAATAGCGCCCGCGTTCGCGGGTGTCTGGAGGGGCCTGGAGCCTGGCCGCAACGATCGGCAGGCCCGGGGCCGGATGCCACAATTCCGACATGCCGCGCCCCATCGAAGCCCTGATCCATCAACGATCCCTCGCCCACAACCTGGCCCGCGCCCGCGCCTCGGCCCCGGACGCCCGGGTCTGGGCCGTGGTCAAGGCCAATGCCTACGGCCATGGCATTGACAACGTGTTCGAGGCGCTGCGCGGCGCCGACGGCTTTGCCTTGCTGGACCTGGACGAGGCCCAGAAGCTGCGCGAGCTGGGCTGGCGCGGCCCCATCCTCTTGCTGGAAGGCTGCTTCGAGACCCGCGACCTGGAGCTGTGCTCGCGGCTGCACCTCTGGCATGCGGTGCATTGCGAGCAGCAGATCGACTGGCTGGCGATGCACAAGACGCACGAGCCGCACCGGGTCTTCCTCAAGCTCAACAGCGGCATGAACCGCCTGGGCTTCACGCCCGCCGCCTTCCGCGCCGCCTGGACCCGGCTGAACGCCCTGCCCCAGGTCGACGAGATCTCGCTGATGACCCATTTCTCCGATGCCGACGCGCTGCGCAAAGGCACGGATGGCATCGCCCACCAGCTCGCCGCCTTCGAGGCCGCCTGCGCCGACCTGCCCGGCGAGCGCTCGGCCTGCAACAGCGCAGCCACCTTGCGCCATGCGGCGCGCGTCGGCGGCGACTGGGTGCGCGCCGGCATCATGACCTACGGCGGCGTACCCGATTTCCCCGAGCACGATGCCGCCCATTGGGACCTGCAGCCCGGCATGACGCTGCGCTCCAAGATCATCGCCGTCCAGCAGCTGCAGCCTGGCGACACCGTCGGCTACGGCAGCAGCTTCACCGCCGACAAGGCCATGCGCATCGGCATCGTGGCCTGCGGCTATGCCGACGGCTACCCGCGCCATGCCGGCAGCGGCACGCCCGTCCTGGTCGACGGCCAGCGCTCGGCGACCGTGGGCAGGGTCTCCATGGACATGCTGGCGGTGGACCTCGACGCCCTGCCGAACAGCGGCTTCGGCAGCGAAGTCACGCTGTGGGGTCAGGGCCCCAAGGGCAACGTCCTGCCTATCGACGAGGTGGCCCAGGCCGCCGGCACGATTGGCTACGAGCTGATGTGCGCCGTGACCCGGCGCGTGCCGGTCACGGTCGAGCGGATCGAGCACTGATGAACCTGCACTGGACGCCGGCCGACTGGGAGCTGGAGTTCACGGCCATCCGCGCCAGCGGCCCCGGCGGCCAGAACGTCAACAAGGTCTCGAACGCGGTCCACCTGCGCTTCGACATCGCTCGCTCCAGCCTGCCGGCGGTCATCAAGGAGCGGCTGCTCAAGCTCTCGGACCAGCGCATCACCAACGAGGGCGAGGTCGTGATCAAGGCCCAGGACTCGCGCAGCCTGGAACAGAACCGGGCCGAGGCGGTGCGGCGCCTGGTCGAGCTGGTGCAGAGCGTGGCCCACACGCCCAAGGCGCGGCGCGCCACCAAGCCGACCTATGGCTCGCAGCAGCGCCGGCTGGAGGGCAAAAGCCAGCGCGGCGATGTCAAGCGCGGGCGGCAGCCGGTGCGCGAGTAGCCAGCCAGACGCAGCCCAGACACAGGGCCATGCCGGCCACGGCCAGCACCGTCGGCTGCCAGCCTTCCAGCAGGGCCGAGATCCCCAGCGCGATCACCGGGATCACCACGCCGGTCAGTGCCGCGCCGGCCGCGCCCTTGCGCTGGGCCAGCTTGAAATACAGCACGAAGGCCGCCACCGAGCCCAGCAGGGTCAGGTACAGCAGGCTGGCCACATAGCGCAGACTGGCATCGAAATGCAGGCCGGCACCGGTGACCAGCGACAGGAACACCAGGAACAGCGAGCCATAGCCCATGCTCCAGGCCAGGATGGGAATCAGCGGCAGCGAGCGGCGCGTCAGCGTGAGCGTCAGCACATTGCCGGTGCAGGCCGCGACCACGGCGCCCAGGCCCAGCGTGAGCCCCAGGGCGGCGGTCGGCCGTGCGCCGGTGGCGGCGATCTCGGGCCAGAAGATCATGGTCACGCCGGCCACGCCGCCGGCCGCGGCCAGCAGGAAGCGGCGCGTGACCTGCTGGCCGAAGAAGATGCGGCCCGACAGTGCATTGCCGAACACCATCAGGCAGAACAGCACGGCCACCAGGCCGCTTGGGATGTGACGCTCGGCCTCGTAGACGCCCCAGTAGTTGCCGCTGTACTGGACCACGCCGGTGGCCAGCATCAGCCAATGGGCCGAGGCCGGCAGCCGTAGCGTCTCGCCGCGCCAGGCAGCCAGGCCGAACAGCAGCAGCGAAGCCAGGGCAAAGCGCCAGGCCACCGAGTTCAAGACCGGCACCGCGCTGTCCAGCTGGAACAGGATCACATGCCAGGTGCTGGCCCAGATCAGGGTCGGGGCCCAGAACAACCAGCGGGTGGGAATGCCTTGTTGCGAGGGAGCTGCTTGATCTGCCATCGTCGTTCAGGCGCTGCGCTTGAACGTGGCCAGCAGCGCGCCGGCGGCGATGAACAGCGAGCCGAACACGCGGTTCATGGCCTTGATATGCGAAGGCGAACGCAGGGCGGCCAGCACCTTGGCGGCCAGGGCGGTGTAGCCAGCCATCACCACCAGGTCGGTGAAGCACAGCGTGGCGCCTATCACCAGATACTGCGGCGCCAGCGCGGCGTGCAGGTCGAGGAACTGCGGCACCACGGCCAGCAGGAAGACCGTGCCCTTGGGGTTGACCGCGTTCAGGCCCCAGCCGCGCAGCACCAGCTGGCGGCGCGTCACCTGGCCGGCCTCCTGATCGGCCGCCACCATGGGTTTGGCCGGCGCGCGCCACTGCGCAATGCCCAGCCAGACCAGGTAGGCCACGCCCAGCCACTTGACGATGGCAAAGCCCAGCGAGGAGGCGGCGATCAGCGCGCCCAGGCCGGCACCGACCAGCACCACCTGGGTCAGGATGCCCAGCACCAGGCCGAAGGTGGTGAAGTAGCCGCGCCGGAAGCCATGATTGAGACCCGAGCTCATCGCGGCGACAGCGCCCGCACCGGGCGAGAGGCTGATCGCCCAGGAGGCGGCGAAGAAGGTCAACCAGACAGAGAGGTCCATGGCGCTACTGCTTTGTAAGTTCGTACGTTCCAAATGAAGACAGGGCCGGCAGGCCCTGACGGAGAAGCGTTTTAGCACGGCGACGCCGGCCACGCAGCAAGTCAGGCTTTGGCCGCGACAATCGCCCCCCATGGCCAAGGACAAGACCCTCTTCAGCTGCACCGAATGCGGCGGCACCAATGCCAAGTGGCTGGGCAAGTGCCCGCACTGCGGCGCCTGGAACACGCTGACCGAGACCCTGGCCGAGACGCCGGGCAAGAACCGCTACCAGGCCCTGGCCAAGAGCCAGGCCGTGGCCACGCTTTCGGAAATCGAAGCCACCGACGTGGATCGCACGCCCACCGGCCAGGAGGAATTGGACCGGGTGCTGGGCGGCGGCATCGTGCCCGGCGGCGTGGTGCTGATAGGCGGCGACCCGGGCATCGGCAAGTCGACGCTGCTGCTGCAGGCGGTCGAAGCCCTGTCTCAACAGGTCAAGGTGCTCTACGTGACCGGCGAGGAAAGCGGTGCCCAGGTGGCTATGCGCGCCCGCCGGCTCGGCCTGGTCGGCGCCAATGTGCGCGTGCTGGCCGAGATCAGCCTGGAGAAGATACTCGCCACGATCGAAGAAGAAGCGCCGGCCTTCTGCGTGATCGACTCGATCCAGACGCTGTACTCCGAGCAACTCAGCTCGGCCCCGGGCTCGGTGGCGCAGGTGCGCGAATGCGCGGCCCAGCTGACCCGCACGGCCAAGGCCGGCGGCTGCGCCATGGTGCTGGTGGGCCATGTCACCAAGGAAGGTGCCCTGGCCGGGCCGCGCGTGCTGGAGCACATCGTGGACACGGTGCTGTACTTCGAGGGCGACACCCACAGCAGCTACCGTCTGGTGCGCGCCATCAAGAACCGCTTCGGCGCGGTCAACGAGATCGGCGTGTTTGCGATGACGGACAAGGGGCTCAAGGGTGTCAGCAACCCCAGCGCGATCTTTCTGTCCACCCATGCCGAGCCGGTGCCCGGCTCCTGTGTGCTGGTGACTCTTGAGGGCACAAGGCCGTTGCTGGTCGAGCTGCAGGCCCTGGTCGATGGTGGCGGGCCCAGCCCGCGCCGGCTCTCGGTGGGCCTGGAGCGCGACCGCCTGGCCATGCTGCTGGCCGTGCTGCACCGCCATGCCGGCGTGATGACCAACGACCAGGACGTGTTCGTCAATGCCGTGGGCGGCGTGCGCATCAGCGAGCCGGCGGCCGACCTGGCCGTGATGCTGGCCATCCAGAGTTCGCTGCGAGGCAAGGCCCTGCCCAAGGGCTTCATCGCCTTCGGCGAGGTCGGCCTGGCCGGCGAGGTGCGACCGGCGCCGCGCGGCCAGGAGCGACTCAAGGAGGCGGCCAAGCTGGGCTTCTCCATCGCCGTCGTGCCCAAGGCCAATGCGCCCAAGAAACCGATTGAAGGCCTGCGCGTGCTGGCCGTCGAGCGCATCGAGGAAGCCATCACCGCGCTGCGCGAGTTCTGACCCATTCCTCCCAACCGCCGTTCGCATGCCATGAAGCCAGGATTCGCCGCCCTCCCCGAGCCGCCCTACTACGCGGTGATCTTCACCAGCCAGCGCACGCCCGGCGATGCCGGCTACAGCGAGGCCGCCGAGCGCATGCTTGCGCTGGCAGCCCAGCAGCCGGGCTACCTGGGTGTGGAGAGCTCGCGCGGCGCCGACGGCCTGGGCATCACGGTGTCGTACTGGGCCAGCCTCGAAGCCATCGCGACCTGGCGGGCGCAGATGGAACATGCGGCCACGCGCGACCAGGGCCGGGCCCAGTGGTACGAGCACTATGAATTGCGGGTCGCCAAGGTCGAGCGCGCCTATGGCTGGAGCCGGGGCGAACCCGAACCCCGCCCGTAGAATCGGCGGCCACTGCATTCAAGCAAGCAAACCGGCTTGCGCAAGGAGTAGCCCCCATGTCCATGGAAGACCGCGACGGCAAGATCTGGATGGACGGCCAATTGGTCGATTGGCGCGACGCCAAGATCCATGTCCTGACCCACACGCTGCACTATGGCTGCGGCGCCTTCGAGGGCGTGCGCGCCTACAAGACGGACAAGGGCACGGCCATCTTCCGCCTGCGCGAGCACACCGAACGGCTGTTCAACAGCGGCAAGATCCTGCGCATGAAGATCCCCTTCACGATCGAACAGGTCGAGGAGGCGCAAAAGGCCGTGGTGCGAGAGAACCAGCTGGAAAGCTGCTACCTGCGCCCGCTGATCTGGATAGGTTCCGAGAAGCTGGGCGTCAGCCCCAAGGGCAACAAGGTCCACGCGATGGTGGCCGCCTGGAGCTGGGGCGCCTACCTCGGCGAAGAGGGTCTGAAGCGCGGCATCCGCGTCAAGACCAGCAGCTACACGCGCCATCACGTCAACATCACGATGACGCAGGCCAAGACGGTGTCCAACTACACCAACTCCATCCTGGCCAACATGGAAGCCACCGACGACGGCTACGACGAGGCCATGCTGCTGGACGCCTCGGGCTTCGTGTCCGAAGGCGCGGGCGAGAACCTCTTCGTCATCAAGAACGGCGTGGTCTATACGCCCGACCTGTCGGCCGGCGCGCTCAACGGCATCACCCGCAACACCATCTTCCACATCTGCCAGGACCTGGGCCTGAAGCTGGTGGAGAAGCGCATCACCCGCGACGAGGTCTACATCTGCGACGAGGCCTTCTTCACAGGCACGGCCGCCGAGGTGACGCCGATCCGCGAGCTGGACCGCATCGAGCTGGGCAGCGGCTCGCGCGGCCCGATCACCGAGAAGATCCAGACCGCCTTCTTCGACATCGTGAACGGCCGCAACCCCAAGTACGCTCACTGGCTGAGCCTGGTTTGAATTCGAAGTAACAAGATAGAAAGCGCAAGAGCAATGAGCAGCAGCCCAGCAGCAAAGGCCGTGGTCGAAGTGACGGCCAAGGAAGTCCAGGGCCCCGGCGTGGTGGCCTGCCCCAATCCCAAGATGCCGCTGTGGAGCAACCACCCGCGGGTCTTCGTGGACGTGACCCACGAGGGCGGCGGCAAGTGCCCCTACTGCGGCACGGTCTACCAGCTCAAGGCCGGGGAAGTGATCCACGGCCATTGAGGCCGGTGATCAGCGCGCGACGGCCCGGGTGAGCAGGTAGTCCTGGACCACCAGGTTGTCGGCGAAATACGGGGCGATCAACGCCTCAAGCTCGGCACGCACCGCCGCCAGCTTGGCGGCATCGCCGGCGAGGCTCTCGACCAGCTTCTGGATAGGTCCAATCGAGGTTTCCATGAACAGGCGGTAATGCGCCGGGCTCAGCATGGGCACGGTCATGCGGCCGCGGCCGAAGAACGGCGGCTCGAAGCCCGCCGCCAGTCGCTCGGTGACTATGGCCGGAATGCCCCAGAGCGGCGGCGGCATGGCGCCGGCCGGCGGTGGCGGCGAATGCTTGGCGACGAAGCTGAAGGTACGGCCTATCAGGTGCTCCGGTGGCCAGGTGGCGAAGGCAATCCGGCCACCCGGCTTGAGCACGCGGCGCATCTCGGCCACCGCCATTTCCGGGCGCGGCGCAAACATGTGGCCGAACTGGCTCAGCACCACGTCGAATTCGCCATGCTCGTACGGCAGTTGCTCGGCATCGCCTTCGCTGAAAGCGATGTTGCCGAAGCCGGCCAGGGCCGCGTTGTCGCGCGCATGGCTCAGCAGGGCCGGCGTCAGGTCCAGCGCCCGAACCTTGGCCCCGGCCCGCGCCGCCGAAATGGCGACCACGCCGGTGCCGCAGCCGACATCCAGCACCGCCTCGCCCGGCCGCACGCCGGCGAAGCGCACCAGGTTGGCGGCTTCCGGCGTGGTGAAGGTGGCGGTGGGAGCGAACGACGCCCACATCTCGCGCTGGCGCTGCTTCAGCTCGGCAAAGGGATCCTGGCCCATGGCGATCTCCATCTGGCGGGCCTGGACAAGGGCCGGCCCCGGACGCGCCCGCGACGCCGGGTCGGCTGAGGAAGAAGCCTCGCCCTGGATCGGGCGGGGCGTCGATATTACGCCGCGCCCCCGGCGCAAAGATGGCCTGCGCAGGCGCTCTCCCTACAATGCAGGCATGCCTCACGCCGCCGTTCCCTCCTCCGTGCTGCTCGCCTCGCCCGAGGCCACCGAGCAGCAGTTCTACGAAGCGCTGCAGCACGCGGACCTGGAAAAGCTGATGGGCGTCTGGTCGGACGAGGACGAGGTCTCCTGCGTTCATCCGGGCGGTCCGCGCCTGGTGGGCCTGCGTGCCATCCGCGCCGCGTTCGAGACCCTGTTCGGCCAGGGACCGATCACCGTCCACCCCGAACGCGTGCGCCGCCTGCAGACCGCCGAGACCGCCGTCCACCAGGTGCTGGAGCGGGTGCAGGTGGCCGGCCCCGAGGACAAGCCCCAGACCGCCTGGGTGATCGCCAGCAATGTCTACGTGAAGACGGCCCTGGGCTGGCGCATGGTGCTGCACCATGCCAGCCCCGGCAGCGCCAGCGACGTGCAGGAGCTGAGCGAAGGCCCGGCCATCCTGCATTGAGCGCATCGCAGCGACCCAGCCTGCAATACCGCGCCCCGCTGTGGTTGCCCGGTGGTCAGGCCCAGACCATCTGGCCGGCCCTGTTCTCGCGCCGCATAGAGGGCCCGGCGCCGCGGTTCCGGCGCGAGCGCTGGCACACGCCCGACGGCGACTTCATCGACGTGGACTGGCTGGACGAAGGCCAGGCCGCGCCCGGCGCGCCGCTGCTGGTGCTGTTCCACGGGCTCGAAGGCAGTTCGCAGAGCCACTATGCCCAGGCCTTTGCCTGCGTGGCCCGTGAGCGCGGCTGGGCCTTTGCGCTGCCGCATTTCCGCGGCTGCTCGGGCGAGCTGAACCTGGCGCCGCGCGCCTACCACTCGGGCGACCATGAAGAGATCGGCTGGATGCTGGGTCGCTTCAAGGCGGCGCACGACGGCGATCTGATCGCCGCCGGCGTCTCGCTCGGTGGCAATGCCCTGCTGCGCTGGGCCGAGGAGGCGGGCGACACGGCTTCAGACATCGCCCGCGCGGTCAGTTCGATCTGCTCGCCGGTGGATCTGGCGGCTTGCGGTCGCGCCATAGGCCGCGGCTTCAATCGACTGGTCTACACCCGCATGTTCCTGCGCAGCATGGTGCCCAAGGCGCTGAAGAAGCTGGACCAGCATCCCGGCCTGTTCGATGGCGAGCGCCTGCGTGAGGTGCGCGACCTCTACGAATTCGACAATCTGTTCACCGCACCGCTGCACGGCTACCGCGACACCGAGGACTACTGGGCCCGCGCCTCGGCCAAGCCGCATCTGCACCGCATCCGCATCCCGGCCCTGGTGCTGAATGCCCGCAACGACCCCTTCGTGCCAGCCGATTCCCTGCCCACGCAGGGCGAGGTCGACAACGACAGGGTGCGGCTGTGGCAACCGCCGCATGGCGGCCATGTGGGCTTCCCGGCCGGCTGGCCCCCAGGCCAAGTGATGGGCATTCCGCAGCAGGTCTGCGCCTGGCTGGCACAGGCGCTCTAGACTCGCTCGTCATGGACCCCATCGTCGAAGCCGCGCTGAAGAAGTGGCCCAACGTGCCGCATTGCTACGGCTGGCTGGCGCTGGACGCACGCGGCGATTGGTACATGCGCGACGAGCGCATCCAGCGCGCCGGCCCCTTCCCCAAGGTCAAGGGCAGCCGCATCGACCACCGCAAGCTGCTCGAGTTCATAGGCCGCAACTACGCCCATGACGAACACGGCGCCTGGTTCTTCCAGAACGGGCCGCAGCGGGTCTACGTGGAACTGGAGGCCGCGCCCTGGATCTGGCGCGTAGGCCCGGGCGGTGAACTGAGCAGCCACACCGGCTTGAGCGCCACCGCAGGGCAATGCTGGCTGGACGAGAACGACCGCCTGTTCATCAGCACCGAGCTAGGCCTGGGCCTGGTCCACAGCATGGACATGCACGAGGCGGCCGCGGCCGTCGAGCAAGGCCTCTGGGCGCCCGGGCCGGGCAACCATGCCGAGCTGCTGAACCGCCATGCGGTCCAGTTGAAGCCACACCCCTGAAAACGAGGCGGGCACAAAAAAGCCGACCCTGAGATCGGCTTCTTCCTGGGCGAGGCCCTTCGATTACTTGGCGGCCGAAGCGGCGGCTGCCGGAGCCTTGGGCTCCTCGAACTTGGCACCGCCCTGGTTGGCCATGTAGACGACGGCGCGCTTGATCTCGAAGTCGCTGAAGTCGCCACCACCCTGGGCGCCCATATTGCCCTTGCCCTTGAGGGCCGAAGTCAGCAGCGCCTCGACGCCACCCTTCAGGCGAGGGCCCCAGGCCGCGGCATCGCCCAGCTTGGGAGCACCGGCGGCGCCGGTGGCATGGCAGGCGGCGCACTGAGCCTGGAACACCTGCTCACCGGTCTTCATCGAAGCGGCATCGTTGGCATCCTTGATCTCGATCGTGCCGACCGGCTGGATGCGGGCGGCGACGGCCTGCTCATCCAGGCCCGAGCTGCCGGCAGCCGGCTTGACGGCGGCGGTCACGTACATGGCCAGCATGACGATCACCAGCACCGGCACCACGAAGGCGAAACCGACCGCCCACATCAGTTGCTTGGGCGTCTTGATCGGGCCTTCATGGGCTCCGTGGTCGTGCGCGTGGTCTTGGGTTCCGCTCATGAAATCCTCGTTGGCGTCGGCTGCTCTGGGTAATGCGGTCCGCCAGGTTGATACCTAGCAGGACACAAAGCCGGGGATTATATCTACCGGCCCGCGCCCGGCCCGGGCATCGCTCACGACGCTGCTAGAATCCGCAGCCTTCGCGCCCGTAGCTCAATGGATAGAGTACTGCCCTCCGAAGGCAGGGGTTGTTGGTTCGATCCCAACCGGGCGCGCCAGGTCTCTTCAGCGCCGCTTCATTGCCTTCAATCGAAGCTCGCGTCGCTGCTCCCTCCGGTATCCGCCCCGCCGCTCCAGTCCGAGCTGCTGTCGCCACCGCCACCCAGGTCCAGGTCCGAGCCACCGAAATCGCCACCGCCGCTGCCGAGATTGCTGCCGCCCGACAGGCGGTCGTACTCGGCATCGCGCCGGCGCATCTCGTCTTCGTCATCGCGGCTGCGGCCATGGGCATTGCTCATCGCGCTGCCAATGGCCAGGCCCACAGCGGCGGCGGCTACGGTGGGCAGCACCGACCCGACACCAGCGCCCTGGTTGAAGACCGCCGGCTGGTTGGCCCGCGCCTCCATCTGGCGCGTCCGCATGTCGCGCTCGTAAGCCAGGTTGGCCGCTTCCTGCTCGCGGCGGATGTCGCTGGGCCGCGGCTCGCCGCGCAGGTCGGCGGCCAGGTCCTTGCTGCGCTCCACCACGCGGGCGGTCTGGTCGAAGTCCTGGGCGGACGGCAGTGAAGCAATCAGCCCGTCGATCTCGGCCTTGGCCTGACGCACCCGGTCGTAATTGCCGAGCTTGGCCTCGGGGCTGAGCTGGTCGCTGGCATCGCTGAAGCGCAGCGCGTTGTCGAGGTCGCCGCTGGCTTCCTTCAGCCGGCCACGCCACAGGTCGCGATCGACCGAGAGCTGCTCGTTCTTCTGCTTGCGAATGAACAGATAAGCCAGCGGCCCGACGAAGCCCACGCCGACCAGCAGCAGCATCCAGAAGCCGAAGCCGGAGCGCCTACGTTCGCGCTCGACCGGTGCTTGCGCCGTAGGCTGCGGCGCTTCGACGCGGGCCGCCGGCTCCTGCTGCACCTGGGCGCGTGCCGGCTCTTCCGCGGCGGCCACGCGGGTCTGGCCCAGATCCAGCCGCGACTTGAGCTTGGCCAGCGCCGCCTTGTCGCCGGCGAATTTCTCGGCCGGGTCCAGTTCCACGGCCTTGGCCAGCTCGGACTTGGCCTGGTCCGCATGGCCCAGCTTGAGCTGAGTCTGGGCCCGCCAGTAGTGGGCCAGAGCGTTGTCCGGATGCTTGTCCAGGACCTGGACCAGCTGGCGGTCGGCCGCCTCCCAGCGGCCGGCCCGCATATGGGTCTGGATCTCTTCCTTGGCGCCGGCAAAGGCCGCCACGGACAGCAGCATCAGCAGCCCCAGCAGCAGGCCGCGCCAGGCGCCGCTCGGGCGGAAAGTAGTGGTGCCGTTCCTCATTCCCTCTTCTCCTTGCACGCAAGACCGCGGATGCGGCCGGGCGCAGCGTAGCAAAGCGCCAGTAGCGACAACGCCAGAAGGGATGAACAGTCGAAAGCGTGCCATGGCCAGACGGCGCGGCCGGCCATGCACCAGATGGGCGCCAGGCAGTTGCACCAGGGATGGGCACCCTGGCGGGCGGCACCAAATCCGGTCATGCTGGTACGGCTGGCCTAGTGCCCAAGCAGGCACAGGGCTTGCATTGGTCCGCAGGCAAGCCCGGAGTGATCTTGATGCACGCGCTGACCCTGCCGCCCCCTGGCCACCATGACGAGATGCTGCTGGCCGATGGCCGGCTGCGGCCCCACTACCAGGCCTTCGGCGACTGGCTGCAGGCGCAGTCGCCCGAGACCCTGGCCAAGAAGCGGACCGAGGCCGACCTGCTGTTCCACAAGGTCGGCATCACCTTTGCCGTCTACGGTGACGAGGCCGGTGCCGAGCGCCTGATCCCCTTCGACATGGTGCCCCGCATCGTGCCGGCTTCCGAATGGACGATGCTGGAGAAGGGCCTGCGCCAGCGGGTCACGGCACTGAACCGCTTCCTCTGGGACATCTACCATGACCACGAGATCCTCAAGGCCGGCCTGATCCCGGCCGAGCAGGTGCTGGGCAATGCCCAGTACCAGAAGGCCATGCAGGGCCTGGACCTGCCGCACGGCATCTACGCCCACATCACCGGCGTCGACCTGATACGCCATTCGGACGGCGGCTACTACGTGCTGGAGGACAACCTGCGCGTGCCCTCGGGCGTCAGCTACATGCTGGAGAACCGCAAGATGATGATGCGGCTCTTCCCGGAGCTGTTCTCGCGCTATTCCATCGCTCCGGTCCAGCACTACCCCACCCTGCTGCTGAACACGCTGCGCCACGCCAGCCCGGTGGACAACCCGACCGCCGTGGTGCTGACCCCGGGCCCGTTCAACTCGGCCTATTTCGAGCATGCCTTCCTGGCCCAGCAGATGGGCGTGGAGCTGGTCGAGGGCCAGGACCTGTTCGTCAAGGACGACTGGCTCTACATGCGCACCACGGTGGGCCCCAAGCGGGTGGACGTGATCTACCGCCGCATCGACGACGCCTTCCTCGACCCGCTGGCCTTCCGGCCCGACTCGATGCTGGGCGTGCCGGGCCTGCTCTCGGTCTATCAGAAGGGCCACCTGATCCTGGCCAATGCAATAGGCACGGGCGTGGCGGACGACAAGTCCATCTACCCCTATGTGCCGGACATGATCCGCTTCTACCTGGGCGAGGAGCCCATCCTCAACAACGTGCCGACCTGGCAGTGCCGCAAGGCGGCCGACCTGGACCATGTGCTGAACCACATGAAGGACCTGGTGGTGAAGGAGGTCCATGGCGCCGGCGGCTACGGCATGCTGGTCGGGCCGGCCTCGACGGCGGCCGAGGTCGAGGACTTCAAGCTCCGGGTCAAGGCCAACCCCAGCAACTACATCGCGCAGCCGACGCTGTGCTTGTCCAGTTGCCCGACCTTCGTCGAGAGCGGCATCGCGCCAAGACACATCGACTTGCGGCCCTTTGTCCTGACCGGACGAGAGATCACGATGGTGGCCGGCGGGCTGACGCGCGTCGCCCTCAAGGAAGGTTCCTTGGTGGTGAACAGCAGCCAAGGCGGCGGCACCAAAGACACCTGGATCCTGGAGACAGACGTGCAGCCCCCACATTCGCTTCGCTCATTGCCCCCCGAGGGGGCGCAGGCCTCCCTAGGGGCGGCCCGTCGGGAGTCCTGAGATGCTGAGCCGCACCGCCTCCCAGCTCTACTGGATGAGCCGCTACGTCGAACGCGCCGAGAACCTGGTGCGCATGCTGGACGTGACTCAATCGCTGTCCATGCTGCCGCAATCGCATGGCGCCCGCACCGAACTGGCGGCGCCGCTGGCCGTCACGGGCTCGCTGCAGGCCTACGGGGCGCGCCATGAGCAGCTCGACGCCCAGCAGCTGTTCGATTTCATGGCCCTGGACCTCGACAACCCGGCTTCAGTGCTGAGCTGCCTCAAGCAGGCCCGCGAGAACGCCCATGCGGTACGCGGCCAGATCACGGCCGAGATGTGGGAGGCGATCAACAGCACGTGGCTGGAGGCGCGCAGCCTGCCCAAGCGCGGCGTGGCCAGCGTGTCCAGCTTCTTCGACTGGGTCAAGGAGCGCTCGCACCTGTTCCGCGGCGCCACCTACGGCACGCTGCAGCGCAACGATGCCTACATGTTCATCCGCCTGGGCACCTTCATCGAACGGGCCGACAACACGGCGCGGCTGCTGGACGTCAAGTCGCAGCTGATAGAGCCGGCGGTGGACAGCCTGTCGCCGGTCGATGCCCCCAGCGAGAGTGCGCCCGACTTCTATGCCTGGAGTGCCCTCTTGCGTTCGCTGTCGGCCTTCGAGGCCTACCACGCGATCTACCGCGACAACCTCGACGGCCGCCGCGTCACCGAGCTGCTGATACTGCGGCCCGACGTGCCGCGCTCGCTGCGCGCCTGCAGCGACGAGATCGTGGCCATCCTGCCCCACATCGAGGCCCGCGCCGGCTCGGAAGACGCCGGCCGCGTGGCCAAGCAGCGTGCCGGCCAGCTGGCGCTGCGGCTTTCCTACGGCACGGCCGACGAGGTGCTGACCCAGGGCATCCACGGCTGGCTGACCGGCTTCCTGGAGGAGTCGGCCGGCCTGGGCGACGCGATCCGGCGCGCCTATTTCGAAGCCGGATAATCGCCGCCATGACCTATTGCGTTGCCATGCGGCTGCAGGCCGGCCTGCTGTTCGCCAGCGATTCACGCACCAATGCGGGCGTGGACCATATCGCCACCTTCCGCAAAATGAGCGTGTTCGAGCAGCCGGGCGAGCGCCTGATCGTGCTGCTGAGTGCCGGCAACCTGGCCACCACGCAAAGCGTGATCAGCCTGCTGACCCAGCGACTCAAGGGCAAGGAAGAGCATCTGTTCAACCGGCCGACCATGTACGACGTGGCCGAACTGGTGGGCCGCACGGTCAAGGAAGTGGTCGCCCGCGACGCCGATGCCCAGACCCTGGGCCAGGGCGTGGACTTCGGCGGCAACTTCATCGTCGGCGGCCAGATCCAGGGCGAGGCGCCGCGGCTCTTCCATGTCTATGCCCAGGGCAACTTCATCGAAGCCTGCGAGGACACGCCCTACTTCCAGATCGGCGAGAGCAAGTACGGCAAGCCCATCATCGACCGCGTGATCAAGCCGCAGACCTCGCTGAAGGAAGCGGCCAAGTGCACGCTGATCTCCTTCGACTCGACCATACGCAGCAACCTGTCGGTGGGCCTGCCCATCGACATGCTGCTCTACAAGACCGACAGCTTTGCGCCGGCCGACCCGCACCGCATCACGGCCGACGACCCCTACTTCAACAAGCTGCGCCGCGGCTGGGGCGAAGGCCTGCGCAAGACCTTTGAGAAGCTGCCGGACGAGGACTGGTTCAACAAGTAGCGGCAGCCGCTGCAGCGGCGTGCCGTTCGCTACTTGCGCGGACGCCGGTAGCCTGGGCCTACTGGGGCCCCAGCCCGCTGACGCGCCTTGCCAATGCCCTCCCCAGTCCGCCTGCATCGGCCTTTCTTCATCCTCGCCCTACTGGCCGTCTGCACGGCCTGCGGCGGTGGCGGTGGTGGCGGATCCGGAGCCGCCGCACCGGCCACGAGCACGCCACAGCCCGCGGTTCCCGCGACACCGAATGCCGACATCACCGTGCTGATGATGGGCAACAGCCACACCACGGTGCAGGGGCTGAACATGCAGCTGGAACAGCTGCTGCGCAACGGGTCGGGTGGCAAGACGGTGGCGCTCACGGTCGCGTCCGGCTTCATGTACCTGGATGAGCGCCTGGCCGATGCCGGCAGCATGGCCCTGCTGCGCAGCCGCAGCTGGTCCGTCGTCGTGCTGCAGGCCCAGAAGTACAGCACCTCGGGGCAGTTCTTCTACTCGACGGCCGAGGCCGAGGAGCTGGTGCGCATTGCCCGCACGGCAGGCTCGCTGCCGGTGATGTTCCCCGAGTGGCCGCGCGAAGGCGTGGATGAGACCGCGCGAATCTATGACCTGCATGTGAGCATCGCGCAGAAGCAGCCGGCCTGCGTCGCGCCCATAGGCCAGGCCTGGGAGCTTTCGCTGCAGCGCCATCCCGAGCTGCGCCTGCATTCGGAAGACGGCAACCACTCGGCCCCGGCCGGCGCCTTCCTGGCCGCCGTGATGCTCTACGCAACGATCAGCGGCACGCAGCCGGCCCAGTTGCTGGCCCTGCCCGACCTGGCCAACGGCGTCGATGCCGCGAGCCAGGCCAAGCTGCGCCAGGTGGCCGCCGACACCGCGCTGGCCTATCCTCCGCGCCGCTACTGCCCGGCCTGATTGTTCAGAGCGCGCGGAACAGTTCCGGGAACTCGCCCAGCTTCTGGCCTTCCTGCCAGGGAATGCCCAGCACATCGAGCGGGCTCGGGACCATGTTCGGCCGCTTCTTCAGACCCACGGCCTCATCGGCGTAGAGCATGGCGAAGGCGCGGCGCTTGGCATGCGGATTCATGCCCGGGCCGGCGCGGTGCAGGACGTGGTAGTTGAAGGCGACCACATCGCCGGGCTCCACCTCGTGGCCGACGATGTCGAAGCTGCCGCGCAGCGCCTCGATGGCAGGCAGTTCGGGCCGGCCGTCGGACTGCTGGTCCAGGTAGCTGAAGCCGCCGGTCTGGGTCTTGTCCTGGTTCTGCTCCAGCACCTCGATCTTGCTGGCCACCGCGTATTCCACATTCCAGCGATGCGAGCCCCGCACCACCTCGATGGTGGTGGCACGCGGCACCGGGTCCACCGGCATCCAGATGCGCACGATGTTGTGGCCGTCGAAGGGCGCATACGGCGTGTCCTGGTGCCAGGGCGTCTCGGCCACCGGACCGGCGCCCTTGTAGAACAGCTGGTCGTACATCCACCGCATGGCCACGTCGCCGGCCAGGCGCTTGGCGATCAGGGCGGCGCCCGATTCATCGACCACGCGTCGCAGCACCGGATTGAAATGCGAGGGCATCTGGTCGATCAGCATGTAGAGCGGATCGGCGTCGACGACCGTGGCCATCGGCGAGGGCGTGGCGCGCTGGGCCTCGATGCCTTCGCGGGCAATCTCCACCCATTCGGGCGCCATGATTCGGCGCAGGCAGACGACGCCGTCGCGCTGGAACTGGGCGCATTCCTCGTCGGTGACGGCGCGCAGTAGGGGGCTGTTGTTGCTCATGGTGATGACTTCCTTGTCTCGGTGGGATGGGTCTCGTGTTCAAAGGCCTTCATAGACCCTCGACAGCACGCAGCACGCGCCAGTACTGGCTGGGCAGCAGGCGCACCAGCCAGTCGACCGTGCGTGCCTTGTGGCCGACCAGGATGCGGCGCTTGCCGCGCGCCACGCCGTCGAGGATGGCGGCCGCCGCCGCGTCAGCCGGGGTCTTGAGCAGGTTGGGGATGCGCTCCAGCATCTGCTGCTCCAGCGAGCCGGCCGCAGCGACCAGCCGGGCCCGGTGGCCGATCTCGGTGGCGATGCCGCCCGGATGCACGCAGGACACCTTGACGCCGCTGTCCACCAGCTCGCGCGCCAGGCATTCGGTGAAGCCGCGCACGCCGAACTTGCTCACGTGGTACGCGCCCTGGCAGGGCACGGTGGCCAGCCCGAACAGGCTGGACAGGTTGACGATATGGCCGCCGCCCTGCTCCAGCATCTGCGGCAGGAAGGCCTTGCTGCCGTAGATCACGCCCCAGAGGTTGATGCCCAGCTGCCACTCGAATTCCTCGATCGTGGTGTTGGCGATCGAGCCCAGCACGGTCACGCCGGCGTTGTTGATCAAGAGCTGGGCCGGGCCCATCTCGCGCTTCACCTGCTCGGCATGCTCGAACACGGCATCGCGCCTGGACACGTCGAGTGAGTAGGCACGCGCCTCGACACCGGCCGGCAGCTGCTTGAGCGTCGCGGCCAGCCCCAGAGGGTCGATGTCGGACAGCGCCAGCCGCGCGCCGGCCGCTCCCAGCCGCAAGGCCAGGGCCCGGCCTATGCCGCTGCCGGCGCCGGTGATGACGGCCAGGCGGCCGTTGAAGGAAGGGGTCGTCATGCTTGTCTCCGCGGCGCACTGCATCGGCGCGCCCTGGAGACGGACTGTCAGGCCGGCGGGCCTTGCAGCGTGAGGGGAAGCCCCGCCAAGAAATCGTGTTTTTGTGACAGGATGCGGCCATGCCTGCCGTGCCCGCCGCCTGGCGCGAACCCGCCCATCACCCGGCCTATGCCCGCATCGTCTGCGCCTTCGTGCGCTCGCGCGGCGGGGATGTCGATGCGGTGCTCGAGGTGGCCGGGCTGAAGTGGGACCAGCTGCTGCGCGAGGGCCGCTACCTGGACCATAGCCGCATGGCCGCCCTCGTCGATGCGGCGAAGGCGGCCACCGGCGAGGTCGCCCTGGGGCTGGAAGTCAGCCGCCTGGTCCAGGTGCTGGCGCACGGCGAGCTCAGCGCGGTGATCGCCGCCAGCAGCGACCTGCGTCAGGCGCTCACCGCCATCGCGCGCTTCACGGCCCTGCGCACCCATGCGCTGGCGCTCAGCCTGCAGGTGGAAGGCCCATCGGCCCGGCTGCGCTTCGGCGAGCGCTTCGACCAGGGCTCGGCACGCAGCACCTCGCTGGAGCTGACGGCCGCCAATATTGCCAAGCTGGTCGACGCCTCGTTCGGCACCTCGGTCCGCCCGCCGCGGCTGGAGCTGCCCTATGGGCCGACCATGTGGGCCGAGCGCTATGCGGAGTTCTTCAAGGCCGGCGTGGACTTTTGCCGGCCGCATTGCGCCCTGGTCTTTGCCAGCGCCGACCTGGACCAGCGCAGCCTCACCGGCGATCCCACGACCTTTGCCAGCGCCCATGCGGCCTGCGAACGCGCGCTGACGCTGCAGCAGCAGGGCGAGGCCGATCTGGTGGCGCGCGTGCGCACCGCCTTGCAGGAAGCAAAGGGTGCCCTGCCCACCCAGGCCGAACTGGCCTCGCGCCTGGCCATGTCCTCGCGCACGCTGGTGAGGCGCCTGGCGCGTGCCGGTTCCAGTTTCCTGGCGCTGCGTGACGAGCACCGGCGCGAGCAGGCGTTGTGGCTATTGGAAAACGGCGAGCTGCCGGTGGCGGCGATTGCCGAGCGCCTGGGCTACGTGGATGCCTCGAACTTCAGCGCCAGCTTCCGGCGCTGGGCCGGCATCACGCCGAGCGAATGGCGGCGCCGCGCCCGCGCGGCCGCTCAGTAGCGGTAGCTGCCGCCCAGCGACCAGTAGTTGGGACCCACGCGCACCTGCAGGCCCACGCCACGCTCGCCCTCCAGGCGCAGCAGGCCGAAGCCGTCGGTCTCGCGGCCGAGCCTGAAGCCGGCGCCCAGGTGCAGGGCCATGTGCGCGTTGCCGGTCAGCATCAGGTCGCCCGACATGCTGCCCGCGTAGGCCAGGCGGCCGGCACAGAAACCGGCATAGGTGCTCTGGCCGGTCTGGGTGTCCACGCAGGCATAGCCGATGTTGCTGCCGTTGCTGCTGCTGCGCGGCTCCTGGCGGAAACGGCCGGAGCTGGAGCTCTGGTAGAGGATGCCGCCGACCGGCATCACGTTGAGGGCGAAGGCCCCGATCTGCAGGCGGTAGCCCAGCTCCATCTCCCAGCCCAGTACCGGTTCACGTCGCGCCACGGCCAACGTGCCCACCATGCCGTCGGCCGCGGCCGAGCCGCAGGCCAGGACCAGGAAAAGAACGGAAGCCAGAAAGCGCATCGCCACTCCGTGCAAGCAGGGAGTGGCGATGTTAGCGGGAGCCGGAGGCTGATCAGGCGCGCTTGCTGCCCTTGCGACGGACGGCGACGAGGCCCAGGCCGGCAGCGGCCAGCAGGGCGAGGCTGGTGGGTTCGGGCACGGCCGTGCCGTAGACCTCGAGCTTGGCCGAGTTCAGCGTGAAGTTCTGCGACAGCGGGCCGTTCTCGACGAACCACAGGTAGAACTTGTCGTTGTTGACGATGGGGTTGAACACGTCCAGCGAGCTGGTGAAGGTGAAGCTCTGGCTGATCGCGGTGCTGCCGGTGGTGTTCAGCAGGCTGTTGCTGGCGCTGCCGTGCACGGTCGAATCGGCCGGGCGAGCGGCCCACCATTCCAGCACGCCGTTGTTGCTGGCGAAGTTCAGCGTCAGCACGAACTTCTCGACGCTGCTCATGTTCAGCGCGGTGAAGTCGAACAGGTCGACGAAGCGCTGGCCGCAATTGCTGCCGTCGCGCACGGTGATCGAGTTGGTGTTCAGCGTGTCGCAGCCACCGGTGGTCGAGGCCGTGGCGATCTTGCCCGCAGCCGAACCGTATTGGTGTTCGATGCTGCCGATCAGGCCGGCGTTGGCGTTGCCGAAGGCCAGGGCCAGGGCGGCCAGGGCCAGGGTCTTGCGGGTGATGTTCTTGAGCATGGCGTCCAGCCTTCTTTCTTCCCTGTTGAGACGGGCCGGACGATAACAAGCGAAGTGCCAGGCCTTGCCCCCGCGTTCCAGGGGAAAAGACGCGCATCGCGCCCCGGCTCGGCGCATTGCGAACAATCGACGCATGCGCGTGCGAATCACGCCCAGGCTGTGCGGGGAGCAGCAGCCGGCTTCAACTCAATTGATTAGGCGCTCGCGCAGCCTCATCGCCAGGCCCACCGGCGCCATGGTGAAGGCCATCCGCTCCGGCGCCGGACCACCGTCCGGCGTACCAATGCTCTCGATGTCGAAATGGCCGAGCAGGGCCGCCATGGCCATCTTGATCTCCAGCAATGCCAGGTAGCGACCCGGACAGATGCGCGGCCCGGCACCGAAGGGCATGCTGATGCGCTTGGCCGAATGGACCGTGCCGGCCCCCTCCGCCAGCCAGCGCTCGGGCTCGAAGGCCGCTGCGCGCTCGACATGGGTTTCGCTGACGCTGTCTCGGCGCATCAGGCAGATGATCAGCGTGCCGGCCTTGACCGCCACGTCGCCGATCACCGTGTCGCGCAGCGCCTGGAACGGCATGGCCGGCGCCACCGGCTTGAGCCGCATCGTCTCCTGCGTGCAGGCCTCCAGAAAGTCGAGGCCGGCATAGCGGTCGACGTCATCCAGCCCACCGGGTGCGGCCATGGCCGCTCGCACTTCGTCACGCGCTCGCTGCAATGTCGCCGGATTGCGCCACAGCAGGTCGATCATCCAGGCCAGCGTATTCGCCGTCGTGTCCTCACCGGCCAGCAGCATGGTCAAGACATTGCCGGCCACCTGCTCGTCGTCGATGCCGCTGTCCGGCTGGTCGGCCGCGGCGATCATCGCTTCCAGCAGATTGCGCGGATGGACGCGCAGCTCGGGCTGGGCCTGCAGGCGCCCGCGCGTCTGGGCAATGAAGCCGGCCACGGCGGCCTTGATCTCGACGATGCTGAGGGCCAGCTCGCGATCGGCTCGGCTGGGCCACCAGCGCCAGGTCGGCAGCGGCCTGAGCAAGCGCTCGAAGACCGCGGGGAAGAGCTTGTCCAGATGTTGCTGGATGCGGTCGGCGTCCGACTCCAGCGTGTTGACCTCGGCGCCGAAAGCCAGGCCGGCGATGGTGTCCACCGTGTAGCGCATCAGGTCGGACTGCAGGTCAATGCTCGCGCCGGCCTGGGCCGCCTTGCGCCAGCGGCCGGTCAGCCGCTCGCTGACCCCCTGCATGCTGCCGAAATAGCTGCGCACATGGGCGGGGTCGAAACCCGCCATCACCATGCGACGCTGGCGCTTCCAGACCTCGCCGTTGGCGCCGAACAGGCCGATGGGCAGGCCCATCTCGACCCAGATCTTCTGCAGCCGGGGCGTGCGGCGGAAACCATCAGGCCGGTCGCGCAGCAACTGCGACACGGCCTGGTGGTCGCCCACCACCAGCAGCTTCTCGGGGCCCAGCTGCACGCGGTAGTACGGCCCGAGGTCACGGGCCCATTGCTCCAGTTGCTGGTGCATGCGTGCCGGCCGGACCTGCAGGGTCTGGCCCAGCCAGGGCATGCCGGGCGGTGTGGGAAGTTCCTTGAAACTGCGCAGCGCGGCGCCCATCAGACCGGGCCTTCGACGCGCATCGAATAGTCCACCGCCTTCACATCCTTGGTCAGGCGGCCGATGGAGATGCGGTCGACGCCGGTGGCGGCGATCCAGCGCAGCTGATCGATGGACACGCCGCCAGAGACCTCAAGCAGCGCGCGGCCGGCGTTCAACGCAACCGCCTCGCGCATCATGACCTCGGTGAAGTTGTCCAGCAGCACGCTGACCGCGCCGGCCTGCAGCGCCTCGTCCAGCTCGGCAATCGACTCGACCTCGACCTGGATGCCCACGTTCGCGTTCAGGGCCTGCGCCGCGCGCAGGGCCGCGCCCACGCCGCCGGCCGCGGCGATGTGGTTCTCCTTGATCAGGATGCCGTCGTACAGCGCCAGGCGCTGGTTGGCGCCGCCGCCCACGCGCACCGCGTACTTCTGCGCCAGGCGCAGGCCGGGAATGGTCTTGCGGGTGTCGAGCACGGCGCAGCCGCGCGGATTGGGACTGGCCCCTGCTATGGCGCGGGCATGCTGGCGAGTCAGCGAAGCCGTTGCGGAGAGCAGCTGCAGGAAATTCAGGGCCGGCCGCTCGGCCGACAACAGCGCGCGGCCGTCGGCCTCGATGCGGCAGGCAATGCTGTCGGCGGCCATGTCCGCGCCTTCGTCGTAGAGCCAGTCGATGCGGGCCGTGGCATCGAGCGCCGCGAACACGCCGTCGAACCAGTCGCGGCCGCACAGCACGGCGTCCTCGCGCACCCGCACATGGGCCCGCACACGACGGCCGGCCGGCACCAGCTGGGCGGTCCAGTCGCAGACGCCGATGTCCTCGAACAAGGCCTCGCCGATGTTGCGGGCCCGGGCCTGGTCCAGCGTCTCGTTGTGGTCGAACATTTGTTGTCTCGTCGCTCGCTTACTCGGGAGCGCCTATTGTCAGGCTCAGCTTGGCCACGCCTGCGACCACGCCCTCCAGTTGGTCGCCCGGCTGCACCGGCCCCACGCCCTCGGGCGTGCCGGTGTAGATCAGGTCGCCCGGGCCCAGGTGGTAGTACTGCGAGAGATTGGCCACGATCTCGGCCGGGCTCCAGATCATGTCGGCCAGGTCGCCGCGCTGCTTCTGCATGCCGTTGACTGCAAGCGTGATCGCGCCGGCGGCAGGATGGCCGATCTCGCTGGCCGGCACCAGCTCGCTGATCACGGCCGACTGCTCGAAGGCCTTGCCGAAATCCCAGGGCCGGCCGGTGGCCTTGGCTTCGTTCTGAAGGTCGCGGCGCGTCATGTCCAGGCCCGCGGCATAGCCCCAGATCGCGGCCAGGCCCTGCTCGGCCGTGGCCTTGAAGACGGGTGCGCCCAGTGCCAGCACCAGCTCCATCTCGTAGTGCAGGTTCTTGGTGCCCGGCGAATAGGCCATGCTGCCGCCCGAGGCCAGCAGGGCGCTGGCCGGCTTGCAGAAATAGAAGGGCGGCTCGCGGTCCGGATCCGAACCCATCTCGCGCGCATGGGCCGCGTAGTTGCGGCCCACGCAGAAGATGCGCGAGACGGCATAGCGCGCGCCCGTGCCGCGCACCGCCACCGAGGCCTGGAGGGCCGGGGGAAAGATGTAGTCGCTCATGCGCCAGAGGCTACCATCGCCGCCGATGCGCCGACTTGCCGCCCTCCTCTCCCTGCTGGCCCTGTTCGCCCTGCTGAGCGGCTGTGCCACGCGTGCGCCGGTGCCACCGGTCAGCGCGCCCGCGCCCGCCCCGGGCCGCGATGGCCCGGAAGCCAATCCGCCGCCCAATCTGCTGACCGTGCCCGACGCCGTGCCCAAGGTCGAGCTGCTGCGCCAGGGCGGACCGAACAAGCCCTACGAGATCGACGGCGTGCTCTACCAGCCCTTCCTCGAGGACAAGCCCTTCGTGCAGCGCGGCCTGGCCTCCTGGTACGGCAAGAAGTTCCATGGCCGGCCCACGGCCAACGGCGAGGTCTACAACATGTATGCAATGACCGCCGCCCACGCGACCATGCCCCTGCCCAGCTATGCGCGGGTGCGCAACCCGGCCAATGGCCGCGAGGTGGTGGTGCGCATCAACGACCGCGGGCCCTTCCATCCGGGCCGGGTGATCGACCTCAGCTACACCGCCGCGCTGAAGCTGGACCTCTTGCGCGGCGTGGCCCCGGTCGAGGTGGAGCGACTCACCGCCGAGGCCATACGCAGCGGCGCCTGGAAGCGCGACAGCCAGGAGCCGCCGCCGGTCTATGTGGCGCAGGAATCGGCCGGCGCCCCGCAGCGCGAGACCCTGAATCCGGCGGCCGGCAATTTCTGGCTGCAGCTGGGTAGCTACAGGCTGCTGGACGGCGCCGAGGCCATGCGCAGCCTGCTGGCCGGCGACCAGCCGGCGCTGGCGCCGCTGCTGACCGTGATCCGCGAGAACGGCCTGCACCGGCTGATGGCCGGGCCCTATGGCTCGCGCCTGGAGGCCGCCGATGCGGCCGAGCGCTTCAAGCCGCTGATGACGGAAACGCCGCTGCTGGTCGAGCGGCGCTGAGCTCAGCGTCCGCCGGCCACGTCCAGCGTCGCGCCGACGATGTAGCTGGCCGCGTCGGACAGCAGCCAGGCCACGGCCTCGGCCACCTCCTCGGCCCGGCCCAGCCGGCCGATCGGGATCTGCGCGGCGGCCACCTGCAATTGCTCGGCATCCAGGCCGCTGGTCTGGTGGATCTCGGTATCGATGATGCCGGGCCGCACGCCGTTGACGCGGATGCCCTCCTCGATCAGCTCCCGGCCCAGGCCCATGGTCAAGCTGTCCAGGGCCCCCTTGCTGGCGGCGTAGTCCACGTAGAGGCCGGGCGAACCCAGCTGGGCGGCACGCGAGGAGATGTTGACGATGGCGCCGCCCCGCCCGCCCAGCCGGGTGCTCATCCGCCGGGCCGCCTCGCGGCTGCACAGCAGGGCGCCGATCACGTTGACGTTGAACAGCCGTTGCCAGCGGGCGAGGTCCATGTCGACCAGGCGGGCGCCAGGCACGACGATGCCCGCGTTGTTGACCAGGGCGGCCAAGGGCCCCAGCTCGGCGTCGATGCGTTCGAACATCGACAAGACCTGGCCCTCGTCCGCCACATCGGCCTGCAGGCAGAGCACGCGGCGCTCGGGCCTGCGCAGCTCGGCCGCCAGGGCTTCGGCGGACTCGCGGTCGCGGGCGTAGTTCAGCGCCAGCTCGTAGCCGGCCGCGGCCAGCCGGCGGGCGATGGCCGCCCCGATGCCGCGTCCAGCCCCCGTGATCAGGGCAATCCCATGCATGGCGGCATTGTGCCGCCGCGCCGCCCTGCGCGATGATCGGACGCCCCCGGGACTCCCAAGCGAATGCAGTTCCTAGACGCCACCACGCTGCTGCTGGTCAACGCGCTGTTCAATCTCTTCGCGGCGGCGGGCTGGTCCTTGCTGGCCGGCGTGTTCCGCGTGGCGCCGCGCGCCAGCTGGATGCTGGCCGGCGCGCATCTGGCCCGCATTGCGGCCGTACGCTGTGGCGACTGCCGCGTCATCTCGCCCCTGCAGGCCTGGCCGGCACTGCCGGAACTGATGTCACTGCTCAGCCTGGCCCTGCTGTGCCTGGGTGTGCGCCAGCTGCTGAGGCTTCGATTCCGCTGGGGCGATGTGGCGATCATCATGGGCATTGCCAGCCTGGCGACGCTGCTGCTGAGTGGGCAGCCGGCCTGGATGCTGCTGGCCGGCTCGCTGGGACTGGTGCTGCTGGCGCTGCTGATCTGTCGCGACATCCTGATCGGTGCGCGGCCCCTGCTGAGTGACAACCTGCTGGCGCTGCTGGTGCTGCCCTATGTGATTCTGGTGCCGGCCCTGGCGTGGCGGGCCTGGCGCCCGTTCCAGCTCGCCGACCCAACCAGCCAATCGCCCCTGTTCCTCGGCCTCTGGCTGCTGTTGAGCCTGGCCAGCGCACTGAGCCTGATGGCCCTGATCCTGAGCCGCCTGATCCAGCGCATCACCCACCTGTCCCTGCACGACCCGCTGACCGGCGCGTTGAACCGGCGAGCCCTGACCCGCCAGCTGCATCGACTGCAATCACTGGCCCTGCGCGGTCACCCGTTCAGCGTGGTGCTGCTGGACATCGACCACTTCAAGTCGATCAATGACCAGCACGGCCATGCCGGCGGCGACGCCGCCCTGGTCCATCTGGTGCGCGAGCTGGACCAGGAGTTGCGGCAGCCCGACCTGCTGGGTCGACTGGGCGGCGAGGAGTTCTGCGTGCTGCTGCCCCATGCCAGCCTGGATGAAGCGGCCGAAGTGGCCGAGCGGCTGCGGGCACGGCTGGCAGCCCGCCCCTGCCGCTGGCGGGGCGGCGAGATCGCCCTCAGCGCCAGCTTCGGAGTCGCCGGGGCCCGTGCCGGCGAGCTGCGCGCCGAGGCGGTCCTGGTGCTGGCCGACCAGCTGCTCTATCGGGCCAAGGCCCTGGGCCGCAACAAGGTCTGCGTAGAAGGCAGGGACGAAGGCGAGGAGCCGAGCTGATGCTGGAAGCCGAACCCCTCACCCTGCTGGCCACCAACATGCTGTTCCTGCTGGCGGCCGCCCTGGTCTGGGGCGGGCTGGGCCGAGTCTTCCTGGGCAGCCAGCGACCGGCGCTGATGCTGGCCGTGGCCAATGCGCTGCTGGCGGCCTCGCTGGGCTGCAATTCGCTGCGCGGCGTGGCCTGGGACCTGCTGACCTACTGGGGCGCCAACCTGATGTCCATCGGCGCCTTCGCCCTGCTGCGCCTGGCCGTGCCGGCTGCCGTGGGCGAGACGCCGCGCTGGCGGCCGGTGGCCTTGCTCATGGCGGCGGCGGCCGTGGTGCTGGCACCGATTCCGTCGCAGAGCGACTGGATGCCCATCGCCAATTTCTCGTTCATGAGCCTGTTGATCGGCCTCACGGCGATCGACACCTGGCGGCGGCTGCGCCAGCGGCTGAAGGCAGGCCTGGCCCTCGGGCTGAGCAGCCCGCTGTTCCTGGTCGCGGCCCTGCTGCTGCTGCGCCTGGTCCAGCTGCTGGGCGGCTCGGGCGAGCGCATCCGCGATGCCAGCACCGGCAATGTCGCCTGGCTCTGGGCCGTGCTGGTGATGAGCTTGGTGCTGAACGCGACGCTGGCCTTCATGGTGCTGATGCGGCTGATCCTGCGCATTCGCCGCCTGACCGAACGCGACCCGCTGACCGATGCCCTGAACCGCCGGGCCTTCGGCGAACTGCAGGCACGCGAGCAGGGCGAGCTGGGCCGCGGCCGCGGCTATGCGCTGGTGACGCTGGACGTCGACCATTTCAAGCGCCTCAACGACACCCTGGGCCATGCAGCCGGCGATGCAGCACTCAAGCACCTGGTCCAGGTGCTGCAGGCCTGCCTGCGCGACGCCGATCAGCTGGGCCGGCTCGGCGGCGAGGAGTTCGGCGTGCTGCTGCCACTGAGCGACCAGGCTGGCGCGATCTGCGCCGCCGAGCGCATGCGCACTGCCCTGGCAGCGCGGCCGCTGCGCTGGGAAGACAAGGATTGGCCGTTGAGCGCCAGCTTCGGCGTGGCTGTGGCCAGCCGCGCGGACGAAGGCGTGGATGCGGTGATGCTGCGCGCCGACAAGGCGCTCTACCGGGCCAAGCAGGCCGGCCGCAACCGGGTGGAATTCGGCTAGGCCAGGGCGACGCGGTTGCGGCCCAGGTGCTTGGCGCGGTACATGGCGCTCTCGGCGCGCGCCACCAGCAGATCGGTCGAATGCGGGGGCGCGGTGGCCAGGCCAATGCTCAGCGTCACGTCCAGGCCCGGCGCCAGCTCGGACCAGGCGTAGGCCTCCACACAGTGGCGTATCCGTTCGCAGACCTCGACCGCCCGGTCCGGCACCGTGTCCGGCAGCACGACCAGGAATTCCTCGCCGCCGTAGCGCAGCAGCAGATCGCTGCCGCGGGTGTTGTCTTGCAGCATGCGGGCCAGGGCTTGCAGCACCTGGTCGCCGACGGCAGCACCATGCTGGGCATTGATGCTGCTGAAGTGGTCGAGATCAACCAGGGCCAGTGTCAGCGGCGCATTGCGCGCCTGCGCCTCGGCCAGCAGCTCGGGCAGCCGCTGCTCCATCAGGCGGCGGTTGCCCAGGTCGGTCAACGGGTCGCGCAACTGTGCGGCGTCTTCAGGCAGGCCGGGCGCGTCGGGTGCTCGCTGGCGTCGCGCCTCGATGCGGCTGGCGACATAGCGCGATTGGGCGATCAGCTGGGCACTGGCACGGCGCTTCTCCAGCAGCGTGCGGGCCTCGAGGTGGCGCAGGGCCTGCGCCTCCAGGCCCAGGCGCTTGGCACAGCGGTAGGCCGTGGCATGCAGACGGCGCAGCTCCTGCAGATTGGACTTGGCCACCATGTCCTGCAGCAGGCGGCCCAGCGCCGCATAGGCAGCATCGGCATGGCCGCGGGCCAGGGCCAGCTCGGCCCGCAGGCAGCCGACGCGGCCGGCCAGGGCCAGGAAACCATGGCGCTGGCAGAGCTGCTGGGCGCTGTCCAGGAACACGCCGGCCTCGTCCAGCTGGTTCAGCTGCAGAAGAGTCTCGCCCAGATGGCTGTCGCTCAGCGCGGCGGCATAGGGGTCGCCCAGCTCGCGCACAGGGGGACGGACCTGGCGGCCCAATTGCAGGGCGCGCTGCAGGGCCTGCTGCGATTCGGCCTCGCGGCCCACGTCGCGCAGCAGGTGGAAGCTGCCCATGGCCACGGTCCAGAGGTTGTTCAGGGCCACGACCTGCTCGAAAGGCGTGGCCTGCTGGCGCACCAGGGCAGCGGCCTCGGTCATCAGCTGCTCGGCCTGCCAGGGGTCGCCCATGCGTTCGAAGACCATGCCCAGGCCGTTCAGGGCCACCGCTTCGAGCCGCAGATCGCCCATCTCCTGGGCCGCGGCACGGCCTTCCTGGGCGGCGGCCAGGGCCGTCTCGAAGTCGCCCTGGTCGGCGGCCGACAGGGCCACCCAGCGCAGCATCTCGCACAGACCCTGGTTGGCGCCGCCGGCGCGCTGCAAGGGCAGCAGGGCTTCGGCCGCGGCCAGCATGTCGGCCAGCTGGCCACGCCTGAGCAGGAAGAAGCAGCGCAGCCGGCCGGCCTCGATCTGCTCGGCCAGCAGGCCTTGCGACTGGGCATGGGACCAGGCTTGCGAAGCCAGCTGCAGGCCGGCTTCCATGCGCGACTCCGCCTGGGCTGCGCGGGCCTGCGCTAGCAGGTCGGCCGTCGAAACGGCCGCGACTTCCTGGGGGACTGCGGACTGCATGGGCCCGCTAGCGTAGCGGAAGTCATGGGCCGCGCAAGCCCCTTGGAATCGGGGCTGTTGGTGTTCAGCGACTGGTGGGCATCACGAACTCGGCGCCCTTGGAAATGCTGGCCGGCCAGCGCTGCATCACGCTCTTCTGCTTGGTATAGAAGCGCACGCCCTCTTCGCCATAGGCATGCATGTCGCCGAACAGGCTGCGCTTCCAGCCGCCGAAGCCCTGCCAGGCCATGGGCACCGGAATGGGCACGTTGATGCCCACCATGCCGACCTGGATGCGGCGGGCGAATTCGCGCGCCACGTTGCCGTCGCTGGTGAAGCAGGCCACGCCGTTGCCGTATTCATGGTCGTTGACCAGCTGCACCGCCTCGGCGAAGTCATGGGCCCGCACGCAGACCAGCACCGGGCCGAAGATTTCTTCCTTGTAGATGCGCATGGTCGGCTTCACGTTGTCGAACAGCGTGCCGCCGGTGAAGAAGCCGTCCTCATGGCCGGCCACCTGGTGGCCGCGGCCGTCGACCACCAGCTGGGCGCCTTCCTCGACGCCTATGCGGATGTAGTTCTCGATGCGGTCGCGGGCCTCGCGGGTGACGATGGGGCCCATCTCGGCATCCAGCTCCATGCCGTTCTTGATCTTCAGCGTGCGGGCGCGCTCGGCCAGCTTGGGCACGATCTTGTCGGCCACGTCGCCGACCAGCACCGCCACCGAAATCGCCATGCAGCGCTCGCCGGCCGAGCCGTAGGCCGCGCCAATCAGCGCATCGACCGCCTGCTCGATGTCGGCATCGGGCATCACCACCATGTGGTTCTTGGCGCCGCCCAGGGCCTGCACCCGCTTGCCGTGGCGGGCGCCGGTCTCGTAGATGTACTGGGCGATGGGCGTGGAGCCGACGAAGCTCAGGGCCCGGACGTCGGGATGGTGCAGCAGGGCATCGACGGCGACCTTGTCGCCCTGGACCACGTTGAAGATGCCGTCGGGCAGGCCGGCCTGCTTGAACAGCTCGGCGATGAACAGGCTGGGCGAGGGGTCGCGCTCGCTGGGCTTGAGGATGAAGGCATTGCCGGTGGCGATGGCCAGCGGCGCCATCCACATGGGCACCATGAAGGGGAAGTTGAACGGCGTGATGCCGGCCACCACGCCCAGCGGCTGGCGCATCGTCCAGTTGTCAATGCCGGTGGAAACCTGCTCGGTGTAGTCGCCCTTGAGCAGCTGGGGAATGCCGCAGGCGAACTCGACGATGTCGATGCCGCGGGTCACCTCGCCCTGGGCATCGGTGAAGACCTTGCCGTGCTCGGCCGTGATCATGGCGGCGATCTCGTCGCGCTTCTGGTTCAGCAGCTCGAGGAACTTGAACATCACGCGGGCCCGGCGCAGCGGCGGCGCATCGGCCCAGGCCGGGAAGGCAGCCTTGGCGGCGGCCACGGCCTTCTCGACGTCGTCGGTGCTGGCCAGCTGCAGCTGGCGGCTCACGGCCCCGGTGGCCGGGTTGTAGACCGCCTGGCTGCGGCCCGAGGTAGCGGCCACCGGCTGGCCGGCAATGTGGTGGGTGACGTCTTCGCTGCGGGTGTAGGGGGCGGTCATGGCGGGTCTCCGACAAAAAGCCCAGCAAGTCTAGGAAGCGCCACCGCTGCTGCCAACCCGGTTGGGTCGATTTGATTGTTCGTTAATATGAACAATGGCCAAGCAAACACCGGAACTGCGGCATGAGCTGCTGTGGGGTCAGCTGCATGCGCTGACCGTGATCGCCCAGCTGGGCAGCTTCACCAAGACCGCCCAGCGGCTGGGCCTGTCCAAGGCCGCGGTCAGCCAGCGCATCGCCGAGCTGGAGCGGGCCCTGGGCCAGCAGCTGGTGCTGCGCACCACGCGCTCGGTGCGGCTGACCGAGGCGGGCCGCGAACTGGTGGAGCAGACCGAGGCCAGCTTCTCCCACATCACCGGCAGCCTGGGCCGGCTGCGCGATGCCGTGGGCCAGCCGCGCGGCCTCTTGCGGGTCACCGCGCCGGTGGCCCTGGGCCGCCAGCATGTGGCGCCGCTGCTGGCCTCGTTCTTCCAGCGCTACCCGGAGATCCGCATCGAACTGGACCTCAGCGACCGCCTGGTCCCCTTGGCCCAGGAGGGCTTTGACCTGGCGGTGCGCCACACCAGCAGTCCGCCGGACTCGCATGTGGCCGTCAAGCTCTGCGCATCCAAGGCCTTGCTGCTGGCCAGCCCGGCCTATCTGAAGGCTCGGGGCGAGCCGCGCCATCCGGAGGAGCTGGCCGCTCACGACTGCCTGCCGTACCTGCGGCCCGGTCCGGCCCAATGGCTGTTCGAGAAGCGTGGCCAGCGGCTGCGGATTCCCGTCCAAGGTCCCTTGCGCGCCGGCAACAGCGAAATCCTGCGCGACGCGGCCCTGGCCGGCCTGGGCCTGGCCCTGCTGCCCGATTTCAGCGCCGGGCCCGCGCTGCGCAGCGGCGGCCTGGTGGAGGTGCTGGCGGACTGGAAGCCGGTGGGCTTCTTCGGCGATGCCATCTACGCGGTCCATCCCTGGAGCAGCACCACGCCCCGGCCGCTCAAGCTCCTGATCGAGCACCTGCGGCAACACCTAGGTGCAGGCTTCTGAAGCCTTCATAAACTGGCCCGGATTCATCAAGGACCTTCCATGACCCAGCAGCCGCGCAGCTACAAGTACTACGACCTGATCATGGCCGCCTTCGTCACGGTGCTGCTGTGCTCCAACCTGATAGGCGCGGCCAAGGCGGCCACCTTGACCCTGCCGCTGCTGGGCCAGGTGACCTTCGGCGCCGACCTGATGTTCTTCCCGCTGTCCTACATCTTTGGGGACATCCTGACCGAGGTCTACGGCTACGGCCGCGACCGCCGCGTGGTCTGGGCCGGCTTCGGCGCGCTGGTGTTCGCGGCCTTCATGGCTTTCGTGGTCGTGCAGCTGCCGCCGGCGCAGAACGAGTTCATGGCGGTCTACCAGACCCAGATCGAGGGCGTGTTCGGCAACACCTGGCGCATCGTGGCCGGCTCGATGATCGCCTTCTGCTGCGGCAGCTTCGTCAACAGCTTCGTGATGGCCAAGATGAAGATCATCACCCGGGGCAAGCATCTTTGGGCGCGCACCATAGGCTCGACCGTGGTCGGCCAGTTCGTCGACACCAGCTTCTTCTTCGTGATCGCCTTCTGGGGCATCTGGCCGCAGGAGCAGCTGATTGCCGTGACCATCACCCAGTACCTGTTCAAGACCTGCTGGGAGGCGGCGATGACACCCATCACTTACAAGGTGGTCGGCTTCCTAAAGCGGGTCGAGGACGAGGACTACTACGACCGGCAGACCAACTTCAATCCGTTCAGCCTCAAGGTCTGAGGCCGCGCACAGGGCCCGGAAGGGGCCTATGGCTGCCGAAGGCCTGGACCCGATACTAGGGGCCGGGCTGAGGCCGAAAAAAAGGCCCGGCCGGCGAACCGGGCGGGCTTCAAGTCCTCAGAAAGGACGTCGTTGGGATCGGCGCGGTGACAAGAACTTCGTCTCACCGCATGGGAAAAGACTGTAGGCGGCGCCCCACGCCCGGACCATCCCCAAGAAGTGGGAACGCGTCGCTGCCAAGCGGGACAATCACCGGATGAATGCGCCCAAGCCCCCTGCAAAAAGTCACGCCCGCCCTGCCCCCATCGCCAAGCCCAGCCTGAAGCCGCTGAGCGAAGCCGAGATGGAGCGGCTGCAGTCCCTGCTAGACAAGCTGCCCGCACCGCTGGAGCCGCTGGATATCAGCATGCTCGACGGCTACCTCTGCGGCGTGCTGCTGCAGCCCAAGGCGGTGTCCGATGCGCAATGGCTGCCGGCCGTGTTCGACAGCGAAGGCCGCGAGCCGCCGGCCGGCCTCGATCTCGCGCCCGCCCGCGGCCTGATCCTGCGCCGCCACAAGGAGCTGAACCAGGCCATCGCCAACCGCCAATGGTTCGACCCCTGGGTGTTCGAGCTGGACGAAGAGGCCGACCTGTCCGAGACCCTGATGCCTTGGGTCGCCGGCTTCGCGCTGGCCACCGAGCTGTTCCCGGCCCTGATGCAGCAGGACGGCCTGGCCCTGCTGGAACCGCTGGCCATGCTCTACATGCACCTGGACCCCGAGGACCTGGAAGATGCCGACGAGCTGCTCGAGGAGATCGAGTCGCTGGAGCCGCCCGAGGACCTGGAGGCCGCGGTCGAAAGCCTGGTCGTCGCCACCCTGCTGCTGGCCGACGTGAGCCGGCCCCAAAGGGAGGCGTCAATGAAAACGGCGGCCCGCAGGCCGCCGCCGAGGAAGGGCCCGCCACGGGGCCGCTACTGAGTCTTACTTGGGTGCGCGCGGATCGCTGGTCTGGCGCTTCATCCAGTCGCTCATCTCGCGCAGCGTGTGGCCGATCGACTCGCGGGCCGAGTAGCCGTGCGACTCATGCGGCAGCACCACGTAGCGCACATTGCCGCCGGTACCGGCCAGGGCCTGGTAAAGGCGCGCGCTCTGGATAGGGAAGGTGCCCGGGTTGTCGTCGCTCTCGCCGTGGATCAGCAGGATGGGTTCCTTGAGCTTGTCCGCATAGTTGAACGGCGACAGGCGCAGGTAGACGTCCTGGGCCTCCCAGTAGGTGCGGCGCTCGCTCTGGAAGCCGAACGGCGTCAGCGTGCGGTTGTAGGCGCCGCTGCGCGCGATGCCGGCCTTGAACAGGTCGTTGTGGGCCAGCAGGTTGGCCGTCATGAAGGCACCGTAGCTGTGGCCGCCGACCACCATCTGCTTGGGATCGCTGACACCCAGCTCGGCCGCCTTGTCGATGATGGCCTTGGCATTGGAGGTGATCTGCTCGACAAAGCTGTCATTCACCGTCTTGGGATCACCCACCACCGGCATGGTGGCGTCCATCAGCACCACATAGCCGTCCAGCAGCAGCATCAGCGGGCTGGCGCCGGTCACCGTGGTGAAGCGGTTGGCCGAGCCGCTGACCTGGCCGGCGGTCGAGGCGTCTGTGAATTCCAGCGGATAGGCCCAGACGAAGGTCGGGCGGCGTTCGCCGGCCTTGTAGTCGGGCGGCAGGTAGAGCCAGAACGACAGCTCGACGCCATCGGCCCGCTTGAACTTGACCAGCTCGCGCTTGATATTGCGCAGCTGTGGAGCAGGGTCGGCGTTGCTGGTCAGGGCCTGCATCTGCGAGAAGTCGGCACCGCTGCGCAGCACCAGATTGGGCGGCTCGGTATAGCTCTCGCGGCTGGTCAGCACGCGGCCATCGGCCAGCAGCGTCATCGGGCGCTCGTAATGCGTCTGGCCGGAACGGAACAGGCGTGTCGCCTTGCCTTCCTTGAGGCTGTAGCTGTCGATGAAGGGCAGGTCGCCTTCGCGGCTGGCCCCCTGGCCGACAAAGATCAGCTTGTCGCCGCCATCGACGCGAACCACGCCACGGCCATTGGCCAGCACGCGGGTCAACGGCTGGCCCGGGTCGCCGTAGCGGTCGCGCATCGAGCGGTCCTGCAGGCGCTGCGGCTTGGCACTGCCGTCCAGCGTGATCAGGTCGCCGGCGATCCACAGCTTGTCGCGGTCGACGTCGCCGACGATGGCGCGGTTGCCGCCCTCGACGAAGCTCAGGCCGGCCAGGCGGCCGACGGTGCGGTGCACTTCCTTGCCCTCGCCCTGGTAGGGCGGGTCCAGGCGCATCAGCTTGTCGCGGAACGGCACCTTGTTCTTCTGGTCGCCGCCGTCCAGGGCCTCGACCCAGTAGACCGCGCCATCCGCCAGCGGCGAGCTCCAGTAGTTGCGGGGGCCGGTGATCACGCCTTCGACCGGCACGCTTTCCTTCAGCTTGATTCTCCCCAGGTCGCGCAGCAGCTTGCCGCCGGCGTCGCGCAGCTCGACCTGGCGGCCGAAGTCGTTCCAGGTGACCTGGTAGCTGTAGGGCGCGACCAGGCGTTCGGTGATCAGGGTGCCGCTCGTGCCGACGGCTTGCAGGCTGGCGTAGACGCCGGGCGTGCCGATCTCATGCGAGGCGCCGGTGCTGAGCTTGACGCGGCGCAGCGCCGAGGTGGCTACATGGGTGAACAGGGCCTCGTCCTGGCTGTTCTTCAGCAGGTCCTGCAGCGTGCGCTCGGGCGAGACGCGGCCCATGGACTCCTGGATGGACGGGCCGGTCGGCGCCTCGAACTGCGGCGCCGGGCCGCGCTTGTCCGGCACGGTCAGCACGACGATCTCGTCGGAGTTCAGCCAGGCCACGTCGGCCTCGAGGATGGTATTGAGCTTGATGCCCTTGACCTGCTGGACCTTGGCCGTGGCCACGTCGCCCAGCCACAGCTCGGTGGCATTGGCCGTGCGGCGGTTCAGCAGGAAGCGCTTGCCGTCCGGCGACCAGCGCAGCGACGAGAAAGTGCCTCCGGCCGGCAGCTTGACCTCGCGCTCGGGGGCGCCGGCGTTGGTCAGCTCGCGCAGCTTGAGGGACTCGATGTTGGCGGTCAGCTGCGGGCTGCTGGCAGCGGCGTCGATCCGCTTGCCGGCCAGGCGCAGGATGGGCCTGGCCAGTTCGGCAATGTTGCGATAGCGCTTGAGCTCGATGCTGGCCAGGGTCTTCTGGTCCGGCGAGATCGAATGGCCGGGCAGACCCTTGGCATCCAGCACGGCGCGGATTTCGGCCGAGGGTTGCTGGTAGACCTGGGACTCGGCGGCGCTTGCTCCGCCAAAGGCCAGGGCGGCCGCCAGGGCCAGGGCCGACATCGCCCATCGCTTGCTGCTGCTGCTACTGCTCATCGCGCTCGTCTCTCGTGAAGTCGAAAAGCGGGCAATCTAGCAGAGGCGGCGTGCCGGCGCGCGTGCCGAAGCGCAGCAGGCAGCGGAATTGATTCAGGTGGCAAACAGCCGTGCGGCGTGCAGACCGAGACCGGTGGCCACCGAGGCAAACCGGTCGCCGCGCACGCTGTCGGCCGCGGGGAAGCCGGCCGCAATGCGCTCGGCCAGCAGGCGCAGGCCGGTCGAGCCACCGGTGAAATAGAGCGCGTCGATCTGCTCCGGCTTCAGGCCGGCCTGGGCCACGGTCTCCTGTCCGGCCGCCACGATGCGGTCTATGTCGGCGTCCAGCGACTCTATGGCCGTGGCCTCGCTCAGGTGGACCTGCAGTCCCGCCTCGATCAGGCCCAGGTCGATCTCGGCGTCGCCGCCGCCGGAGACGTCGATCTTGGCCTGCTCGGCCCGACCGACCAGCTCATGGCCCAGGCGCTCCTCCAGCACCGTCATCAGGCGCTGGTGGTGGCGCGGCTCGGCATAGAAGGTCCGCATGCTGCGCAGCTCGGCCACGCGCTGCGGGCTGTAGACCGTGTTGATCAGGTGCCAGGTGGCCAGGTCGAAGTAAACGCCGCTGGGCACTTCCAGCGCTACGCCATCGGCACGCGGCGGGCCGAACGACCGGTAGCCGAACTCGCGCAGGATGCTGGCCAGCTCCACATGGCGGTCGAAGTCGGTGCCGGCGATGTGGACGCCGTGGTTGGCCAGGATGTCGTCGCGGCGGTCCAGGCGCCGCATGCGCTCGGGCCCCACGCGCACGACCGAGAAGTCCGAGGTGCCGCCGCCAATGTCGGCGACCAGGACCAGGCGCTCGCGGTCGATCCGGCTCTCGTAGTCGAAGGCCGCCGCAATCGGCTCGAACTGGAAATGCACCTCGCCAAAACCCACGGCATGGGCCGCCGCCTCCAGCGAGGCCTGGGCCGCGGCATCGCGCTCCGGCTCGCCATCGACGAAGAACACCGGCCGGCCCAGCACGGCGCGGCCAATGCCATGGCCGGCCTGGGCCTCGGCCACGCGCTTGAGGCGCTTGAGGTAGCCGGCCACGATGTCGAAGTACTTGGCGCCGCGGCCACCGCCCACGTCGGTGGTCTGGTCGATCAGCGAGGAGCCGAGGATGCTCTTCATCGAGCGCATCAGGCGGCCGTCCACGCCGTCCACATAGGCCGCCACGGCTGCACGGCCAAAGGCGCGTGGCGGGCCGTCGGCGTCATGCCGGCCCTCGGCGTAATAGAAGACCGCCGTCGGCATCGTTCGCTGCCCGGCCTCCAGCTCGACCAGGGCCATGCCTTCGGCGCCCGGAATCGCCACGGCCGAATTGGACGTGCCGAAGTCGATCGCACAGAAGGAATGGGGACTGCTGCTCATGGCGGGCTGGAACGGAAAAGGGGCGCGGATTGTAGGCCCGCGCCCCTTGGAATCGGAGTCCGGACTCAGGCCGTGGCCATGCTGCGGATCGGGGCCGCCGTCTGCACGTCGCCGTAGAAGCCGAAGTCCATCTCCGGGCGGCGGCCGGCCATCAGCTCGGCCAGCGCGCGGCCCGAGCCGGCACCATGCGTCCAGCCCAGCGTGCCATGGCCGGCATTGATCCACAGGTTCGAAGCCTTCTTGCTGCGGCCGATGTAGGGGATGTTGGTCGGCGTGCTGGGACGCAGTCCGGTCCAGTAGTTGCGCTCGCTCAGATCGGCCACACCGGGGAACAGCTCCTCGTAGCGGCGCACCAGGGCGTCGCAGCGTACCTTGGCCGTGGCGCTGTTCAGGTTCAGGTCGAAGCCCGACAACTCGGCTGTGCCGGCGATGCGGATCGAATCGCCCAGGCGCGAGATCGCGATCTTGCGGGTGTCGTCCAGCAGGCTCACCACGCTGGCGGCCTCGGGCTTCTTCAGCTTCAGCGTGGCCGAGTAGCCCTTGGCCGGGTAGATGTTGAGGAATTCGCCCAGCGGCTTGAGCAGGGCCGGCGTGTAGCTGGCCATGGCGGTGACGAAGGCATCGGCCTTGAGCGCCTCGGCGCGGCCCGTGGCGCGCGAGCGGATCTGCACCGAGCTGATGCTCTGGCCCTGGCGCTCCAGGCCCAGCACGTCATGGCCGTACAGGAAGGTGGCACCGCGCTCGGCGCACAGCCGAGCCAGCTTCTGGGTGAACACGCGGGCGTCGCCGGATTCGTCGCTGGGCGTGTAAGTGCCGCCATAGACGCGGCCCTGGAAGCCGGCCAGCGCCGGCTCGATCTCCAGCACCTGGTCATGGTCCAGCACCCGGCGGTCCACGCCATGGCTGCGCATGATCTCGGCCGCGGCCACGCCGTTGTCGAAGTCTTCCTGGCTGGAGAAGAAGTGCAGGATGCCGCGCTCGATGCGGTCGTATTCGATGCCGGTCTCGTTGACCAGGGCCTTCAGCGAAGCATGGCTGTAGCGGCCCAGCTGGACCAGGCTCTCGACGTTGCGCTCGAAGGCCGCCGTCGTGCACTGAGTCAGGAAGGACAGGCCCCAGCGCCATTGGGCCGGGTCCAGGCGGGGACGGAACAGCAGCGGCGAGTCATCGCGCAGCAGCCACTTGGCCACTTTGAATGGCGCGCCGGCATTGGCCCAGGGCTCGCAGAAGCAGACCGAGATCTGGGCGCCGTTGGCGAAACTGGTTTCCAGCGCCGCGTCGTCCTGGCGGTCGACCACGGTCACCTCATGGCCCTGCTCCAGCAGATACCAGGCGGTGCTGATGCCGATGATGCCGGCCCCGAGAACGACGACTTTCATGGAAATGCTCCTGCGACGCAGCCCGACCAACGAGGGTGTAGTCCGGCGCGCCAACGACTGCAAGCCGGCGCGCCACTTTTGGAAAGCGCGGATTGTCGGCAGGGCCCGGCCAATCATGAAGCCGGATTCATATTTCTAGCAGTACATTAGCCGCACTTATGAAAGACCTGGATTCCGCCGGACTCGACTGCCTGGCTGCCCTGGCGGACGAGCGCAGCTTCGAGCGCGCCGCCGAGCGGCTGGCCATCACCCAGAGCGCGGTCTCGCAGCGGCTTCGCAGCCTGGAGGCCCAGGTCGGCCAGCTGCTCGTCGTTCGGTCCAGGCCCTTGCGGCTGACCGAGGGCGGAAAGGTCCTGCTCCGCTATGCACGCCAGTTGCACGCCCTGCGCAGCGATGTGCTGAGGGAGCTAGGCGAACGCGCTGCCATTCACGAACGCATCGCCATCGCGGTCAATGCCGACAGCCTGGCGACCTGGGTGTTGCCGGCGCTGGATCCCCTGGTGCAGCGCGGACTTCAGGAAGGCTTCGGCCTGGAACTGGTGGTCGATGACCAGGACTTCACCCACGACTGGCTGCGCCAGGGCGAGGTACTGGGCTGCGTCAGCACGGTCAAGCAGGCGCTGCGGGGCTGCGTGGTCCAACCGCTGGGCGTGATGCGCTACGTGGCCGTGGCCAGTCCGGAATTCCTGAAGAAGCAGCTGGGCGGGGATCTCAATGCCGGCAATTTCGCCCACCAGCCGTTCCTCGTCTTCAACCGCAAGGACGACGCTCAGGCGCTATGGGTCAGCAAGGCGCTCGGCGTGCGCAAGCCGCGCCTGCGCGAGCGCTTCGTGCCCTCCAGCGAGGCCTATACCCGGGCGGTCTGCATGGGCTGGGGCATAGGCGTGACCACCGAACTGCTGGTGCGGCCGCTGATCAAGAGCGGCGCCCTGGTCGCCCTGCACCCGGAGGTCAGCGTCGACGTGGCGCTTTACTGGCACCAATGGAAGCTGGAAGCCCAGCAGCTGGGCGCGCCCGGACGGGTGGCCTTGCTGGATCAGATCGGGGAAGCGTTGGCGGCCGGCGCCAACCAGGCGCTGGGCAGCCGCAAGTCCTCAGCGAGGCGCTGAAGCCGCCACGGCGGCAGGCATGGCCTCGGCCAGCAACAGCGGCTTGCCGCTGTCCGGCAGCCTAGACAACTCGAAAGCGAGCACGAGGGTGGTCAGGACGACGGTGGCCACAAAGCTGGCAGCCAGCCGGTTCAAGAGTCGATGGGTCATGGTTCGCGGAGCTTAGGCGCTGGGGCGGTTTCGCCACATCCTTCGGAAGTGGGAACCCTTCACACCGGAGCCGCAGTAGACAGCGCAGATGTTGCAGTCCTTGTGTCCATGTGTTTCCGATTGTTCCTGCGTGCGTTTTTCCCCACTGCCTCAGTTTAGTCACCGAGTTTGGGGGTTTCGCGGGGGCGCATAGCGAGCACACTAGAACCCAGCCGCCGACAGAGGTCCATCATGAGATTCGCGCCCTCGCTCCGCTTCTTCCGCAAGCCCCCAGCACCGGTCATCGAGCATGACCCGGCCGATCTGGGCACCGCCTTCGGCATGGAGGCTAGCCTCGAGGGCGACGACAGCGGGCTGCGGTCCAACGGCAACTACGGACTTGAATCTGAAAGAGCCGGCGCCGACAGCGAATCACCGCTGGCCTGGCTGTCCCGTCCGCGTTCCTGAGCCTGGGCGCTCAGCGCACCACGAGCACAGGCACGCCGCATTGCGCCATCACCTTGGTGGCGACCGACCCCAGCACCAGGTTGCCCAGCATGCTGTGGCCGTGCGAGCCCATCATCACCAGGTCGTAATCCGCCTTGTCCGCTAGCGCGGCAATTGCATCCGCGGCGGGCCCGACCTTGACCACGAAGTCGGCCTGCAGCTTCTGCTTGGCGAAGAAGCTGCGGATGGGCTTGAGCACCTTCTCGGCCTCGTCCTCGTAGTAGCCTTTCAGCGTGTCCTTGTCGAGCAGCGCCACGGCGCGCGGCGGCACGGCCGGCACCGCATGGATGATGGTGTACCTGTGGGCCGGGCCCAGCCATTCGTCGTGAGCCGTCAGGTAGGCCAGCATGCGCTTGCTGTACAGACTGCCATCGACGGCAACCAGGACTTTCATCGGCATCTCCTAGCTCGTTGACGGCCAAGTCTGACACGGCTGCGGGCCTGCGCCCTTGCGATCAAGCAACAGGTTCCGCAAAGACCTCGATGAGCCGCCCGCCCTGCCAGCCGTCGGCCTCGCCCTTGCGCCGGTGGCCGCGCGCATTGCAGACCACCCGCGTGCTGCCGCCCGCATGCTCGAAGCGGTAGTCATGGCGGCAGTGCAGATGACCATGCAGCCAAAGACCGGCACGTGGCAGCAGGGCCTCGTCGTTGTTGCAGAAGCTGGCCGTGCCGGGCTGACGTCCGTAGCGCGGGTCGCAGCTCCTGAGGCTGGGCGCGAAATGGGTGACGACCACGGTGGCGTCCCATTCGGAGCCCTGCGCCGGCTGCGCCAACGCAGATTCCAGGAACGCGCGACAGCGCAGGCCCTGTTCTCGCACGGCGGCGGCGTCGAAGGGCGCGCCGGCCACGGTCGCAGCCATCACCCGCTGGAAGTAGCCGGCGGCCCGCATGGCCCGTTCGCGCTCACGCTCGCCGAACAGGTCGAAATCGCTCCAGCGGGTGCTGCCGATGAAGCGGACGCGGCGGCCTTGTTCATCGCTGACAACCCGGCTGGCGTCGTCCAGCATCGTGAACCCATGTTCGTCCGACAGGGCGTGCAAGCCGGCTCTGGCTTCGGCAATGTCGCGCCGGTCGTATTCATGGTTGCCCGGCACGAAGAGCACCGGCACCGGCCAGTCGCGGAAGTGCTTCAGGCCTTCCCAGCTGCTGTCCACGTCACCGGCCAGCACCAGCAGATCGGCCCCCGGCGCCGGTTCGGCGTCGAAGGCCTCGGTCTCCAGGTGCAGGTCAGAGAGCAGCTGCAGCCGCACGTCGCCTCAGTTGCTGCCGTGGCACTGCTTGTACTTGCGACCCGAGCCACAGGGGCAGGGATCATTGCGCCCAACCTTGGGGCCTTCGCGCCGCAGGGTATCGACCCGGTAGCGCTCGGCCTCGGTCAGGTCGGCCAGGTCGGCCACGCAGACGACCAGTTCCTCGATGGCATCGTCGAGGTCCTTGAGCGGATGCTCGCGGTCCAGCGTGGCGACGATTTCCTTCTCTTCGTCGGTCTCGGCCGGCAGGTGGCGGTAGAGACGGGCCAGGGCGGCCATCACCGCGTCGTCCGCCATCTCCGAGAGTGCCGGGAAGCACAGCTGGGCATGCTGGAAACCGGCCACCCAGGGCAGCAGGGTGCGCGAGATCGGGCTCAGTGCCGCGACCTGCTCGTCCTCGCCTTCCTCGGGGGCCGGCGGCTCGTCTTCGTCCAGGTCCAGCACGACCGGATCGAACCAGCCGTCCTCGACCAGCTGGCGGTTCAGGGCCGCATGGCGGCGCTCGACCAGCTCGCGCACGCGGGCCAGCCACTCGGAGTCCACATCGTCGGGCAGCAGGCCGCCGTCGTAGTCAAAGATGTTGGGCAGCCATTCCTCAAAGCTGATCAGCCTCGGCTGCACGATCACGCCACACAGGTAGCCGTCCAGCATGGAAGCATCCAGCGCTTGCAGGGGTTCCGGCGTGGCGGCCAGCAGTTCGTCGAGTTCGGCGAACTCGGCATCGGTCAGGTCGGTGGTGCTCATGCGCCGATTGTCGCCGCTTCCGCTGCGCGGCTGGCGGCCAGGAGCTGCTCGCGCATCCAGCGCTGCTCGGCCCGCGCGTCGTTGCGCAGATGCCAGAGCATGTCGACGTGAACCGGCCGCACCGGCATGGGCAGGCGGCGCTCGGTCAGCTGCTGGCGAAAGCCCGTGGCCTCGATGAACGAAGCCGGCAGCACGGTCAGCAGGTCGGAATGAGCCACGATGCGCCCGGCGGTGAAGAACTGGTTGACCGTCAGCTCGATGCGGCGGCTCCTGTGCAGGGCGGCCAGGGCCTCGTCGATAAAGCCATGCGGCCGGCCCGAGAAGCTGACCAGCAGATGCCGGGCAGCGCAGTAGGCGTCAAGCGTCAGCGGCTGGTCGGCCAGCGGATGGTCGCGGCGCATCACGCAGACATATTCGCTGTCGTAGAGCCGGGCCTGGCGGATGGCCGCCGCCGGGCCCTGGGCCTGGACCGCTGCTACGGCATTCGGGAAGAAGCCCAGCGCCAAGTCGGCGTCGCCCTGCTCCAGCAGGTGGCGCGGATCACGAGTGGTCAGCGGCAGCACATGGACCTGGGCCCGGGCACCTGCCGCTTCCAGCTGGCGCACCAGCGGCGGCAGCAGCAACGCCGCGGTGGCGTCGGCCATAGCCAGGCGGAAGGTGCTGTCCTGGCGCTGCGGGTCGAACTCGGCCGGATCCAGCAGCTGCTGCAGCCGGCCCAGGGCCTCGCGCACCTCGGGCCAGATCGCCTCGGCCCGGGCGCTGGGCTTCATGCCGAAGGCCTGGCGGGTGAACAGGTCCTCGCCCAGCGACTCCCGCAATCGCTTGATCGCATGGCTGACGGCCGGCTGCGTCATGGCCAGGCGCTCGGCGGCCCGCGTGAGGTTGCGCTCGGCCATCACCGCGTCGAACACCCGAAGCAGGTTCAGGTCCAGCGTACGGAAATTCATGGGAAACCTACGACATCAGATTGGCGAATATCGTAGTTCCAAAACATTCATTGGCGACATTTCAAGGGTTTACCCATACTTCAGCCATCGGCTCTACCCGAGCCCGTTTCAGGAGGAACCGCCATGAGCATCGCCACCCAAACCTACGGTCTGCCGCTCGCTCGCCAAATCGCACACGGCGGCTCGTTTGCTTCGATAGGCGCCCGCATCTGGCTGCGCCTGCTGGCTTCCATCCAGGCCCGCCTGGAAGTCGCCCGCGCCCAGCGCGCCGAACGCGAACTGCTGGCTCTGGCCGCGCAGTACGAGAGCAGCATGCCTTCGTTCGCCGCCGAGCTGCGCGCCGCCTACAACCGCCGCGGCTGATCGCTCAAGCCGGACCGGCAAAGCAAAAGGCGCCCCTCAGGGCGCCTTTCTCATTGCAGTTTGGCAAGCTCAGAGGGCCTTCAGGCGCTCTTCGATCTTGCTCTTGGTTGCCGGCAGGGCGGCCGGCAGGCCCTGTGCCAGCTGCTCGAACAGCTGCTCGTGCAAGCCCAGTTCGGCCAGCCAGGCGGCCTTGTCGATGCTGGTGACCTGCTGGAACTGCTCGCGGCTGAAGGCCAGACCGTCCCAGTTGATGTCCTCGTAGCGCGGGGTGACGCCAAAGACATTCTCCTCGCCCTGGCCCGTGCCATCGACGCGGTCCAGCATCCACTTCAGCACGCGCATGTTCTCGCCATAGCCGGGCCAGACGAACTTGCCGTCCGGGCCCTTGCGGAACCAGTTGACGCAGAAGATTTTCGGCAGCTTGCCGCCACCCGCTTCCAGCTTGGCGCCCAGTTCCAGCCAGTGACGGAAGTAGTCGGCCATGTTGTAGCCCATGAAGGGCAGCATGGCGAACGGGTCGCGGCGCACCACGCCCTGCTGGCCGGCGGCCGCAGCCGTGGTCTCGGAGCCCATGGTGGCAGCCATGTAGACACCCTCGACCCAGTCGCGCGCCTCGGTCGCCAGCGGCACCGTGGTGGAGCGGCGGCCGCCGAAGATGAAGGCATCGATGGCCACGCCGGCCGGGTTGTCCCATTCACCGTCCAGCGCCGGGTTGTTGATCGCCGCCACCGTGAAGCGGGCGTTCGGATGGGCGGCCTTGGCGCCGGTCTGCTTGGCGATCTCCGGCGTCCAGTCCTTGCCCTGCCAGTCGATCAGGTGGGCCGGCGGCGTGTCGGTCATGCCCTCCCACCAGACGTCGCCGTCATCGGTCAGCGCGACATTGGTGAAGATCACGTCCTTGCCCAGGCTGGCCATGCAGTTGGCGTTGGTCAGCGTATTGGTACCGGGGGCGACGCCGAAGTAGCCGGCTTCCGGGTTGATCGCATACAGGCGGCCATCGGCATGGGGCTTGATCCAGGCGATGTCGTCGCCGATGGTCGTCACCTTCCAGCCATTGAAGGCCTGAGGCGCGATCAGCATGGCGAAATTGGTCTTGCCGCAGGCGCTGGGGAAGGCGGCTGCCACGTGGTACTTCTTGCCGGCCGGCGAGGTGACGGCCAGGATCAGCATGTGCTCGGCCAGCCAGCCCTCGTCGCGGCCCATGGTGGAGGCGATGCGCAGGGCCATGCACTTCTTGCCCAGCAGGGCGTTGCCACCGTAGCCCGAGCCATAGGACCAGATCTCGCGGGTCTCGGGATAGTGGACGATGTACTTGGTGGCGTTGCAGGGCCAGGCCACGTCCTTCTGGCCGGCCTCCAGCGGCGCGCCGACGGTGTGGACGCAGGGCACGAAGCTGCCGTCTTCTCCCAGGATGTCCAGCACCGCGCGACCCATGCGGGTCATGATGCGCATGTTCACGGCCACATAGGGGCTGTCGGACAGCTCGACGCCGATCTGTGCGATGGGCGAACCCAGCGGGCCCATGCTGAAGGGCACGACGTAGAGCGTGCGGCCACGCATGGCACCCTTGAACAGGGCCTGGTCACCGGTCTGCAGCAGGCCGCGCATCTCGGCCGGGTCCATCCAGTTGTTGGTCGGGCCGGCGTCTTCCTTGCGGGCCGAACAGATGTAGGTGCGGTCCTCGACCCGGGCCACGTCGCTGGGGTCGGAGCAGGCCAGGAAGCTGCCAGGGCGCTTGGCGGCGTCGAGTTTCTTGAAGGTACCGGCCTCGACCAGCTTGGCGCAGAGCCGGTCGTACTCGGCCTGGCTGCCGTCACACCAGTAGACGTCGCGCGCCTCGGTCAGCGCAGCGACCTCGGCGACCCAGGCGATCAGGCGCTGGTGGCGCAGATACGCCGGCGCATTCAGGCGCAGGCCTTCCATCACGGGTTGGTTCATGGTTGTACCCATCCAAATCAATAAAAAAGCAGGATTGGGACAACCTCGGCAGGCCTCCGCCCGCAGGGCAAAAGCTGGGCCGGGGCTGGCCCAATGCCGCTCGTCGCATCGCCTCAGGGTGTCAAGGTCGGGACCGGCAACAGCTGTCGAAAACCAGGTCGCGGCGGTGGCCGCAACCTCCATGCCCGGCCGTGTCGGCGGGGTGCTGGAATTGTCGGCGCAATGTAACCATGCCGTAACCTCCCTCACCCCCGGGGTCATGCAATTCCGGAATAAGTTCATGCCCGGGCAGGTCCCGGTGTCTGCCCTTCAGCCACAATCGACCGGCGTCACAAACGCTTCACACCCACCGTCTTTCATGGCCGAGAACAAGCCCTCGAAGCTGCGCCAGCGCCTGATGCTCCTGGTCGGCCTGGTGCTTTTGCTGATGACGGCGACCGGCGTGTTCACCCTGACGCAGCTGAAGGAAGTCGCCCACAGCGCCGACACGCTCTACAAGGACCGGCTGATTCCGCTGGAGCAGATGCGGCGCATCGGCCAGACCTTCGGCACCGACCTGCCGGCCATCGTCAGCCAGCTGCGCGACGGTCGCCTGTCACTGCCGCTGGCACGCCAGCAACTGGACCGCTCGGAGCAGGCCGCACGCCGTGCCTGGGGCGATTACCTGGAAACCTATCTTGTTGACGCCGAGAAGCGCCTGATTCAGCGCGCCGAGCCCGAGCTGCAGCGCGGCTATGCCGGCCTGGCCAGGCTCCGCAAACTGCTGCAGCTCGGCCAGCTCGACCTGCTCACCGCCGCTTACGGCAGCGAGCTGCGCGCCGACGTCGAGCCGCTGATGGTGATCCTCAACGAGCTGATGGACGTGCAGCTCCAGGTCGGCCGGCGTGAGGCCGAGGACAGCCAGAAGGCCTTCAAGAAGGCCGTTCTGTGGGTCTCGATCATGGTGATCCTGACCGCCGCGCTGGGCCTGTTCCTGGCCGGCGCCGTGCTGCAGACCCATCGCGAGGAGCAGAGCGCCGCGGCGGCCAGCCGCGCCCGGGTCCAGCGCTTCTACATGGCCTTGTCGCAGACCAACCAGCTGATCGTGCGCAACCCGGAGTCGGTCCAATACCTGTTCGATGCCCTGTGCCGCATCTGCGTGGAGACCGGCCATGCCAAGCTGGCCCAGGTGGTGATGAAGACCGAGGACGGCCAGCATGAGCGCGTGGCCTGCTTCGGCCCACTCGAAAAGCTGATGCCCGGCGCACCGCGGCGCTGGCGGCCCGACGCCCCGCAGGCGGCGCTGTGCCGCGAGGCGCTCGACGAAGGCCAGCACGCAATCAGCAACCATGCGATCGCCGACGCCCGCACCTTGCGCGGGTTGATACCGCCAGGCGTCGAGGCCATGGCGGCCTTTCCGCTGCGGCGCAACGGCCAGGTGGTCGGCGCCCTGAACCTGCTGGCCGCCGAACCGGATTTCTTCGACGAGGCGCTGACGGCCCTGCTGGACGAGATGGCCGGCGATGTGTCCTTCGCGCTGGACAACCTGGATCGCGATCAGGCCCGCCGCGACGGCCTGGTCCAGGCCCAGGCCGAGCGGGCCTTGTTCGAGCGCCTGTTCAACGCCCCCTCGATGGCCGCCGCGGTGATTCGCCGCTCGGACGGCCAGATGCTGGAGGTCAACGACGAGATGTGCCGCCGCTATGGCTATGAGCGCGAGCAGCTGCTGGGCCACCGCATGCACGACCTGCATGTAGGCCTGGTCGAGACCGACCGCCAGCGCTTCAACAAGCTGTTGTCGACCGACGGCCGGGTCCGGGCCATGGAGGCTGCGGTCCGGGTGCGCGACGGCAGCCTGCGCCAGACCATCATGAACGGTGAGCTGATCGACTACCGCGGCGAGCCCTGTGTGCTGGCCACCAGCCTGGATGTGACGGAGTTGCGCGCCGTCCAGGCCCACCAGCAGCAGCAATGAGCGGCGGACTCCGCAGCCTGATCAGCCTGAACACCGGCAGTGTCCAAGACCTGGCCACGCCGCAGGGCCATGTGCCCAGCGCCATCGTCAAGCGGCCACGCGAAGGCGCGGTGCTCGCCGGCGAACTGGGCCTGGCGGGCGACGAACAAGCCGACCCGCGCTTCCACGGCGGTCCGGCCAAGGCGGTCTACGCCTACCCCTCCGAGCACTACCCGTTCTGGCAGACCGTGCGCGCCCAGGCCGGCGCGGCGCCCTGGGGCCAGGTCTTGCCCTGGGGCAGCCTGGGCGAGAACCTGACGCTGGCCGGCCTGGTCGAGAGCCAGGTCTGGATGGGCGACCGGCTGGTGTTTCCGGACTGCGAGCTGGTGGTCAGCGAACCGCGCCAGCCCTGCTTCAAGTTCAACGCCGTGATGGGCTTCGACCAGGCCGCCAAGCTGATGTGGCAAAGCGGCTGGTGCGGTTTCTACCTGGCCGTGGTCAAGCCGGGCCCGCTGCAGGCCGGCCAGGACTTCGAACTGGTCGCCGGTCCGCGTGAGCTGGGGCTCGCGGAGCTGTTCAAGTCGAAGGCAGGTCGCTCAAGCAGCTAGGGCCGGGTAGTCGATGTAGCCCTTGGCGTCGCCGCCGTACAGCGTGGCGCGGTCCAGCGGCTGCAGCGGCGCGTTCAGGCGCAGGCGGCGCACCAGGTCCGGGTTGGAGATGAAGTCGCGGCCGAAGGCTATCGCGTCGGCCTCGCCGGCGGCCACGGCTTGCAGCGCCATTTCGCGGCTGTAGCCGTTGTTGGCGATCCAGGTGCCGCCGAAGCGCTGTCGCATCGCCTGGTAGTCGAACGGCGCGATGTCACGCGGGCCGCCGGTCTGGCCTTCGACCACATCGAGGAAGGCCAGCTTCAGCGGGGCCAGCTGCTCGGCCACATGGTTGAACAGCGCCTGGGCCTGGCTGTCCTGGCCGGCGTCGTTGACCGGGGTCACCGGCGACAGGCGCAGGCCGGTGCGGCCGGGGCCGATGGCGGCGGCGATGGCCGTCATCACCTCGACCAGCAGGCGGGCGCGGTTCTCGATCGAGCCACCGTACTGGTCGGTGCGGTCATTGATGCTGTCGCGCAGGAACTGGTCGATCAGGTAGCCATTGGCGCCGTGCACCTCGACCGCATCGAAGCCCGCCTCCATGGCGCAGCGCGCGGCATGCACGAAGGCAGCCACGACGCCAGGGATCTCCTCGGTGGCCAGCGCCCGCGGCGCCGACACCGGCACCAGGCCTTCGGCCGTGAAGGTCTTGCCGTTGGCCGGCCGTGATGTCGAGGACACCGGCGCCCGCCCCTCGGGCTGGAACACCTGGTGCGAGATGCGGCCCACATGCCAGAGCTGCACGGCGATCTTGCCGCCGGCCGCATGGACCGCATCGGTCACCTCGCGCCAGGCCGCGATCTGCTCGGACGAATGGATGCCGGGCGTGTCCAGATAGCCCTGGCCCTCGGGATTGATCTGCGTGCCCTCGGTGATGATCAGGCCGGCCGCGGCGCGCTGGCGGTAGTACTCGACGGCCATGGCGCCCGGCTTCAGGCCGCGCGAGCGGCTGCGGGTCAGCGGCGCCATCACGATGCGGTTGGCAAGTATCAGGTCGCCGATCTGCATGGGGTCGAAGAGGCTGGGCATGGTGTCTTGGGTAGGCAGGAATTCAACGAGGCCCGCAGGCTAACCGGGCCACCGGCGTTCTGCAGCCCCGCAGGCGACAGCCGCACCGCCCGCAATGCCTCGCGGCCAAGCTCAGCAAAATGCCGGCAAAGCTGGTAGCGGCTGAGACAATGGCGCCATGCTCGCCTACCGACACGCCTTCCACGCCGGCAACCACGCCGATGTCCTCAAGCACCTGGTCCTCACCCAGGTGCTTCGCTACATGGGCGAGAAGGACAAGGCCTACACCCTGGTGGACACCCACGCCGGCGCCGGTGGCTACTCGGTCGAGGGCCGCTATGCGCAGAAGAAGGGCGAGTACGCCGGCGGCGTGGCCAGGCTCTGGGACGCCAAGGACCTGCCCGAGCCGCTGCAGCCCTATGTAGAGCTGGTCAAGGAATTCAATCCGGACGGCCAGCTGCGCCAGTACCCGGGCTCGCCGGCCCTGGCCAATCTGCTGATGCGCGAGCAGGACCGGCTGCGCTGCTACGAGATCCACCCTACCGACCAGCGCATCCTCGCCAGCTACCTGGAGCCACGTGCCAACACCCAGGTCTTCGACAAGGACGGCTTCAGCTCGCTGAAGGCCGAGCTGCCGCCGCCCTCGCGCCGGGCGGTCGTGCTGATGGACCCGTCCTACGAGCTCAAGACCGACTACGGCAAGGTGCTGGCCGCGCTGCGCGAAGGCCTGCAGAAGTTTCCCGAGACCGTGTTCCTGATCTGGTATCCGCAGCTCGCGCTGCTGGAATCCAACCAGCTGCCCCAGCGCCTCAAGGCCACGGCCGACCAGATGGCCAAGAAGGGCTGGCTGCATGTGCGCCTGACCGTCACGCAGCCCGACGACAAGGGCTTCGGCATGCTGGGCAGCGGCATGTTCGTCGTCAACCCGCCGTTCACGCTGCACGACCAGCTCAAGGACTGCCTGCCCTGGCTGGTCGAACACCTGGGCCAGTACGACGGCGCCAGCTTCCTGCTGGAGCAGCAGGTCAGCTGAGCGCCGGCCTCACTCAGTAGGCGGCCGTGAAGCGCCGCTGGATGTGCTTGGGCGCCTCCAGTTCGTCGACGATGGCCACGGCCAGATCGGCCACGCTGAGATTGGATTCGCCGTTGGCATCGGCCAGCAGCTCCTCGCCACCCAGGCGGTAGCTGCCGCGGCGCTCGCCGGGCACCAGGTGGGCGGCCGGCGAGACGAAGCTCCAGTCCAGGCCCTTCTCGCCGCGGATGCGGTTCAGCAACTCGCGGGCCGCCAGGGCACCGGCCTTCCATTGCTCCGGGAACTCCGGCGTATCGACCAGCTGCACGCCGGGCGCCACATAGAGGCTGCCAGCACCGCCGACCACGACCAGCCGGCGCAGGCCGGCCTGCTTGGTGCCGGTGAGGATGGCAGCCGAGCCGCGCAGGAAGTCCTCGTACAGATTGGCATTGGCCCAGCCGGCGTTGAAGGCGCTGACCACCGCATCGGCTCCGCGCACCGCGGCGGCCACGCTGTCCGGGTTCATCACATCGGCCTGCACCGCGCTCAGGCCTTCGCGGGCCACCAGCTTGGCCGGGTCGCGGCTCAGGGCCTTGACCTGGTGGCCGCGGTTCAGCAGTTCGTTCAAGAGGGCGCTGCCTACATAGCCGGTGGCTCCGATCAGGGCGACTTTCATGAGGATCCTTTGCGGGCCGCGTGGCCCTCAGTTGCGATGCTTGAACTGTAGGAACTTCACAATCACCGGATAAGTCCTCAGAATCGCCGCAGACTCTTTAGCCAACCTTCACAATCAAGCGATGCTGGACCAACTGAAACGCATGGCGGTGCTGGCCACCGTGGTCGAACAGGGCAGCTTCGTGGCCGCGGCACGGCAGCTGAAGACCACCACCTCGGCCGTCAGCCAGCAGGTGCGGCTGCTGGAGCGCGACATGGGTGTGACCCTGTTGCACCGCTCGACCCGCAAGCTCGCTCTGACGCCGGCCGGCGAGCGCTTTCACGAGGGCTGCGCCGCCATGCTGGCCGCGGCCCGCGGGGCCCAGCAGGGCCTGCTCCAGCTGCGAGACGCACCGGAAGGCGAGCTGCGGATTGCGGCGCCGGTGGGCTTCGCCCGTCATGTCGGTCCGGCCCTCGCGCCGCTGCTCGCCGCCCATCCCGGCCTGAGCCTGCACCTTGAAGTCGAGGACGGCTTCACCGACCTGATCGCCAAGCGCATAGACCTGGCGATCCGCTTCGGCCGCCTGCCCGACAGCGCCTGGGCGGCGCAGCGCATAGGCGCTCAACCGATCTCGCTCTACGCAGCGCCGGCCTACCTGGCGAGGCGCGGCGTGCCGGCGCGTCTCGAGGAGCTGGAGTCGCACGACTGGCTGCTGCTGCGCCCCGGCACCGACGGTCCGCAGCAGCTGGACCTGCAGCAGCAGTCGGTGCAAAGGCAGCTGCGCGTGCGGCCACGCGCCAGCAGCAACAACCAGCTGAGCCTGCAGCAGCTCTGCGAATCCGGCCAGGGTCTGGCCCTGCTCGGCGATGAGGATGTTCGCGAAGCCCGCGAGGCCGGCCGCCTGCTGCCGCTGATGCCGGGCCTGCATCTGCCGCCGCTGCCCATCTACGCGCTGGCTCCGCAGCGCGACGCCCAGCCGGCCAAGGTGCGCCACGCGATCCAGGCGCTGAAGGAACACCTGGCCGCGATACTGCCGCCATGAACGCGTCCGTCGACAACAAGAACGGCCCGCTGGCCGGCCTCAAGGTGCTGGAACTCGGCCAGCTGATCGCTGGCCCCTTCGCCGGCAAGACCCTGGCCGACTTCGGCGCCGAAGTGATCAAGGTCGAGCCGCCCGAAGGCGACCCCTTGCGCCAGTGGCGCATGTTGCACGAGGGCACCAGCGTCTGGTGGCAGGTGCAGAGCCGCAACAAGCAGAGCGTCACCCTGGACCTGCGCACCGAGCAGGGCCGTGCCGACGTGCGCGCGCTGGCCGCCGAGGCCGATGTGCTGATCGAGAACTTCCGCCCCGGCCTGATGGAAGACTGGGGCCTGGACTACGCCACCCTGTCGGCCGCCAATCCGCGCCTGATCATGTTGCGCATCAGCGGCTACGGCCAGACCGGCCCCTACCGCGACCTGCCCGGCTTCGCCGTCGTGGCCGAGGCCATGGGCGGGCTGCGCCACCTGATGGGCGAACCGGGCCGGGTGCCGGTGCGGGCCGGCGTCAGCCTGGGCGACACGATGGCCGCCCTGCATGGCGTGATCGGCGTGCTGATGGCCCTTCAGGCGCGCCAGCGAACCGGCCGCGGCCAGGTGGTCGATGTGGCGCTGTACGAGTCGGTCTTCAATTGCATGGAGTCGCTGCTGCCCGAGTTCAGCGCCTTCGGTGCGGTGCGCCAGCCGGCCGGTTCGGCCCTGCCCGGCATCGCGCCCAGCAATGCCTACCGCTGCGCCGACGGCCAGGTCGTGATCGGTGGCAATGGCGACTCGATCTTCAAGCGCCTGATGGCGGCCATAGCCCGCGACGACCTGGGGCAGGACCCGCAGCTGGCCGGCAATGCCGGCCGCGCGGCACGGGTCGATGAGCTGGATGCCGCCATCACCAGCTGGACGGTCCAGCGCTCGGTGGACGAGGTGGTTGCCACGCTGCAGACGGCCCGCGTGCCGGTGGGCCGGATCTACACCGCCAAGGACATCGCCGAGGATCCTCACTACCGCGCCCGCCAGATGATCGAGACCATCACCACGGCCGCCGGCCTGCAGCTCGACGTGCCCGGCATCGTGCCCAAGCTGAGCGAGACGCCGGGGGCGATCCGTTCACTGGCGCCCGAGCTGGGCGAGCACAACGACCGCCTGCTGACCAAGCGCAGCTGCTAGGCTGCGCCTCGCCATGACCCTGCTCCAACGCTTCCACCCCGCCGCCCTCGCCCGCTGCCTGCCCTTCGCCGTCTTCATGGCCTTGCTGGGCCTGCGCGGCGCCTTGCCTGAAGGCCTGCAAGGACTCGATCCGCGCTGGATCTACGGCCTGGGCGTGCTCGTGGTCGGCGGACTGCTGCTGCACTACCGCCGCGAGTACGGCGAGCTGAGCCGGCAGAACCTGCCCGACGCCAGCGAATGGCTGATCAGCCTGGGCGTGGGCGTGCTGGTCTTCGTGCTGTGGATCAAGCTGGACGCGCCCTGGATGCAGCTCGGCACGCCCACTGCCAGCTTCGTGCCGCTGGATGCGCAGGGTGGCCTGATCTGGCCGCTGGTCGTGATGCGCCTGCTGGGCGCCGCCCTGCTGGTGCCGGTGATGGAAGAACTGTTCTGGCGCAGCTTCCTGATGCGCTGGATCGCGCAGCCGCAGTTCCAGACCGTGGCACCACGGGACGCCGGCCTCAAGGCGCTCGTGCTGTCCACCTTCATCTTCATGCTGGCCCACACGCTGTGGCTGGCCGCCATCGTCGCCGGCCTGGCCTATGCCCTGCTCTACATGCGCACCGGCAAGCTCTGGACCGCCGTGATCGCCCATGCGGTCACCAATGGCGCGCTGGGCCTGTGGGTGATCAGGACCGGGAACTGGCAGTTCTGGTGAGCCGCCGCGGCTTCTGCAGCTGCCGGAAGCCCTCGAACAGCCAGGAGCGCATGCCCATCACCAGGGTGTACTGGCGCTTCTCGGCCTCGCTCAGCTTCTGCTGCTGAAGGTGCTGACGCGCGAAGTCCTCGGCCAGCTGGCGCAGTCGCTCGACCAGCTCGCGCGCCGCCGCCGGACTGAGCTGGCCGTGGACCAGGGTGATCAGCTCGCCCTCGCCGTCGAAGCCGCCGGCGAAGAAGTCGTGCATGACCCGGTCGCGGAAGAAATTCATCACGGGGCCCTGCGGCCGCCAGCGCAGCGTCTTGGCCACCAGCAGCTTGTAGCGGTTCTGCGGCCGCAGCTCGAGCACGCCGAGCCGGTCCAGCTGGGCCAGGCAGCGCGTGGCCTCGGCCGGGCTGATCGAATAGTGCTCGACGATCTGCTCGAAGCTCCACTGGCTGAGGCAGCAGATCGCCACCAGCAGCAGGCGCGGGTCGGCCACGACGGCGCGCTCCTGGGCCAGCGTCAGCTCGCGCAACTCGGGCCGCTGCTCGGCCACGCGACCGGCCAGCTCGGCGAAGTCGGTCCTGAGCACGCGGCAGATCTCGTCGACCCGCGACAGCGGCATCTCGCCGCCGCTGGCGAACATGCGCTTGACGCTGGATTCCGACAGGCCCAGCTGCCGGGCCAGTTGGGCATAGCTGAGGCCGGCGCTCTTGAGCTCGGCCTTGATCACTTGGACCAGGGTCTGGGTGCTGGGCATGGCGCTACGGTAGCGTAAAACGATACCGGCGGCGGCCAGCCTCGACACCGCAGCATTGAGAACCCGGCTTGGGCCCGCCTGGCCGCGAGCATCGCGTCCCATCCAAGGGAGCAGCGATCCATGCATCAAGCCAATCGACGTCATCTGCTGTGCTGCGGCGCTGCCGCCGCGGCCGGCCTGTTCACCGCGCTGGGCAGCACGCCGGCCCGGTCCATGCGCCTGATGATCAACGACTGCGCCGGCGCCCTGCCTCCGCAACTGAAGGACCATCCTCTGCTGCAGCGCTGCTGGCAAGACCTGGACCCGGCCCAGTTATGGGATGTCCATGCCCATCTGCTGGGCACCGGTGATTCCGGCTCGGGTTGCCGCATCTCGGCCCAGATGACGCAGTGGTGGCATCCGGTGGAATCCATACGCCGCAAGGTCATCCTGGCCGGTGCCTGCGTGCCGGCCGATGCGCCGAGCATCGACCGTGCCTACGTGGAGCGCCTGCTGGCCCTGACCGCCGACTTCCCGGCCGGCGCACGCTGGATGCTCTATGCCTTCGACGTAGCCATGGACAAGCAGGGTCGGCCGCGGCCCGAGTGGACCACCTTCCATGTGCCGGACGGCTATGCCAGCCGCACCAGCCAGCAGCATCCGCAGCGCTTTGCCTGGGTCGCCTCCATCCATCCTTACCGCGAAGATGCGCTGACGCGCTTGGACGCTGCGATACGCGGCGGCGCCGTGGCGCTGAAGTGGTTGCCCAGCAGCATGAACATCGACCTGCGCGAGCCACGGCTGCGGCCCTTCTACGAGCGCCTGGCCGCGGCCCGGCTGCCACTGATCGTCCACTGTGGGGAGGAGAAGGCCGTGCCCGGCGCGGGCCGCGAGGAGCTGGGCAACCCGCTGCATGCACGCGTGCCGCTCTCCATGGGCGTGCGGGTCATCATGGCCCATTGCGCCTCGCTGGGCACGGCCCTGGACCTGGACCAGAAACGGCCGCGGCCGGCCCAGGCCTTCGACCTGTTCGCCCGGCTGATGGACGAGCCGGCCTGGCAGGGTCTGCTGCTGGGCGATGTGTCGGCACTGTTCCAGTCCAACCGCCGGCCCGAGGCCTGGCAGACGGTGCTGGCCCGCCAGGACTGGCATGAGCGTCTGCTGCACGGCTCCGACTATCCGCTGCCGGGCGTGGGTCCGCTGTACCGGCTGGGCGGCCTGGTGCGCGCCGGGCTGCTGGTCGAGGCGGATGTGAAGCCGCTCGAGCAGATTCGCTCGCACAATCCGCTGCTGTTCGACCTGGCGCTGAAACGGGTTGTCCGCCACCGGGGCCAGGCCCTGCTACCCACCGTGTTCGCCACCCGTCGCCACTTCGTCATCGCACAGGCCCAAGCATGAGCAAGCAAGCACACAGCAACCAGTTCGCCCTGCTCGGCCAGCGCCGCTTCGCGCCCTTCTTCTGGACCCAGTTCCTGGGCGCGGCCAACGACAACCTGTTCAAGTTCGCCTTCACCGTGCTGGTGACCTACCAGCTGCAGCTGAGCTGGCTGCCACCGGCCCAGGCCGGCCTGGTCATTGGCGCGCTGTTCATCCTGCCCTACGTGCTGTTCTCGGCCACCAGCGGCCAGCTGGCCGACAAATACGACAAGACGCGGCTGATCCGCTTCATCAAGTCGCTGGAGATCGCCATCATGGCGCTGGCCGCCTGGGGCTTCCATGCGAGCAATGTCCCGGCCCTGCTCGGCTGCGTGCTGCTGCTGGGCCTGCATTCCACGCTGTTCGGCCCGGTCAAGTACGCCTACCTGCCGGCCCAGCTGAACGAGCGCGAACTGACCGGCGGCAACGGCATGGTGGAGATGGGCACCTTCGTGGCCATCCTGCTCGGCAACGTGGCCGGCGGCCTGCTGATCGCCAAGCCGGTGGTCGGCGCGCAGCAGGTGGCCATCGCCTGCCTGGGCCTGGCCCTGCTGGGCCGGCTCACGGCCCAGGCCATTCCGCTGAGCCCGGCGGCCGACCCGCTGCTCAAGATCAACTGGAACCCGGTCACCGAGACCTGGAGCAACCTGAAGCTGGCGCATCAGCAGCTGGCCGTTTTCCGCTCGCTGCTGGGCATCTCCTGGATGTGGTTCTTCGGCGCCGTGTTCCTGTCCAACTTCCCGGCCTTCGCCAAGGACGTGCTGCACGGCAACGAGCAAGTGGCCTCGCTGCTGCTGGTGGTGTTCTCGGTCGGCATTGGCGTGGGTTCGCTGCTGTGCGAGCTGCTGTCGCGCCGCCATGTGGAGATAGGCCTGGTGCCGCTGGGCGCCATAGGCATGAGCGTGTTCGCCATCGACCTGTTCTTCGCCTCCAGCGGCCTGGCGCCTGGTCAGCAGCCGCTGGCGCTTGCCGGTTTCATGGCCGTGCATGCGCACTGGCGAGTGCTGATCGACCTGGGCCTGATCGCCCTGTTCGCCGGTCTCTACAGCGTGCCCATGTATGCGCTGATCCAGCTGCGCGCCGCGCCTTCGCACCGGGCCCGCATCATCGCGGCCAACAACATCCTCAACGCCATCTTCATGATCGTCAGCTCGGTGGCGGCCGGCACCTTGCTCAAGTCGGGGCTGACGATTCCGCAGCTGTTCCTGGTCGTGGGCCTGGCCAATGCGGTCGTGGCCTTCTACATCTTCATGCTGGTGCCCGAGTACCTCCTGCGCTTCGTGGCCTTCATCGCCACGCGCCTGGTCTACCGCTTCCGCGTGGTCGGCGACGAGCACATCCCCGACAGGGGCGCGGCCGTGCTGGTCTGCAACCATGTGAGCTTCGTCGATGCCGTGCTGCTGATGGCGGCTTCGCCCCGGCCGATCCGCTTCCTGATGGACCACGAGATCTTCAGGCTGCCGCTGCTGGGCACGCTGTTCCGGCTGGCCAAGGCGATTCCCATAGCGCCGCAGAAGACCGACCCGGCCACCTACGAGGCCGCCTTCGCCCAGGCCCGTGCCGTGCTCGACCAGGGCGAGCTGCTGTGCATCTTTCCCGAAGGGGGCCTGACCCGCGACGGCGCGCTCCAGCCCTTCAAGGGCGGCGTGATGAAACTGCTGGAGGGCCGGCCCGAGCTGCCGGTCGTGCCCCTGGCCTTGCAGAACCTCTGGGGCTCGTTCTTCTCTCGGGTCGAAGCCGGCCAGGCCATGGTCAAGCCGTTCCGGCGCGGGCTGTGGAGCCGCGTCGGCCTGCAGGCTTCGGCGCCGCTGGCGGCGGCGGAGGTGACGCCCGAATTGCTGCAGACCCGAGTCGGCCAGCTGCTAGGCCGCGCCTGACGCAAACATCCGCTTGACGACTCGCCGCACCCGCAGCCGGATCGCGCGGGCCAGGCGCCAGGCGGCACTGGCGCGTACCCAGGCCAGCAGCTGTTCCTTCCAGGCGGTCCAGCGCGTGTAAAGCCTTGCGAACCAGGGCAGGCTCATCAGGGCCGGCTGGGTCAGCGCAAAGAGGCGCGCCACGATGGCCGTGCCTATCACCTTGGCAGCAATGATCACCGCCAGCCCGAGGCCGGCCCGGCCGATGCTGATCAACCAAAGCGCCATCAGCTTGACCGGCAGCAGCAACAGCCCTGGCAGGAAGAACACCAGCAGCGCCAGATAGGGCGGCAGGCGCTGGATCAGCGCCTCCAGCTGGCGCAGCACCGGCAGCCGGCCCAGCCAGGCCATGGCGCGCTGCAGCGGCGCCCAGCCCCATTCCTCGAACAGGATCAGCAGGGCCAGCACCAGGCGGAACGCCCAGCGCAGCGGTTTCAGCAAGGTCTTCAGCATGGCGGCATCTTGCCTGCCCGGCTTGCAGGTGCCGGACTACACCCCGCGAGCGCGGTCCGCCGCAAAGCGGGCGCGGAAAGCCTCGAAGCCGCCGGCATCCAGCGACTCGCGCACTTCCTTCATCAGGTTCAGGTAGTAGTGCAGGTTGTGGACCGAGGTCAGCATAGGACCCAGCATCTCGCCGCAGCGGTCCAGGTGGTGCAGATAGGCACGGCTGAAGTTGGCGCAGCAGTAGCAAGTGCAGGTCTCGTCCACCGGGCGCTCGTCGGTCTTGTAGCGCGAGTTGCGCAGGCGCAGGTCGCCGAAGCGGGTGAACAGATGGCCGTTGCGGGCATTGCGGGTGGGCATCACGCAGTCGAACATGTCTATGCCTTGGCGCACGCCCTCGACCAGGTCTTCCGGCGTGCCCACGCCCATCAGGTAGCGCGGCTTGTGGGCCGGCAGCTGGTGGGCTATGTGGTCCAGCACCCGCAGCATGTCTTCCTTGGGCTCGCCCACCGACAGGCCGCCGATGGCATAGCCCGGCAGGTCCAGCTCGGTCAGGCCGGCCAGCGAATGGTCGCGCAGGTTCTCGAACATGCCGCCCTGGACGATGCCGAACAGCGCGTTCGGGTTCTGCAGCTTGGCGAACTCGTCCTGGCAGCGCTTGGCCCAGCGCAGGCTCATCTCCATCGAGGCTCTGGCCTCGCGCTCGGTGGTCAGCTTGCCCTTGCTTTCATACGGCGTGCATTCGTCGAACTGCATGACGATGTCGCTGTTCAGGATGGTCTGGATCTGCATCGAGATCTCGGGCGTCAGGAACAGCTTGTCGCCATTCACCGGCGAGGCGAACTTGACGCCTTCCTCGCTGATCTTGCGCATCTCGCCCAGGCTCCAGACCTGGAAACCGCCCGAGTCGGTCAGGATGGGCTTGTCCCAGCTCTCGAACTTATGCAGGCCGCCGAACTGCTTCATGATGTCCAGCCCCGGCCGCATCCACAGGTGGAAGGTGTTGCCCAGGATGATCTGGGCGCCCATTTCCTCCAGCGAGCGCGGCATCACGCCCTTGACCGTGCCATAGGTGCCCACCGGCATGAAGATAGGCGTCTGCACGACGCCATGGTTGAGGGTGAGCGTGCCGCGGCGGGCGCGGCCTTCGGTCTTGAGCAGGTCGAACTTCAGCATGGTGGGGCGATTGTCGCAGCCGCAGCCGCCCTACACTGGGCCCACAACCTCGTTGGGTCGCTGCCGGCATGAGCCTTCTCGTTCGCCGCCGTTCCTTGCTGATCGCCCTCCCCCTCCTGCCTGCTTCAGCACGGCAGGCCCGAGCCGGCGCGCCGCCTGTCGCCCTGCAGGCCTTCGCCCATCCGCTGCCACCGCTGGCTTTCGAGCAAGAAGGCCAGGTGAGCGGACTGGCCACCGAGCTGTTGCGCGAGATGGCAAGAAGGGCCGGCCTGCCGCTCGCGATCGCGCTGCAACCCCGGCTGCGCGCCGAGAAGTCTTTTGCCGAGCAGACCCACAGCCTGCTGTACCCGCTGGCCCGGCTGCCCGAGCGGGAGGGCCGCTTCCGCTGGATCGGTCCCATCCTGCCGCGGCGGGTCCAGATCTATCGCCTGGCTGAGCGCACGGACATTCGCTTCCAGGGCCTGCGCCAGCTGAACGGCCTCACCGTCGGCGCAATGACCGGGTCGGCGACCATGGAGCAGCTGCTGCAGCTGGGCCTGGGTCCGGGCAAGGAGCTGGACCTGGCGACCAGCTACGAGGTCTGCATGCGCAAGCTGCTGGCCGGGCGCACCGACCTGGTCGTGATGGGCGACCTCAATGCCTACTGGCAGCTCCGCCAGCAAGGCGAAGCGTCGGCGCGCATCGTCGCCGTCGGCGAGCTCGACCAGCCGCCGGCCGACTATGCGTTCGGACTGCGGCCCGACGCGAGCGACGCCTTGCAGCAGCAACTGCAAACCCAGCTCGACGCCTTGCGCCGCAGCGGCCACGTCGAGCAGCTGAAACAGCGCTTCGGGCTGCCCGCCTGATGGGCGGATCGATACACTCGAAAGCCTCCGCCTTGGCGCCCAGCCTTCGACAAGCATGCGCAGTACCCTGCTGATTTCGCTGCTGCTCGCCACCCTCGGCGCTGGCGCCCTTGCCGAGCCATGCGGCCGTTTTCGCATGGCCTATTACGAGTACAGCGGGCTCTACTACCGGGGCGAGGACGGGGCCTACAAGGGCATAGACAAGGAGCTGGTTGAGGAGATCGCCCGCCGCACGGGCTGCCAGTTCGACACCGTGACGGAATCGCGCATTCGCATCTGGGCCCTGATGGAGCAGGGCCTGCTCGACATGACGGCCTCGGCCATCCCGACACCGGATCGCGAAAAGGCCTTCGAGATGCTGCCCTACCTGCGCTCTCACCAATATGCATTGCTGCACCCCAGGGTCGCGCCGGTGCCCGCCACGGCGGCCGAATTCATTGCCGACCGTCGGCTGCACCTGCTGGTGGTGCGCGGCTACCGCTTCGTCCCCAGCCTGGAAGCCTGGGTGGCCGCCTTGCGCAGCCAGAGACGCGTGGTTGAAGCGCCGGACCAGCCGGCGGCGATCCGCGCCTTCAGGGCCGGCCGGGCCGATGCCATGCTGATAGGTGGCAACACGCTGGCCCATGCACGGCTGCGCGAGCCGGACCTGAACCGCTACCCCGCCTTGTCCTATGCACCGGACGAGCCCTCGATCGCGACCCTGGCACTTTCGCGCGAGCGGATCCCGGCCGCCGACCGCGACCGCATCCGCGCTGCCGTGGTCGAGATGCAGCGCGATGGCAGCCTGGCCGCCATCGTGCAGCGCCACCTGGGAATCCATCCGCACTAGACGACCGACAATCCCGCCATGCCGCACAGCCTGGCCATCCCGGTCCACAGCGAACTGATCATCAAGAAGAGCCGCTTCATTGGCTGCGTCGAGCCCTGTCCGGACCGGGAGACGGCCCTGGCAAGGGTGTATGAGCTGCGCGAGCAGCACCCGGGCGCGGTCCATGTTTGCTGGGCCCTGCTGGCCGGCGGCCAGTCGGCGGCCAACGACGACGGCGAGCCCGGCGGCACCGCCGGCCGGCCGATGCTGGAGGTGCTGCGCCACCAGGACCTGGAGCTGGTGCTGGCCACCGTCGTCCGCTACTGGGGCGGCGTGAAGCTGGGAGCCGGCGGCCTGGTGCGCGCCTACACCGATGCCGTGGCCCAGGCGCTGCTGAAGGCCGACAAGATCCCGCTGGTCCGCCAGGCCCGGCTGCGCTGCACGCTGCCGTATTCGATGGAAGGCCTGCTGCGGCGCGAGATCGAAAGCGCCGGCGCGCAGCTGGGCGAAGTCAGCCATGGCGCCCAGGTCGAGCTGAACCTGAGCCTGCCGGAGAGCGCCGTCGCGGGTTTCAAGGCCCGGCTCGACGACGCCACTCAGGGCCGTATCGGCTGGCTCAGCTCCGACGCCGGCTGAGCCGACAGCAGCTTCTCCAGCGCCGCCATCAGGGCTTCGGCGCGGAACGGCTTGTGCAGCACCGGCACGCCGCTGGCCTGCAGCTCGGCCAGCTGCTCGGGCGCGGTGTCGCCGGTGATCAGCAGGGCCGGCAGGCCGCCGCAGCGCTCCTGCACCTGCTTGACCAGGGCGATGCCGCGGATGTCGGGCAGGCGCTGGTCGCTGATCAGCAAGTCGGCGAACAGGGCAGCGTCCTCGACGCCCACCGGCAGGGCCGAAAGCAGGCTCTGGCCCGAGCCATGGGCCAGCACCGTGGCCCCCCAGGCTTGCAGCCGCGCCTTCAGGCTGGCGCGCACCGCGTCGTCGTCCTCGACCAGCAGCACCCGCATGCCGACCAGGCTCAGCGGCTCGGCCTCGACCGGGGCCGGCGCCAAGGGCTTCAGCAGCTCGCCTTGCGGCAGCAGCAGGCTGAAGCAGCTGCCGCGACCCAGCCGCGAGGCCAGGCTCAGCCGGTGGCCCAGCAGGTTGGCGCTGCGCCGCACGATGGCCAGGCCCAGGCCCATGCCGCCCTCGGGCCGGCGCTGGCGGGCCGGGTTGTCGACCTGCACGAACTCTTCAAAGATGGTCACCTGGTCGGCCGGGGCGATGCCAATGCCGCTGTCCCAGACCTGCAGCAGCACGGCCGTGCCGCGTCGCCGCGCCGCCACCAGCACGCCGCCCCGGCGGGTGTAGCGCAGGGCATTGCTGACCAGGTTGCGCAGGATCTGCTCCAGCAGCACCGGATCGGACATCACGGTCAGCGAGCTGGGCCTGAAGCGCAGGCGCAGGCCGCGGCTGCGCGCATGGTCGGCCTCGTGGACCGCGATGGCATCGAACAGCGGCTGCAGCCGCACGCTCTGCACATGGGTGCGCACCGTGCCCGAGTCCAGGCGCGAGAGGTCCAGCAGGCCGACCAGCAGGCGCTCCAGTGCGCCCACGGCCTCGATCACCTGGTCCAGCATGCGGCGCTGGGCCGGTGCTTCGACCTGCTCACGCATCAGGCCCACCGACAGGCCTATGGCCACCACCGGCTGGCGCAGGTCGTGGCTGGCGCTGGAGAGAAAACGGCTCTTGGCCGCATTGGCCAGTTCCAGAGCGCGGGTGCGTTGGGCCACGCGCTGCTCCAGCTCGGTGTTGAGGTGCTGGACCTCGGCCATCGCATTGATCATCCGCGTGATCAGGGTCCAGCTGAACAGGGCCAGCACCACCGGCATCAGCAGCGGCATCCAGTAGCGGTCCATCACCGTGGTGTGGCCCTGGTGATAGAAGTAGTCGTGCACCCCGGCGGCCAGCACCAGCACCAGGCCGACCGCGAAGCCGCGGTAATGCTGCCAGCCGGCGTCGCGCGCATGGCGCAGCACCAGCCACAGCGCCGGCAGGGACAGCAGGATCATCAGCGGGAAGGCCCAGGCGCGTATCCACAGCAGCAGGCCCCAGGGCAGCAGCAGCGCGGCCAGCAAGGGCAGGCCGACGGCCGCGGCGTAGAGCGAGCGCCGCCACCACAGCAGCTGGCGGCCGGCCAGGGCCATGGCCAACAGGCCCAGCAGCAGGACGGCCACGGCAAAGGAGCTGAAGTAGAGCCAGTCCACGAGCACATGGCTGTTCAGCGGGTTGTGCGTGAAGTAGCTGTAGTTGCGCACCGAGGACATCAGCCACAGCGCGCCCACGCAGCCGATCGCCACCTCGGAGCGGCGCCGCCACCAGATCAGCAGCAGAAAGGCCGACAGCGAGGCCCCGCCCACGTTGAGCCAGCGCGGCAGGTCGGCCCACAGCATGTCGGCCCGTTCGAACTCGCCGGCCATTTCCTCGGCCGGCCCCAGGTTGAGCACCGACAGGCCGGCACGCGGCCCGTTGTCGACCCGCAGCTCCAGCGTGTTGACGCCGGGCCTGAGCATGGCCGGCGGTATGCCCACCCAGAGGGTCTGCATGCGGCCGCGCTGTTGCAGCGCATCGGCGCCCAGGTCGCCGCTGAGGTGCTGGCCGTTGATCCACAGCTCATGCGCGCTGGAAAGGCGCTCGGCCCACAGGGCCCAGGGCAGCTGCGGCCGCGCCTGCAACTCGAACTCGACCCGGTAGATGCCGCGGCTGCCGGTGGCCAGGCCGCGCCGGGCCCAGCTGTCGGGCAGCTCGAGCTTCTGCCAGGGCCCGTCCACGCCGGTGGCGAACTCGGCCCGCCGCAGCCGCATCACGCCCTCATGCTGGGCCCAGGCCGGCAGGGCCAGCAGCATCAGGAGGGCGAGCAGCCAGGCGCGCATGGGTGACTTCAGTCGTTGAGGGTGCCGAGACGGTTCAGCAGCATCGCATCACCGTAGCTGAAGAAGCGGTAGCGCTGCGCAATCGCATGCTCATACAGCGCTCGGATTCGCTCATAACCGGCCAGGGCGCTGACCAGCATCATCAGCGTGCTGCGCGGCAGATGGAAATTGGTCAGCAGGCCATCGACGACGCGGAAGCCGAAGCCCGGCGTGATGAAGATGTCGGTCTCGCTGGCGCCGGCCCTGAGCTCGCCGCCGCGGGCCGCCGATTCCAGCGCCCGCAGGCTGGTCGTGCCCACGGCAATGACCTTGCCGCCGGCGGCGCGGGTGCGCTGGATCGCCTCGACGGTCGCGGCCGGCACGTCGAACCATTCGCTGTGCATCTTGTGTTCGGCGATGGCCTCGACCCGCACCGGCTGGAAGGTGCCGGCGCCCACATGCAGGGTGACGCTGGCGGTCTGCACGCCACGCTCGGCCAGCCGGGCCAGCACGGCTTCATCGAAATGCAGCGAGGCGGTGGGCGCCGCCACGGCGCCCGGATGGCGGGCGAACACGGTCTGGTAGCGCCGCACGTCGTCGGCCGAGTCTTCATGCTCGATGTAGGGCGGCAGCGGCACATGGCCGTGGGCCTCGAGCAGGGCGAAAGGATCGCCGGCCAGGCGCAGATGGAACAGGCCGTCGTCCGGCCCGCAGCGGCCCATCACCTCGGCGTCAAAGGCCTCGGCGAAGCGGATCACCGCACCGGCCTTGGGCGACTTGCTGGCGCGCACATGGGCCCAGACTTCCTGCGTGCCGGGCAGCACCCGCTCGACCAGGGCCTCGACCGCGCCGCCGCTGGCCTTGCGGCCGTAGAGCCGCGCCTTGATCACCTGGGTGTCGTTGAAGACCAGCAGGTCGCCGGCCTTGAGCAGCTCGGGCAGCTCGCGGAAGGTGCGGTCGACGGGAGCGTCGTCGCGGCCATCCAGCAGGCGCGAGCCGCTGCGCTCGGGCGCCGGGTGCTGGGCGATCAGCTCGGGCGGCAGTTCAAAGTCGAAGTCGGCGACCGTGTAGGAGCGGGACATGGTTGCGATTGAGGGCCGGACGGACCCGTGCCAAACAAGGGAGGCGGCGATTGTCCCATCGACCGCCGCCTCCACCGCCGCCGCACTCAGTTTCCGCCGCTGGCCGTGCTCAGCAGGGCGCCGCCTGAACCGCTGATCCAGGCGGTCTTGGCATCGACCACGTCGATCGCCCGCAGATCCTCCTGAACCAGGCTGGCCTGAACCCGCCAGGTCTGGCCCCCATCGGTGGTCGCCATCAACAGGCCGGCCTCGCCGACCAGCCAGCCGATCCGCGCGTCGAAGAACTTGACCGCCAGCACCCGGGCGTCGGCATTGCCGATGGCGACGGTCGCCCATTGCTCGCCGCCGTTCAGCGACTGCATGACCATGCCCCGTGCGCCCGGTGCCCAGAGCGGCGCCAGACCCGCCACCGCCGTGCCCGTCGTCGTGCCCACGGTGGCGGTAGACCAACTGGCCCCGGCGTCGCGCGAGAACAGATGGCGTCCGTCCGTTGCGATGGCAGCCCAGCGGTTGGCGTCGGCAAACAGGATGCACTTGATGCCGGTTACGGCATTGAGGCCCTTGAGCTCGGCCCAGCTGCCGCCGCCGTCACGGGTCACCTGCCAAATGCCGGCTGCGGTGCGACCCACCGCCAGCTGGGCATCGCGGGCGCTCAGCCAGCTCAGGCCGGGGTTGGACTTGACCGCGGTCCAGGTGCGACCGCCGTCGGCGGTCTTGAACAGTCCGGTGGCGTCGTTGAGCCAACCGAGCTTGGCATCGATCAGCTGGACTTGAGGAACGATGCTGGAAGCGCTGGAGCCGTCGCGGCGTACCGTCCAGGTCCGGCCACCGTCGCTGGTCTCGCTGACGGTACGGCCGGCGACCGTGAGGCCATGCAGGGCGTCGGAGAACGAGGTGCTGCGCGGAACCCGGAAGGCTTCCTTGGCGGCGAGCACCGGCCAGGTCTGACCGCCGTCGCGACTCAGGCGGTGCTCGTTGAGGCCCTTGAGCCACAGCAGGCTCGGGCCTTTGGCCACGACGGGGCCGTAGAAATAGATCCAGCCCTCGGGCTGCGTCATGGCCGTCCAGGTCCTGCCCACGTCGGTACTGAGCCTGAAATACCTGGGACGCGCATACATACCGTCCGGCGGCGCGTAGTACTCGGCCAGAAAGGTATCTCCCTGCACCAGGTAGATCCGGTAATTGTTGTAGGCGTTGCCCAGCAGGCCGGCCTTGAACGGCCCCTGCTCCGTGTTCCAGGTCTTGCCGTCGTCGGTGCTGTAGTAGAGCGTGCCGTTGTCAGTCTGCAGCACCAGCCGGTTGTTGTTCGAGCCCGCCGAGCGCAGGAAGAGGTTGTCGTAGGAGCCGGGCGCCGTATTGATGACGTCGCCCCAGCGCAGGCCCCCATCCGCGCTGCGGTAGGTCCGGGTACCCTTGCTCCAGATACCCATCACCACCACGTCCTGGCCCTTGGGCGCCAGGATCTGCACCGACAGGTAGTTGTTGCCCGCGCCCAAGGCCAGCACCAGCGTCCAGGTCAGGCCCGCATCGGCAGACTTCAGGATCGAGTTGCTGGCGGAATCGAAGTACCAGAGCTCCCCGGTGTCGGACACATGGGTAGGCTCCCGATCGAGCTTGCGCCAGCTCGTCCCGCCATTCGTGGTGGCGCAATAGACTTCCGACCCGGACAGGTAGGCGATCTCGGCATTGATCGGCTTGATCCGGCCGGCACTGCCTCTCGGGCAGGCGGCCGGAATGCGGCTGAGCGACCACTTGTCACCGCCATCGCGCGTGTGCAGCACCACATCGACGCTGCCCAGGGCCCAGCCGTTCTTGCTGTCGCTGAAGGCGACCGAGACCAGGTCCTCCAGCGTGCCGGACCGCTGGGCCACCCAGGTCACACCACCGTCGCCGGTCTTGGCGATCTCGCCCCGCTCACCGACGCGCCAGCCGGTCGTGCCATCGAGAAAAGCCAGGTCGGCCAGATTGGCGCTGGCCTGCGGCGTCTGCCAGCACCAGCCAGCGCTGGACGCACCGCTGCACAGCAGGCCCTGCACATTGGCCTTGGTGTCTATCGTCAGCTTGTGCTGCACTTCGCGGCTCTGGCCGCCGGCATTGCTCAGCTTCAGCACGACCGTGTATTCGCCGCCCCGCAGATAGGCATGGTTGGGCGAAACCTCGGTGCTGCTGCCGCTGCCGTCACCGAAGTTCCAGCTGTAGCTGAGCCCGCTCAGGCTGTCGGCCGAGCTGGCGAATTTGACCGATGCGCCAGCACTGGCCGTCGCAGATGCCGTGATGGCCAGACTGGCCGGGATCGGGGTTGGGGCCGGAGCTGGGGCGGGTGTGGGAGCCGGAGCTGGGGCTGGAGCTGGTGTCGGAGCCGGGGCTGGGGCCGGCGTTGGAGCTGGGGCCGGCGCTGGCGTCGGAGCCGGAGCCGGAGCCGGGGCTGGAGCGGGTGTCGGAGCCGGGGCCGGTGCGGGCGCCGGAGTCGGCGCTGGTGTTGGAGCTGGTGTTGGAGCTGGAGCTGGAGCTGGAGCCGGGGCCGGCGCTGGGGCCGGAGCTGGCGCTGGAGCCGTCGCGGTGGCATCGCCACCTCCGCCGCCACAACCACCGAGTGCGGCAGCCAACAGCGCGGCCGTCGCGATCATTGACTTGTCGATGGGCCTATGAGCCATGTTGCACTCCCTCGTAGTTTTAGCCGCGGCAGTCTACAAGCGAGTGGAGCTTCTCTAACTCGTTATTTGCTCGCTCACCCAAAGGAAGGAAAAGGAGTGCAATGGTCTCTGGGGCAGTACCGATTCGCCCCATGGGGACAGGGCCGGGGTGCCCCCCCAGCCCTGTCTGTCTCCGGTCAGGCTCAGAAGCCGCCGTTGCCGGTCGCCAGCACCGTACCGCCGTCGCCGAGGGCCCAGGCGGTCTTGGCATCGACCACGATGATGCGGCTGAGGTGGCGCAGGGTACCGGTCAGCTGTCGCGCCCAGGTCTTGCCGCCGTCGGTGGTGGCGAAGACCGTGCCGCGATTGCCGGCAATCCAGCCGACCTTGGCGTTCGCGAAGGCCACGTGGTTCAGGGTGTCGCTGCTGCCCAGGTTGACCTCGGTCCAGCTCTGGCCCTTGTCGATCGAGCGGCGAACCACGCCCTGCTCGCCGACGACCCACAGGTTGCCCGCCTCGGCCGCGGTCATCGACAGGAACTGGACCTGGGTGCCGGAGTAGCGCTGGCTCCAGGTCTTGCCGTTGTCGCTGCTGGTGGCAATCATGCCGGTGTTGCCGTAGCCCAGCAGAGGCAGGTCCGCGCCCATGTAGAGCGACTGGACATTGGCCACCGGCGAGGTGTCGGTCCAGGTCTGGCCACCGTCGCTCGTCAGGGCGAAGCTGCTGGAGTAGTAGCTGTAGCTGTAGGCCGCCCAGGCCCGCTTGTCATCGACCAGGCCGATGCGGCGGAAGCCGCTCTGGCCCACGCGCACCGCCGAACTCCAGCTGGCACCACCATCGGTGCTGCGCGAGAAGCGGCCATCGCCCAGCAACAGCCAGGCCAGCTTGTCGCCGTAGACCTGCATGTCGCCGTAGCCCTGGATCAGGCCGGGCAGCTTGGTCTTCCAGCTCAGGCCGCCGTCGGTGGTTTCGGTCATCTCGCCCTGCTGGCTCAGCAGGAAACCATGCTTGCCGTCGAAGAAGCCGCCGCCCACGTAGGTGGCCTGCTGGCCAGGGCTGCTGCCTTGGAAGCGCTTCCAGGTCTTGCCCTGGTCGCCCGACACATAGGCGCTGCCTTCGGAGGAGCGCACCGTGACCGTGTCGGTGTTGATGCGCTTCAGCCCCCAGAGGGAACTGCTGGACGCGGTGCCGACGGCAATGGCGGTCCAGGTCTGACCCAGGTCCTCGCTGCGGTAGACCGTGCCATAGGAGGGCACCAGCAGCGTGTTGCCCAGGGCCAGCGTACCGCCGAAGGTGGACGAATACATGCCCGACGGCGTGCTGACCTTCTTCCAGCTGCTGCCGCCGTCGGCACTGCGGTAGACCGACGAGCCGAAGGCAGCCACGACGTTCTTGTCGGTGGCCGAAGCGCGCATGATCTGCGGCATCGAGCTGCCGCGCTGGTCTTCCGCCTCCAGGCCCGAAGGCTCGATGCGGGTCCAGCTGGCGCCGCCATCTTCCGAACGCCGCAGCACCCGCTTGTATTCGTAGTTGTAGGTGTAGGGGTCATAGCGGTACAGGACGCTGCTGAGCATGACCACGCTCTCGTCGAACACCGCGACCGCGGACCCGTTCATCGAATAGCCCGGCTCCGACAGGGTCATCACGACGCTGCTCGACTTGCCGAAGTCGGTGGACTTGTTGAGCTGGCTGCCGTAGCTGGCCATCGACCAGAAGACACCCTTGGGCGTGATCAGGCTGGGCTGCATGCCGGAGGTGGCCCATGTCTTGCCACCGTCGCTGGTGTAGCGGTAGCTGTAGCCGACCCCCATGATGGCCGTGTTGGCATCCAGGGCCTGCAGGGCGCCCACCGAGTTGTAGTAGGAATCTGTCTCCGCGATCTTGCTCAGCGTCCAGGTGGCGCCGCCATCGCTGGTGCGCAGCAGCGCGCCGTAGTCGCCGACGATCCAGCCGTCCTTGTCGCTGCTGAAGGAAATGCTGCGCAGTGTGCTGGTGACACCCGACGGCACGGCCGTCCAGGTGGTGCCGGCATCGGTGGTCCTGAAGATCTCGCCGTTCTCACCCACCATGAAGCCGCTTGTGGCGCTGAGCATCAGCAGGTCGGTGCGTTCGTTGCCGGTCGGCTTGGGTTGCTGCCAGCACCAGCCGGTCGAGGAGGCGCCGCTGCAGACCAGTCCCTTGACGTTGGCCAGGTTGGTGACGCTGACCTTGATCCGCTGCTCGCGGCTGGCCCCGGCCGAATTGCTGACCTTGAGGACGACCTCGTAGTCGCCGCCCTTGCTGAAGCTGTGCTTGGGGCTGGCATCGCTGCTCTGCTTGCCGTCGCCGAAGTCCCAGGCAAAGGTCAGGCCGCTGAGGCCGGACGCACTGTTGCCGAACTGGAATTCGGTGCCGGCTTCACCGGCAGCCGGCGCGGTCAGCGACAGGCTCTCGGGTACCGCCGTGACCGGTGGCGTCGTGGGCGCCGGCGGGCTGTCGTCACCGCCGCCGCAAGCTGCCAGCAGCACCGCTGCGGCAAGGCCAATCCCGTGAGCACGCAGGCTCACATGCTTGTTGTTCATCATTTCTCCCTCTTGACTCGACCTCGTTGGGCCGGCGGGATTGTGCCGGCAGGCAATCGGCTTTTCGCCCCCAGTTCACCCCCACCAACGGGGGGGGCGAACCATTGGCAGGCTTCATTGCCCGCCGTTGCCGATGTCTGTCAGGGGTGTCAGCGACCGCCGGTGCCCGTAGACACCACCTCGCCGCGCGTGCCACCCAGCCAGCCGGTCTTGCTCGAGTTGAAGTGGATCGCGGACAGCGAGGAGCCGGTGGTCAGGCTGCGGTCCTGCCAGGTCGCACCGCGGTCCGTGGTGGTGAACAGTGCGCCGCCGTCGCCGGCGATCCAGGGCTGACCATCGGCGGCCACGCCCACCGCCCGCAGCGCCGGCCAGTCCTTGCCGGGCAGCTTGTGCTCGGTCCAGGTCTGGCCGCCATCGCGGGTCACGTGCACGTAGCCGACCACCGGCGCCGCCAGATAGCCGACCACCCACCATTCGTTGGCGTCGACCATCAGCATCTGCTTGAAATAGAACTGCGCGGTCGGAATGACGACGTTGGACCAGGTCGCACCGCCGTCGCGCGTCACCGAGATGCCGGCCTTCTCGATATTGATCAGGCCCAGCTGGTCGTTGACGAACTGGATGTCGTTGCTCAGCACGGCATTGCCGGTGCGGGTCCAGGTGGCGCCACCATCGGTGGTTCGCATCAGATAGCCGGCGTCCAGCACCACGTCACCATTGTTGGCATCGCGGAAGTGGGCGGTCCAGACATGGGCGGCGCCGAACTGGGCCCGGCCCTTCTCGGTCCAGGTGTCGCCGCGGTTGTCGCTGAAATACACGTTGCCGTTGCGTGCCGTCCAGGCCTTGCTGCCGAAGACCTGCAGCTTGCTGCGGTAGTTGGCCGGGAAGAAGAACGCCGAGAGATCGCCGAGCTGCTGTACACGCCAGTTGCGCCCACCATCGTCGGTGGCCAGCAGGCCGGAGCCGGAGGTGGTGGCCAGTCCCTTGCCGGTCTGACCGTCCCAGAAGCCCAGGGCCGTGATTGAGCCCAGGTCGTCGGCATTGGCAATCCGCACCCAGCGGCCCGTCGCATCATCGCGCCTGTATTGCGCGCCATTGTTGGCCTCGACCACGACCCGCCCTGCCTCGCCCGACAGGATGCGGGTCACGCCGATTCCCGCCTCGGCAAGGCCAGTCTTGGTCCAGGTCTTGCCCTCGTCCAGGGTTTCGTACAGCACGCCCAGGGTCTCGCCGAACTGGCGGTAGACCGTCAGCAGACGCGCCGGATTGCTGCGGTCGGCCCAGCCTTCCACCCGAATGCCGGTCGGGGCTCCGCCGGCGACGACGGCCTGAGTCCAGTTCGCACCGCCGTCGGTGCTGCGGTAGACCGTGCTGCCGAGCGCCCAAAGCACCCGGCCGTTGGTAGGCACAAGGAGCGTGGGGTAGTAGATCGGCCTTTCCGTGGCCGGGCTGATCCGGGAGCGCGACAGGCGGACGCCGTCCTCCTTGATCGCGATGCGCTCCCAGGTCTGGCCGCCATCGAAGGTCCGCAACACGGCACGCAGGTCGGGACCGTTGCTGATCGGCTGGTCGGCCCACTGCACGCGCACGGCCGTCAGCTCATCCACCGCGGTGAGATCGTCGGTCCAGAAATACCAGCCGGGGCCGCTCGACTCCCAGGGCTCGCGCGTGGTCGGGGTCGGGCCATAGGCCTGGTAGGCCTGGCCCAGGTCGGTGTAGCGGCCATCCGGAGCCCAGAGTGCGCTCGAAGGCCGAGCCGTGGCCACCGTCTTGGCCACGCTCAACCAGGTCGTGCCGCCGTCGCTGCTCGCCGCGGCCAGGCCGCTGCGGCGCACCACGATGCGGCGGCTGTCGAGCAGGTCCAGCGTCTGGCCGAGGCCGGTCGAGTTGAACCCGGGCGCCATGCTCTTTGCCGCCCATTGCGTGCCACCATCGGTGGTCAGGTACAGCGTGCCGTCCTTGGCCAGGGCCGCGCCGACTTGCGCATCCACGAAGTTGATCGATACAAAGGACTTGCCCGCGGCCTTGAAGCCGGCGGTCCAGCTGCTGCCGCCATCGGTGGTCTTGAAAAGCTGACCGTCGGCGCCGGCCGCCCAGCCCAGGCTGGCGCTCAGCAGGGCGACGCCGTTGAAGCGCTCGCCGACCCGCGGCGTCTGCCAGCACCAGCCGCTGCTGTTGGCGCCGCTGCAGCTCAGATTGCGCACATGGGCCAGGCTGTTCACCACAACGGTCTGCGTCGCTTCGCGGAACGTGCCAGCGGCATTGGTCACCTTGAACTTGACCGCGAAGTCGCCAGTCTTGGCATAGGCATGCTTGGGGCTGGGCTCGGCGCTGGTGCTGCCATCGCCAAAGTCCCAGGCAAAAGTCAGCCCGGTGAGGCCCGACACGCTGTTGCCGAAGGACTGCTCGACGCCGATCTCGGTGGCGGCCAGGGCGGTCAGCGTCACCTGGTCCGGCAAGGCCGTGCCTTGCGGCGGCTTGGGCGGTTCGACGGTCGAGCCTCCGCCACCACCGCCGCCGCCACAAGCGGCCATCAGGCTGGTCAGCGCCACAGTGGCGGCAAGGGCTCGCAGGCGCGAGCGATGGACGGCGTTCATTCTTGTGCTCCCTCGTCAGCAGCTATCGACGACGGGCGCGATTCTGCCGGCATTTCATTTCAGTTGCCGGCCACCGGATTCGTCCTTTTGGGGGGAGATCTCGCTCAGTGCAAGGCAGAATTCCCGCCCATGCCCGAGGCCGCCCCCGCATCAGCCAACAAACCCAAGTCCGCCCCCCGCAAGGCCATGGACAAGCTGGGCCTGTTGCGCGACATCGACCTGGCCCTGCACCTGCCGCTTCGTTACGAAGACGAGACGCGGCTGACGCCCATCGCCGAGGCGCTGGAAGGGCAGACGGTGCAGTGCGAGGGCCGGGTCACCGAGTGCAAGGTGGAGCTGCGCAGCCGGCGCCAGCTGCTGGTGCGAATAGAAGACGCGAGCGGCGAGCTGCTGCTGCGCTTCCTGAATTTCTATCCCTCGCAGCAGAAGCAGATGGCGCAGGGCCAGCGGCTGCGGGTGCGCGGCGAATTGCGCGGCGGCTTCTTTGGCCGCGAGATGGTGCATCCAGTGGTCAAGGCGGTGGACGAGACCACGCCGCTGGCGCAGGCCCTGACCCCGGTCTACCCGGCCAGTGCCGGCCTGCCGCAAGCCTATCTGCGCAAGGCCATCGAGGCGGCCATGAAGCGCGCGCCGCTGGAAGAAGTGCTGCCGTCGCGCAGCGTGCCGGCCCAACTGCCCTCGCTGCGCGAGGCGCTGAATTTTCTGCACCATCCGCCACCGCGTGTGCCGCTGGCCACCCTGGAGGACCACACGCACCCGGCCTGGCAGCGGCTCAAGTTCGAGGAGCTGCTGGCCCAGCAGCTGAGCCAGCTCAAGGCGCAGAGGGAGCGCGCCCATCTGAAGGCGCCGGCGCTGCAGGGGCGACGCGAGGGCCTCCATGAGCAACTGCTGGGCCATCTGCCGTTCCAGCTGACCGGCGCCCAGCAGCGCGTGGTCGAGGAGATTGCGCAAGACCTGGCCCTGGCCAAGCCCATGCACAGGCTGCTGCAGGGTGACGTGGGATCCGGCAAGACCGTGGTCGCGGCGCTGGCCGCGGCCGTGTGCATGGATGCCGGCTGGCAATGCGCGCTGATGGCGCCGACCGAGATCCTGGCCGAGCAGCATTTCCGCAAGCTGATCGCCTGGCTGGAGCCGCTGGGCGTGCGCGTGGCCTGGCTGACCGGCTCGGTCAAGGGCAAGGCGCGCCAGAAGATGCTGGACGCCGTCGCCTCTGGCGAGGCCAACCTGGTGGTGGGCACGCATGCGGTGATCGAAGACAAGGTCGCGTTCGCCAAGCTGGGCCTGGCCGTGGTCGACGAGCAGCACCGCTTCGGCGTGGCGCAGCGACTGGCGCTGCGCAAGAAGCTGGCCGCGCAGGCGCTGGAGCCTCACTTGTTGATGATGAGTGCCACGCCCATCCCGCGCACCTTGGCGATGACCTATTTCGCCGACCTGGACGTGTCCACCATCGACGAGCTGCCGCCCGGCCGCAGCCCCATCGTCACCCGCGTGTTCGCCGACAACCGGCGCGACGAGGTGATCGCCAAGATCCGCGACGCTGCCGACGAGGGCCGGCAGGTCTACTGGGTCTGCCCGCTGATCGAAGAGTCGGAGGCCCTGGACCTGAAGAACGCCACCGACACCCATGCCGAGCTGAGCGCCGCCCTGCCCGGCCATGCGGTCGGTCTCCTGCACGGCCGCATGTCGCCTGGCGAGAAGGCTGCGGTGATGGACGCCTTCAGCGGCGGCCTGAGCAAGGTGCTGGTCGCCACCACGGTGATCGAGGTCGGCGTCGATGTGCCCAATGCCAGCCTGATGGTGGTCGAGCATGCCGAGCGCTTCGGGCTTTCGCAGCTGCACCAGCTGCGCGGCCGCGTGGGCCGCGGCGCCGTGGCCAGTGTCTGCGTGCTGCTCTACACCGCGCCGCTGTCGGTGACCGGCAAGTCGCGGCTCAAGGCCATGGCCGAGACCACCGACGGGTTCGAGATCGCCCGCCGCGACCTCGACATCCGCGGCCCCGGCGAGTTCATGGGCACGCGCCAGAGCGGCGCCGAGCTCTTGCGCTTCGCCGACATCCAGGAAGACGCGCCCCTGCTCAAGGCCGCGCGCGCGCTTGCCCCGCAGCTGCTGGACGAACATCCGGACGCCGCGCGCCGCCAGGTCGAACGCTGGCTGGGCGGCAAGGCCGAGTTCCTCAAAGCCTGAGTTGGACTGCAAGCCTGAACTCCGGCTTTCCTGCCTGCCTATACTGCGCCCGCTTCACCGGCGCGACAGCGGCGCACCTGCAGTAGCGTCCTTCGCTTTGTTCGACCTTCTTGCAACGAGGCCATGCAGCCTCGGCCTATCGATGAACAAGACGACCCCGACCCTGCGGCAACGGCTGTTGCTGCTCCCCTTGCTGGCGGCGGCCTTGAGCGCCTGCTCGACCATTGAGGTGAAGGACAGCGACCTCTTCGTCCGCAGCACCCGGCCGATCCCCGACGACTGGTGGAGTCAGGCCCAGACGCTGGCGAGCGACAAGGGCGCGAAGCTGGAGCAGGTGCGCTTCCAGTCGGCCGACGGCACGGCCCTGGGCGGCCTGTTCCTGCGCCAGAACGGCGCCCGCGTGACGGCCGTCTACTTCCAGGGTGGCGGCAACCTGGTCCAGCGCACCTACGGCGGCCTGATCCGCCAGGCATCGTCGCTGCCGGTCAATGTGCTGTTCTGGGATTACCGTGGCATGGGCCTGTCCGCCGGGCAAGGCGGCACGACCCATCTGATCGAAGACGCCCAGGCGGCGGTGCGCGAGGCCAGGCGCCTGTCAGGCGAGAGCCTGCCGGTCGTCTACTGGGGCTTCTCGCTGGGCACCCTGGTCAGTTCGCACCTGGCCAGTGTCCAGCCACCCGACGCCTTGCTGCTGGAAGGCACGCTGACCACCGCGCAGGACTGGGCCGAGAACCAGGTGCCCTGGTATGCCAGGCCCTTTGTCCGCATCAAGCTGGACGACAGCGTGAAGTCCTATGACAACCACAACGCGCTGCGTGCCTTGAAGGCACCGACGCTGATGCTGGTGGGCAGCAAGGACGAGGTCAGCCCGACCTCGTTCACTCGCAGCCTGGAGCAGGCCATGCAGCACCGCAGCAGCTGCCTGCGAGTGATGGAGGTGGCCGAGGTGCCCCATGGCGGCGCGCTCTACAAGCCCGAAGCGGTTCAAGCCGCGCAGGCCCTGCTCGAGAAGGGCGCCGCGCGGCAGGGCTGCTGAAGCCGGAATCGCTCCGCGTTCACCGCTGGGCGATGAAGCCCTTGACGGCGCCGACCAGCCAGTCGGCGTCGTCCCACATCAGGAAGTGGTAGCCGGCCTCGCTCATGCGGATGTCCACGCCCTTGAGGTTGGCGTACTGGGTTTCGAAGATCTTGCGGGTGCTTTCCTGCGTGGCGCCCATGGGCTTGTAGGCGGCCCAGGAGCCCAGCACCAGGGTCGGCACCTGGATCTTGGACAGCTGCGGACGCAGGTCCGTGCCCCAAAGCTCGGTCATGGCCTGGGCCGTGGTGGCCCGGTCGCTGCTGAGGCCCCAGGCGACCACGCGCTCTATGCCTTGCGCGTTGTTCGTCATGCCCGGTGCCATGGCCTTGACCTGGGCCGCAGCCTGCTCGTCGCTGGCCGCGGCCATCTGCTGGCGCATGCCCTGCAGCATGGGCTTGAGGCTTTCGGCCGTGGCGTTCGGGTCGCGCACCGCGCCTATGAAGGCCAGTGCGTCCACGATCACCAGGCGCTCGAAGCGCTGCGGCGCCTCGCTGCCCAGCATCAGGGCCAGTGCGCCACCGAGGCTGTGGCCCATGACCACCGGCTTGGCGAGCTTCTTGTCGTCCACATAGGACTGCAGCTGCTGCCGCATGCTGTTCAGCCATTGCTCCTGCTGGACCGGCTTGGCGCCGGCAAAGCCGGGCAGCTGGACGATGTGGCACTGCACTTGCGGCTGCAGGGCTGCGCAGGTCTCGGTCCAGACCGAGGCGGCGCTGTTCAGGCCCGGGATCATCAGCACCGGCTTGCCCGTGCCCACCACCTGGACCTGCAGGTCGCGGTAGCTGGTGGCGGCCGGCGCGGCGGCGGGGGTGGCGGGGGTGGCGGCCTCGCTGCGGCTGCTGTTCAGCGACGCGATGATGGCGATCGCCAGGATGAACCAGGGGGCGCGGGTCTTGAACGGCTGGGTCTGCATGGTGTTTCTCCTCCTGCGGTTGATGGACAGTGGGGCGGACTGTGCCGGGCAGGACCGCCGGCCTCAGCCGGCCTGCGACGAATGGCAAGGCCGGCGGATGGCTGGCGACGGACGCGGGCGAGCGGGAGAAATCAGCGGCAGGCGGGCGGTGGCGGCGTGCCGACCACGTGGCCGTCGCTGAGCGTGCGCAGGAAGCATTCCAGGTCGATCAGGTCCTGGGCGCTCATGGGCGGCCGGTCGCCCGGCTTGCGGCCGACGAAGGGCGGGAAGGTCGACAGGTTGGCCCGGTAGGCAGCCGGCAGGTCATCGAACTTCTGCACCTGGCCGCCCTGCACCGGATACCAGCGCTCGGGCTCGGTATCGCGCGTGTTGTAGAAGTCCAGCACCTGGGCCAGGGTGTTGAAGCGGCCGTTGTGGAAGAACACCGGCTTGAGCGCGATGTTGCGCAGGCCCGGCGTGCGGAACAGGCCGCACAGGTCCTTGCGGTCCGCCAGGTCCTTGCGCAGCGGGCCGCACAGGCCCAGGTCGAAGTAGTTCGGATCGCTGTTGGCCGGGATGGCCGGGTTGCGCGGCACGCCGATGGCGGCATAGCCGAAGTCGGTGAACAGCGGCGGCTTGCCGTCGGCGCTGAAGTCGAAATGGCAGGCCGAGCAATTGCCGCGCGAGGGATCGCGGAACACCTGCTGGCCGCGCTGCTCCGGGGCCGTGAACACGGCCCGGTTCGACTGCACCAGGTCGAACTTGCTGTCGTAGGGATGCAGGCTGCGGTCCTCGAGCTGGAAGGCCTGCAGCGCCTGCTCCAGCTGGGCGGTCACGGTGGTGCCGTCGCCGTTGCTGCCGAAAAGGACGGAGAACGGCTGGGAAGTCGCCGAGACGCGCAAGCGCCGCGCCAGCGCATCGGCATTGGCGTTGTCGAATTCCAGTGGGTTGAACAGCACCAGATGGGCCTGGGCCGCGAAGCTGTCGGCCCGGCCGTCGGCGGTCAGGCCGCCTGAAAGCGAGGCCAGGTCGAAGGGCGGCAGGCGCTCGAGATAGCGGATCGAGGGCGCAGCCCGCTGGCCGAACTCGCTCTCGAACTGACCGCCTATCTGCACCGCCAGTGCATTCGGTGCGCCATGACTGAAAGCCGGGTCATGACAGGTGGCGCAGGACATGCGACCCGAGCCCGACAGCAGTCGGTCGTTGAAGACCTGCTGGCCCAGGGTGGCCAATGCGCTGAGCGCCGGGGCCGGCGCAGGGGCCGGCGCGGGAGCAGGTGCTGGCGCGGGGGCGGGCGCCGGTGCGCCGCCGCCACCGCCACCGCCGCAAGCGGCGAGCGAAGCGCTCAGCAACAAACCCAGGGTGTGCGATATGCGGATCATGGGGCGCCGATGCTAACCTCTCGCAGCCCAACCCGCGCCTCGATGCGCGATGGCTTGAAGCCAAGCAAGCAAAGTACAACGAGGAGACCATGAGCAAGATCCCGCCGATCAGCGCCCCGCCCCAGCCCAAGACCCGACGTGAAGTCCTGGCGCTCAGCCTGCCCGCCCTGCTGGTCGGTTGTGGCGGTGGTGGTGGTGGTGGCAGTGCCCCCAGCCCCGCGCCAACGCCGGCACCGACGCCAGCCCCCACACCTGCGCCGACACCCGCTCCCACGCCTGCTCCTACACCGGCCCCGACGCCCGCGCCCGGACCCGCGGTCGCGCCTGCCTGGTCCGGCTACGCTGGCAATGCTCAGCACCAGGCACAGAGCACGGTGGCCAGCCAGTCGCTGCAGCGCCTGCTGTGGAGCACGCCGGTCGACCTCGTCCCTCCCTACCGCAGCGGCGGCTTCCTGCTGATCCATTACGGCTCGCCGGCGATCTCGGCTGCCAACACGGTGCTGGTACCGGTCAAGACCACGGCCGACGGCGACTTCCGGGTCGAGGCCTGGAACGGCGCGACCGGGCAGAAGCTCTGGCAGCAGACCACCGACTACCGGTTGCCCACCAGCAGCTGGACGCCCAGCTTCAACATTGCGCTGGATCGCTACAAGCGGGTCTATGTGCCCGAGTCCGGCGGCCGCCTGCTGCGCCGCGCCGACGTCGATTCGGCCACCGGCACGGTGGAACGCTTCTGCTTCTACGGCAACAGCGTCTACGCCGCGAACGCGGGCCTGCTGGACAGCCAGATCCGCATCTGCACGCCACTGACGATCGACGACGCCGGCACCGTGTATTTCGGCTTCCAGGCCTCGGCCGGCAACCTGGCCAGCCTGACCAGCGGCTTCGCCCGCGTGACCGCCGACGGCACCGGCAACTGGGTCAGCGCCGCGACGGTTGCAGGCGACCCGAGCATCAGCGGGCCGGCCCTGAACGCGGCACCGGCACTGTCGCTGGACCAGAAGACGCTCTACGTGGTGGTCAGCACCGCGGTGACCAGTGGACAGAACCAGTCGGGCTATCTGCTGGCGCTTGATGCCACCACGATGGCGATCAAGGCCAAGCAGCTGCTGCGCGAGCCGCAGAACAATGCCCTGGCCCGTGTCACCGATCTTTCCACCGCCTCGCCCATGGTCGCGCCCGATGGCGACGTCTACTTCGGCGTCACCAATGCCTCGCGGGACATCCACAACGGCCGCGGCTGGCTGCTTCACTTCGACGCCGGGCTGACGACCAGCAAGATCCCGGGCTCCTTCGGCTGGGACGACACGCCGGCCGTGGTACCCGCCAGCCTGGTCCCCAGCTACAAGGGCAGTTCCAGCTACCTGCTGCTGGTCAAGTACAACAACTACGCCGGCATTGGCACCGGCGACGGCCAGAACCAGATGGCCGTGGTCGACCCGTTCGCGTCGCAGGAAGACCGCTTCACGGCCCCCAGCGAGAACAAGGTGCAGGTGATGAAGGAAGTCCTCACGGTGAACGGCCTGACCTTCGACACCAGCACCAACCAGGGCGTCCGCGAATGGTGCGTCAACACCGCGGTGGTCGACCTGCAGACGGGCGCAGCCCTGGTCAACAACGAGGACGGCAAGATCTACCGTTGGGACCTTCGCACCAACCTGCTGAGCGAAGGCTTCAAGATGAACGACGGCATCGGCCAGGCCTACACACCCAGCCTGATCGGCCCTGGCGGCATCGTCTACGCGATCAACGGCGCCCGGCTGCACGCCATAGGCGCCTGAGCCAACGCTTCAAGCCAGCTCGACCACGGCGCTGGGCTCCACACCCAGCGCCTCGTGGCTGACCACCAGGGTCAGCCGCCCGGTCTCGGCCGCGGCCTGTGCCAGCACGCTCTGCAGATGGGCCTGGGCCGCGGCGTCCAGTGCGATCAGAGGCTCATCCAGCAGCAGCACCCGCGTGCCCAGGGCCAGCGCCGCGGCCAGCGCGGCCTTGTGCTGGGTGCCGGTCGAGAGCGCGCGCAGCGGCTGGTTCAGGAAAGGCCGCAGGCCGAAGCCATCGACATGGCGCTCGAACAGGGACGCGTCGGATCGCGGGTAGAGCCGCCCCAGGAAGCCGAAGCGCTCGACCGGGCTCAGGTGCTCGAAAGGCGGCGGCTCGGCGCCGACGAAGGCCACTTCGCGGCGGTAGTCCAGGCCCTGGGTCTTCAGGTCCATGCCCGCCACGCGGGCCGAGCCCCATTGCGGCTGCAGCGCGCCAGCCAGCAGCTTGAGCCGGGTCGACTTGCCCGAGCCGTTGGGACCGCGCAGCCAGCACAGCCCCGGGCCGAATTCGTGGCTCCAGAGATCGACGATGCGGCGGCGCTCGTAGGCGAAGCTCAGCGAATGGGCGGTCAGCACAGGGGTCATGGCGGCTTCAGAGGGCCAGGCATTCGGTGCCCAGCACGATCCAGACGGTCAGGAACAGCAGCCAGCGCGCGGCGCGGGCCTCGGCGCTGCTGTCCTCGGGCAGGTAGAGGTTGAAGACCGGCATCAGCAAGGCCGCCAGCAGCAGGCCCGGCCCGGCCAGCGGCGCGAGCGTCCAGGGTCCGAGCAGCAGCATCGCCACCAGCAGCGGCCAGACCAGCAGGCAGGGTGACAGCGCCAGCAGCCGTTCGGCATGCGGCCAGGCGCTCTGAGCCAAGGGCAGCTGGACGCTGGCCAAACGCAGGGCCGCCAGGTCGCGCCGGGCCAGCGCAAAGGCACGGGCGCTGCCGAGCATGCCCGCGAAGGCATAGGCCGCCAGCCACCAGCGCAGCTGCTCGGGCGCGGCCCAGGCCTGGCGCATGCACAGCAGCAGCGCCGAGCCACAGGCCAGCAACCACAGCCCGAGCGACCGGGCCGGGCCACGCGCCATCGGCAACAGCAGCAAGGCGGCCCAGACCCGCGGCGCACGGCCGGCATAGCGGGTTTCGGCTCCCCAGACCCGGCGGCCCGGCCGACGCCGCCAGCGCAGCAACAGCACGCCCAGCAGCAGGCCGGTCGCCAGCGACGCCGTCAGCGCCAGTGCCGACCCCAGCCAGAGGCCTTGCATCCAGGCCGGCCGGACCAGGCCCCAGTTCAGCCAGGAGACCAGGTACAGCAGGACCAGCGGTCCCTGGGCCAGGGCCACCACGGTGGCATCGGCTTTCCAGCTCTCGCCAGTGGGCAGTGGCAAGGCGCGCTCGGCCTCGAGCCAGGCTCGCGGCAGCAAGGCCTCGCGCAAGGCCCAGCTCAGGGCGGTGGCGATCAGCGCGTGCCCCAGCACACCCAGCAGCAGCAATGGCGCCGGCTGGGCGACGGCCCAGAACAGGGGCAAGGCCGGCCAGCCCAGCGCCTTGGGCGCGTACTCGCCCAGCACGGCTGCGAACACCAGCACGAAGCCGGACCAGCGGCGCAGCAGCGCCCAAAGGGCCGAGGCGCTGTAGCCCAGCCTCATGCGGCTGGCGCCGGGGCCGGAAATGGCGGGATTCGCACAAACGCTGGGCATGCGGAGGGTCACAGAACGGGGCCGAGGCGGCGATGCTAAGGGCACGGCTATAGTCCGCCGGCCTCTTTTTTCTCCCTAGCCCTCGCCTGCCCATGTTCCCGAAGTCCGCTATTTCCCGCCGCACCACCCTGTCCGCCCTGGCCCTCGGCCTCGCACTCTCCGCCTGTGGCGGCGGTGGTGGTGGCGGCGATTCCGGCTCGTCCGGCAACAACGACGTCTACGGCTGGTCGTCCATCACCACGCTGAAGACCACCGACACCACCGTGGGCACCGGCGCCACGGTCGCCACCGGCAACGTGCTGCGTGTGCATTACACCGGCTGGCTCTACGACAAGCGCGCCACCGACCTCAAGGGCTCCAAGTTCGACAGCTCGGTCGACCGCGGCACGCCGTTCGAGTTCCCGTTCGGCATGGGCCAGGTGATCGCCGGCTGGGACCAGGGCCTGGTCGGCATGAAGGTCGGCGGCAAGCGCCAGCTGATCATCCCGGCCTCGCTGGGCTATGGCAGCAACGGCTTCCCTCCCAGCATCCCCGGCGGCGCCGCCCTGGTGTTCGACGTCGAACTGCTGGCGATCAAGTAAGCCGCCAAACAGCCGGAGCTGGCTACAGCTCCAGGTTGTCGATCAGCCGGGTCGCACCCAGCTTGGCGGCCGCCAAGGCCACCAGGGGCGCGCCCTCCTCGGGCGTGCCGAGGTCGCGCTGGCGGCGCAGCACGACATAGTCGGGCAGCCAGCCCTGGGCGCGCAGCGCTTGCATGGCCTCGGCCTCCAGCTGCGCCACATCGCGCCGGCCGGCTTGCCAGCCGGCGATCAGGCCCTTCAGCGTCGCCGACAGGCGCAGGGCCTCCAGCTTCTCGGCCTCGCTGAGATAGCCATTGCGTGAGGACAGGGCCAGGCCCTCGGCGCTGCGGCAGGTCTCGCCGCCACGCACGTCGATCGGCAGGGCCATCTGCGCCACCATGCGGCGCAGGACCATCAGTTGCTGGTAGTCCTTCTTGCCGAAGATGGCGATCTGCGGTTGCACGATGTTGAACAGCTTGTACACCACGGTGCAGACGCCGGTGAAGAAGCCGGGCCGGAAATGGCCTTCCAGGATGTCGGCCAGCTCGGCCGGCGGCTGCAGCTTGTAGGCCTGCGGCTCGGGATAGAGCTCGCGCTCGTCCGGCGCGAACACCAGGTCGCAGCCCGCACTTTCCAGCAGCCGGCAGTCGTTCTCCAGCGTGCGCGGATAGCGGTCGAAGTCCTCGTGCGGCAGGAACTGCAGGCGATTGACGAAGATGCTGGCAATCACCGGGCCGGCCGTCGCGGCGCGAGCCTGGCGCACCAGGGCCAGATGGCCTTCATGCAGATTGCCCATGGTGGGCACGAAGGCGCGGCCGCCCTGGCCCTCGAGTTCGGCACGCAGCTCGGCGATCGTGTGGATGAGTTTCATCGAACGCTCAATAGCCGTGCAGGTCGTCCTGCGGGAAGCTGGCGCCCTTCACCTCGGTCACATAACGGCGCACCGCGTCCTGCACCGAGGAGGCGCCCTGCATGAAGTTCTTGACGAAGCGCGGACGACGGCCCGGCGTGATGTCCAGCATGTCGTGCAGCACCAGCACCTGGCCCGAGCAACCGACACCGGCGCCGATGCCGATCACCGGAATCTTCAGCTCGCCGGCCAGCTCGGCGGCCAGGGCGGCCGGCACCATCTCCAGCACCAGCATCTGGGCGCCGGCCGCGGCCAGCTCATGGGCCTGCTGCTTCAGCAAGGCGGCGCTGGCCTCGTCGCGGCCCTGGACCTTGTAGCCGCCCAGGGCGGTGACCGTCTGTGGCGTGAAGCCCAGGTGGGCACAGACCGGAATGCCGCGCTCGACCAGGAAGCGCACCGTGGCCGCGGTCCAGCCGCCGCCTTCGAGCTTGACCATGTGGGCGCCGGCCTTGACCAGGGCGGCGGCGCTCTTCCAGGCTTCTTCGGTCGAGGCCTGGTAGCTGTCGAAGGGCAGGTCGCCAATGACCCAGGCGCTCTTGCGGCCGCGGGCCACGCAGGCCGTGTGATAGACCATCTCCTGCAGGCTGACCGGCACCGTGCTGGTCTGGCCCTGCAGCACATTGCCCAGCGAATCGCCGACCAGCAGCACGTCGACCCCGGCCTCGTCCAGCAGCGCGGCGAAGGCGGCGTCGTAGCAGGTCAGCATGGCGATCTTGTCGCCGCTGGCATGCATGTCCAGCAGACGCTGCAGCGTGACCGGCTTTCTCTCTTGGGTCGTCGTGTTCATGATGGGCGCAGTGCGCCCGGACAGGCGCGGAATGGCAAGCGGGGCGCAGTGTAGCGGGGGCACCCCGGGTTTGCACGGAGGGAGCCGCAGGGTAGGCTCGCCACTCCAGAAGGAAGTCCCCCGCATGACCCTGACCGAGCTGCGCTACATCGTTGCCGTCGCCCGCGAACGCCATTTCGGCCGCGCCGCCGAGGCCTGCTTCGTGTCGCAACCCACGCTGAGCGTGGCGATCAAGAAGCTGGAAGAAGAGCTCGACGTCAAGATCTTCGAGCGCGGTGCCAGCGAGGTCTCGGTGACGCCGCTGGGCGAGGAGATCGTGCGCCAGGCCCAGTCGGTGATCGAGCAGGCCAGCGCCATCAAGGAGATCGCCAAGCGCGGCAAGGACCCGCTGGCCGGCGCCCTGCGCCTGGGCATCATCTACACCATCGGCCCCTACCTGCTGCCCGAGCTGGTCAAGCACACCATCGAGCTGTATCCGCAGATGCCGCTGATGCTGCAGGAGAACTTCACGGTCAAGCTCTTGGAGATGCTGCGCACCGGCGAGCTGGACTGCGCCATCATGGCCGAGCCCTTTCCCGACACCGGCCTGGCCACCGCAGCGCTGTACGACGAGCCCTTCGTCGTGGCCGTGCCCGCCACCCATCCCTTCGCCCAGCGCCCCAGCATCAGCGCCACCGAGCTCAAGCAGGAAACCATGCTGCTGCTGGGCACCGGCCACTGCTTCCGCGACCATGTGCTGGAGGTCTGCCCCGAGTTCGCCCGCTTCTCGTCCGATGCCGAGGGCATACGCAAGAGCTTCGAGGGCAGCTCGCTGGAGACCATCAAGCACATGGTGGCCTCGGGCATGGGCGTGACCGTCGTGCCCTCGCTGAGCGTGCCAAAAGAACCGGCCCCTCACCTTCGCTTCATCCCTTTTGAAGCGCCGATCCCCAGCCGGCGCGTGGTGCTGGCCTGGCGCCGCACCTTCACCCGCTACGAGGCCATCGCCGCCCTGCGCAATGCGATCTACGCCTGCGAGCTGAGCGGTGTGACCCGGCTGACGGCCTGAGAGCGCCTCCCCCTCATCCAGGGGCAGGGTCGCTCAAAACTCAAGCAAATCATTTAAACTGCGCAAACACCGAGATGAGACCGGCCCCAGAGCCGGCCGTCGCGCCGAGGTCGTGAGCCCCCCGCTGGGCAGGCGACGCCAGAAGTACATCGATTCGAGGGAATCCAGATGATGGTCATCAAGTTCCGGGCCGCCCTGATGGCGGCCCTGGCAGCCGCCGCATGGGCGACCGCCGACACCGCCCAGGCCCTAGAGGTCCGCACCGCTTCCGGCGGCAGCGGCCAACTTCAGTGGACCGCGTCCAGCCACATCGTCGGCCGCGACTCGACCGCCGCCATCGCCTTCGGCGGTGATCCGCGCTACCTGGCCGAATTTCCGCGCCTGAACGGCGTCGCCACGCTGTTGATGAACTACGGCGAGCAAGGCGCCGCCCTGTGCACCGGATCGCTGCTGCAGGACCGTCGCTCCATCCTGACCGCCGCGCATTGCGTCAGCCAGGGCGGCGCCGGCCGGCCGCTCAGCACCACGGCCTTCTTCTATCAGGGCAACGAGCTCGATCCCATCGTCATCGGCAACCCGGCTTCCTATGCGCTGACCGTCAGCGACTACTTCGTGCCGGAGGCCTACACCGGCTATCCGATCGACCAGAACGACCTCGCCGTGCTGCGCCTGGACGACTGGGCACCGGCCGGCATCAGCAGCTACGGCCTCTGGACCGACGGCCCGCTGAACGGCCAGAGCTACGAAGTGGTCGGCTACGGTCAGCGTTCGCTGGAGGGCGGTGCCATGGGCGCCGACCTGGACGCCCCCTACCTGCGCGTGGGCCGCAACCGCTACGACTTCAGCTTCGGCGATGCCGACTTCGGCGGCGCCTGGTCGCAGATCTATGGCCTGCCGGCCAGCCAGATCAATGGCGTGGTCGTGGCCGACTTCGACAGCGGCAGCCCCGACAACGACCTGATCTGCCATCTCGGCGCCGGCGCCTTCGGCGGCGATCCCGCCAGGTACTGCGACCTGGGCGGCGAGCTGGAGGTGTCCACCGGCCACGGCGACTCGGGTGGCCCGCAGTTCATAGACGGCCGCGTGGCCTCGGTCACCTCGTTCGGCCAGAGCTGGGGCACCTACTGGGGCGATGTGGACGGCCTCACCAACAGCAGCTACGGCGAACTGAACGGCTTCGTGCCGGTGTCACTGCACGAGGACTTCATCCGCTCGCACCTGGTGCCGGAACCGGCCAGCCTGGCCCTGGTGGGACTGGGCCTGATAGGCCTGGGCTGGAACCGCCGCCGCCGCTGAGCCAAGGAACAGAAAACAAGAATCGCTGTCATCAGGAGAGGTTCATGGGCTGCCGCGAGGCAGCTCTTTTTTGCCCCTCGCCCCAGGCTATGGCCGCGGTAAAAGCAATCAAATGGTCACGGGCTCGCCCCTCCTTATCGTTCGTTCCAACGCAGCCCTGCTGCCTCTTCAAGGAGACGAACGCCATGTCCAGCGAAGCCAAGTGCCCCTTCCACCATGCCGCCGGCAGCGGCCAGACCAACCGCGACTGGTGGCCGAACCAGCTGCGCGTCGAGCTGCTGAACCAGCATTCCGGCAAGTCCAATCCGCTCGGTGAGCAGTTCGACTACGCGAAGGCCTTCAAGCAGCTCGACTACAAGGCGCTGAAGGCCGACCTGGTCAAGCTGATGACAGACAGCCAGCCCTGGTGGCCGGCCGATTTCGGCCACTACGGCCCGCAGATGGTGCGCATGGCCTGGCATGCCGCCGGCACCTACCGCACCGTGGACGGCCGCGGCGGTGGCGGCCGCGGCCAGCAGCGCTTCGCGCCGCTGAACTCCTGGCCCGACAACGTCAACATCGACAAGAGCCGCCGCCTGCTCTGGCCGATCAAGCAGAAGTACGGCCAGAGCATCTCCTGGGCCGACCTGTTCATCCTGGCCGGCAATGTGGCGCTGGAATCGATGGGCTTTCGCACCTTCGGCTTCGCCGGCGGCCGCGAGGATGTCTGGGAACCCGACGAGGACGTGAACTGGGGCGCCGAGATCCAGTGGCTGGGCGTCGATCCGCAACGCGTCACCGAGGACCGCGCGCTGCAGGGGCCCTTCGGCGCCACCCACATGGGCCTGATCTATGTGAACCCGGAAGGCCCCAATGCCAGCGGCGACTACCTGGCCGCGGCCCAGGACATACGCGCCACCTTCGGCCGCATGGCCATGGACGACGAGGAGATCGTCGCCCTGATCGCCGGCGGCCACACCTTCGGCAAGGCCCATGGCGCGGCGCCCGAATCGCACAAGGGCCCCGAACCCGAGGCCGCGGCCCTCGAGGCCCAGGGCCTGGGCTGGCACAGCAGCCACGGCACGGGCCATGGCAAGGACACGATCTCCAGCGGCCTGGAGGTCACCTGGACCAAGACTCCGGCGCTGTGGAGCAACAACTTCTTCGAGAACCTCTTCAAGTACGAATGGGAGCTGACCCATTCGCCGGCCGGCGCCAAGCAGTGGATCGCCAAGGACGCGCCCGATGTCATCCCCGATGCCCATGTGCCCGGCCTGTTCCACAAGCCGACCATGCTGACCACCGACCTGACGCTGCGCTTCGATCCGGCTTTCGGCAAGATCTCCAAGCGCTTCCTGCAGGATCCGCAGGCTTTTGCCGAGGCCTTCGCCCGCGCCTGGTTCAAGCTGACCCACCGCGACATGGGCCCCAAGGCCCGCTATCTGGGCCCGGAAGTGCCCAAGGAAGACCTGATCTGGCAGGACCCGCTGCCGGCCGCCACGCACCAGCCCACCGCGGCTGACATTGCCGAGCTGAAAGCGCGCATTGCCGCATCCGGCCTGACGGTGGCCCAGCTGGTCTCGGTGGCCTGGGCCTCGGCCTCGACCTTCCGCGGCGGCGACAAGCGCGGCGGCGCGAACGGGGCGCGCCTGGCCCTGGCTCCGCAGAAGGACTGGGCGGTCAACCGGATGGCAGTCCAGGCCCTGCCAGTGCTAACCGCGATACAGCAGGCCTCTGGCAAGGCTTCGTTGGCCGATGTGATCGTGCTGGCTGGCGGTGTTGGCGTCGAGCTGGCGGCCAGGGCGGCCGGCGTTGAGCTGGAAGTGCCGTTCGCGCCGGGCCGGGTCGATGCGCGCCAGGACCAGACCGATGTCGAGTCCTTCGCCGTGCTCGAGCCCATCGCCGATGGCTTCCGCAACTACCGTCGGGACCGCCTGGGCGCGCCGACCGAGGCCCTGCTGATCGACCGCGCCCAGCAGCTGACGCTGACCGGCCCCGAGCTGACTGCGCTGATAGGCGGCCTGCGGGTGCTGGGAGCCAACTTCGACGGCGGTCCGCAAGGCGTGTTCACCGATCGGCCCGGCGTGCTGAGCAACGACTTCTTCGTGAACCTGCTGGACATGGCCACGGTCTGGGCACCGGTCGGCGGCGACAGCGAAAGCTTCGAGGGTCGCGACCGCCAGACCGGCGCCGTCCGCTACACGGCCAGCCGCGCCGACCTGGTGTTCGGCTCCAACTCGGTGCTGCGCGCCTATGCCGAGGTCTATGCCAGCGCCGACGGATCCTTGCCCCTGGTCAAGGACTTCGTTGCCGCCTGGACCAAAGTGATGAACCTGGACCGCTTCGACCTGGCCTGATGGTGGCAAGATCTGACCCGGCGTCGTCCTTCAGGAGTTGACAGACATGGCCAACAAGAAACCCGCGGCAGCGAGCATCAACATAGGCATCAGCGACAAGGACCGGGCCGCCATCGCCGGCGGCCTGGCCAAGCTGCTGGCCGATACCTACACGCTCTACCTGACCACGCACAACTTCCACTGGAACGTGACCGGGCCCATGTTCAATTCGCTGCATGCGATGTTCATGGCCCAGTACACCGAGCTCTGGAATGCGGTCGACCCGATTGCCGAACGCATCCGCTCGCTGGGCCATGTGGCGCCGGGCAGCTACGCCCAGTTCGCCAAGCTCAGCAGCCTCAAGGACGCACCGGCCACGCCGCCCAAGGCCATGGAGATGGTGCGCATCCTGATGCAAGGCCATGAAGGCGTGGCCCGCACGGCGCGCAGCCTGTTCCCGGCGGTCGAGAAGGCCTCGGACGAGCCAACGGCGGACCTGCTGACGCAGCGGATCACCGTCCATGAGCAGACGGCCTGGATGCTGCGCAGCTTGTTGGAAGAGTGACGCGATGAGAGTCGTTGTGCTGGCCGGCTTGTTCCTGGCGGGTTGTGCCGGCCTGCCCTTGGCGCCGCCGGCGGCCGACCTGCTGTTCAGCTCCACGCGCGACGGCCCGGCCGCCCTCTACCTGCTCAAGGCCGGCCAAGCCGAGCCGGAGAAGCTGGCCAGCGGCCCCGGCAACTGGCCGGGCTGGGCCCCCGATGGCCGCCGCATCGTGTTCCAGAGCCGGCGCACCGGCAACCTCGATATCTACACCTTGGACCTCGCCGGTGGCGAGCCGCGCCAACTGACGAATGACGTGGAGCCCGACTACCTGCCCGAGTGGTCGCCCGACGGCACCGAGATCGTCTTCACCTCCTGGCGCAAGGAAGCGGGCGAGACCGAGCGCGCAGCCCACCTCTACCTGATGAAGCCCGACGGCAGCGGCCAGCGCCGCCTGCCCATCGCCTCGCTGAAGACCTCGGCCGGCGCCAGCTGGTCGCCGGACGGCAAGCGCCTGGTCTATTCGCGCCAGATGGACGGCAAGGGCGCCGAGCTCTTTGTTGCGGACCGCGACGGCGGCAACGAGAAGCGGCTGACCCAAGACAGCGCGCAGGACATCCACAACGGCTCGCCGGCCTTCTCGCCCGACGGGCAGTGGATCGCCTTCTACTCAGACGCCGGCAAGGGCAATGCCCAGCTGCAAGTGATACGGCCGGACGGCAGCGAGCGCCGCACTGTGCGGGCCGAAGGCAAGAACTGGTACCCGCGCTGGTCGCCGGACGGCCGCTGGCTGCTGGTGACCGGCCCTTCGCTGGACGGGGCCGACGCCAACAACATGGACCTGCTGGCGGTTCCGCTGCAAGGCGAGCCGCAACCGCGCCTGGTGGCCGGCGGCCCCAAGCGCGAGCAGGAAGGCAGCTGGCGGCCCGCGCCGCGCTGAACGTTCTCTGAAGCCTGGAGTGAACACTCGATGATGAAGAAATCCCCTGCCCTCGCCTGCTTGTCGCTGGCCCTGGTCCTTGGACAGGCAATCGCCGCCGAGCCGACACGCGACGAGCTGACCCGCCAGGTCGAGGCGCTGGACCGGGAGTTCTTCGACGCCTTCAACAACTGCAAGCTGGACAAGCTCACCGAGATGGTGGCCGAGGACCTGGAGTTCTTCCACGACAAGAACGGCCTGATGCGCTCGCGCCAGGCCTTCATCGAGGCGGTCAGGCGCAATGTCTGCGGCAAGTTCCGCCGCGAACCCATGGCCGGCACCATGGTCGTGTATCCGCTGGAGAAATTCGGCGCCATCCAGATGGGCGACCACAAGTTCTGCCCGGTCAAGCCCGGCCCCTGCGAGGGCAAGGGCAAGTACGTCAATGTCTGGCAGCGCAAGGGCGAACGCTGGGAAATGATGCGGGTGCTCAGCTACGAGCACCTGCCGCTGACCGAGTAAGTCAGCAAGCCAGCGCCGCGCCGTTCAGCCGCGGGCCTGGACGAAGGCGAGGTACTTGGGGTCCTCGCATTCAAAGGCCTTGGCGCCGCCGGCCTTGAAGGCCGCCGCCAGCCATTCGGCGGCCGCGGCTTCTTCGCCCAGCTCCAGCAGCGACTGGCCCAGGCGCAGCTGCACCAGCAAGTCCTCGCCCGCTTCCTCGAAGCTGTTCACCGCGGCCTGGAAGGTGTCGCGGGCCGACTCGTAGTCGTCGAGCAGGAACTGCATGTCGGCGATGGAGACGAGCAGGCCCAGGGCCTGCTCCTGCTCGCCCCAGGGCTCGGGCACTTGCTCCAGCGCCTGCTCGAACAGCTCGAGCGCGGCCTCGAAGTCGCCTTCGTCGGCCCGCTCGTCGGCCTGGTCGATCAGGGCCTGGATGCTGCTGCCCATCAAAGCACCGCCATCAGGCCCACGATGCCTATGCCCAGTGCCGCCAGCGCGTCACCGGCGATCAGGCCGCCGCCGAACAGCGAGGTCGGCTTCATGTCGTCGGGCAGGGCGGCCTCGCCATTCTTGGGCTTGGGCGCCAGCGTGTGGATCAGGCTGGAGATCACGCCGCCGGCACCGAACCACAGCGAGGTCGGCAGGTTGACGAAGCCGCCGAACGAGGAGGCATAGGGGCTGGGCAGCAGCACGGCATCGACGACGAAGTCGGTGGCGAAGCCGGCCTTGCCGCTGGCGGCGAAACGCTTGTAGCCCTCGCGGCTGCGGATGAACTTGCGCAGGAACTCGGTGGCGAAGCCCAGCACCAGGCCGATCAGGATGGCCTGGGTCTGGTAGGGCTTGGGATCGGTGATGGAACGCAGGGCACCGACGAACTTGTAGGTCATGGCCGAGGTCCATTGGGCCGGGGCCTCGGAAGCCTTCATCACCGTCTGGTCCAGGCGCAGCACCGGATGGGCGCTCATGAAGAACTCGGCGATCACCACGGTCATGATGGCGCCCACCACCAGGCCGATGGCCTGAAAGCGGAACTGCAGCGCCCGGTTGGAGCCGAGGCGCCAGCCGGTGGAGCGGTCCTGTTGCATGTCACCGGCGACGCTGCAGGAGACGAAGACCACGGTGGCACCCATCAGGGCCAGGATGGGGTCATGCAGGCCCAGCGTGGCCAGCAGGAGCACGGTGACCACGAAGGCCGAGGAGATCGGATTCCAGTCCGTGAGGCCCAGCGAGATGCCGTTGACCAGGGCGAACAGGAAGACCAGGGCCACGGCGAACAGCATGTAGCCGACCGACAGGCCGAAGAACTGCATGCCGGCCACGACGGTGGCGATGCTCCAGAAGCCCACCCAGGCGATCAGGCGCGGCAGGCTGGCGCGCGGCCCGGTGCGCTGCTCCTCGGGCACCTGCTGCTGGGCGCCAGGCTGGGCAATGCTCTTGGCGACGCGCCAGAAGATCAGGCTCAGGTCCACGATGGCCGCGCCCAGCACCATGCCCAGGGCGATCAGGAAGGCGATCTTGCGGAAGGGCTCGCCTTCCTTCAGCCAACCGGCGCCGATGAAGGTGTTGGTCAGGGCCCAGAAGCTCAGGCCGCCGACGATGGCCGGCACGCCGACGCGGGCGCCGACGATCAGGCCGGCACCGAAGGTCGAGCAGCTGAACTCGGTGGCGGCCAGCCAGGCCACCTTGTTGGTGGCGACACCGCCCACCACGCCCAGGCCCATGCCGCCGAACAGGCGCGAGACCGAGCGGCGCAGCAGCTCGGGGTCGGTCAGGGCGCGCAGGATATTGGCCACGGCCAGGCCCGAGGGGAAGGTCAGCTGCATGCGCTCGACCAGGATGGGCGTGTACAGCATGCCTATGCCGGCCGCCATCATGGCGATGCACATCATGTAGGCGATCAGCTGCCAGTGCGGCACTTGCGGCATGCCCATCCAGACCATGGCCTGGATCAGGGCGCTCATGGCCATCATGCCGGCCACCGAGGCGGCCGTGGTCTGGATGTAGTTGGCGCCGTGGCGGCCCTCGGCGCCGTAGCCATAGGTCACGACCGAGCCCAGGATGCCGGCCAGCACCTGGCCGCCGACGAAGAAGCCGATCGAGAAGTTCATGAAGGCGGCCGTGATGCCGCCCAGCGGGCCGAGGATGAACATGCCTACGCAGGCCAGCAGCGTGTAATAGCCCCAGCTGCCGACGGGGGGCAGCCAGGCCCAGCGCCGGTTGTCGGCAATGGCAATAGCGGTCATGGGATGAATGCGGGAGAACCCGGGATTTGCGATGGCGCGCATGATGCGCGCCCGCGGCCCTCCGTTCGCTCCACAATTACCCCACCATGCCGGCCCCCACCCGCATCGCCATCCTGACTTTCGATGGCTTCAACGAGATCGACAGCTTCGTCGCCCTCGGCCTGCTGGGCCGGGCGCGCGCCCAGGGCTTCGCGCCCGAGCTGTGCGGCCCCGGCGCCAGCGCCCGCTCGATGAACGGCGTCAGCGTGCAGCTGCAGCGGCCGCTGGAATGGGCCAACGAGGCCGAGGTCGTGCTGTTCGGCTCGGGGCTCTACACCCGGGCCATCGCCGAGAACTCGGCCCTGCTGGACCGCCTGCAGCTGGACCCGCTGCGCCAGCTGATAGGCGCGCAATGCTCGGGCGCCCTGCTGCTGGCGCGCCTGGGCCTGCTGGGCGGTGCGCCGGCCTGCACCGACAACAGCAGCAAGCCCTTCCTGGTCGAGGCCGGCGTGCGCGTGCTCGACGAGTCCTTCCATGCCCGCGGTCCGGTGGCCACGGCCGGCGGCTGCCTGGCGGCCCAGTACCTCGCCAGCTGGGTGATGCATGTCAAGCTCGGCGAGGCCGCGGCCCGCGAGGCGCTGCGCCGGTCGGCGCCTGTGGACGAGCAGGACGCCTATGTGGAACGGCTGCTGAGCAAGATCCGACCCTTCGTCGCCGCGTAGGCAGCCCGCCACGTTGCCGATTTCCGGCTTGCAGTCCGCAAAGCATGCGGCGCATGATCGACGGACCCCGCTCTTCCACACCAAGCCTAAACGTTGGGAGTTGCCATGCCTCGTCCTCATGCGGTTTCGGGACTGCGGTCCCTGGGTCTGGGTCTAGCGTTGACGGGCCTGAGCGCCCTGGCGCCGGCCGGCGAACTGAACTTCACCGGTTTCGGCACCGTGGGCCTCGGCACGGCCCTGTCGGGTGTCAAGCAGCGCTACTTCGGCTTCGACTGTCCCTGCTACATCGCCAACTATCCCGATGTCGGCGTCTACGGCAAGAAGCTGGACCTGGGTCCGGACAGCCGCTTCGGCCTGCAGGCCACCTACCGGCTCGACGGCGGCGCCAGCTTCACCGGCCAGGTCACGGCCCATGGCGGCAACGACCTCAAGCCGGCCATGGACTGGGCCTACGGCTCGCTGCCGCTGGGCGACGCGTTCACGCTGCAGGTGGGCCGCAAGCGCCTGCCGCTGTTCGGCTATTCCGACTTCTTCCAGGTCGGCTATGCCTACCCCTGGGTGCGGCCGCCGGGCGACCTCTACGGCTGGCAGATCGTGGCCTACAACGGCGCCAACCTGCTCTACCGCCGCAACTACGGCGGCCTGTCGGTGTCGGCCAATGTCTGGGCCGGCAGCGAGAACGACAAGGGCAACCGCATGCTCGACAAGATCTACTACGACGCCCCGGTGGACGAGAAGTGGAAGGGCATCGTCGGCGGCTACCTGGAGCTGGGCACCGACTGGGGCGCAGCCCGCTTCGTGATGATGACGAACAAGGTCGACCGCCTGGTGTCGGGCACGGTCAACAAGAGCGGGGTCAAGCAGAACTTCTACGGCCTGACCTTCAACGTGGACCACAACGACTGGGTGCTGCGCACCGAGTTCAACCGCTTCGTGCGGCCCGACGCGCCCAAGGACATCTACAACGTGTACTTCGTCGGCGCCGGCCGCCGCTTCGGCGACTGGCTGCCCATGCTGACCTATTCGCGCTTCACCGAGGACTACAAGGACGATCCCACGGCCAACGAAAAGCACAACACGCTGGCCGCCACGCTGCGCTGGGACTTCCGCGACAACATGGCGTTGAAGCTCGAGTACGACGTGTTCAAGGACAAATCCGGCTTCCCCTTCGTCGGCAACAGCAAGGCCATCGCGGTCTCTGTGGACTTCACTTTCTGACGGAGGCCGCCATGAAGAAAACAGAACTCTCGAACATCGCGTTGGGCATGGCCGCTTTCGTCCTCAGCGGGGCCGCCCTGGCCGGTCCGGTCGTCGTGGCCAACCCGGCCCTGGCCGGCAAGCCCGGCGCCGACGACATCAAGGCGGTCTTCCTCGGCCAGTCCACCTCGCTGCCCGGCGTGGGAAACGTGACGCCCGGCCTGCCCAAGGAAGGCAAGGTCCGCGAGGACTTCCTCTCCAGCTACGTCGGCAAGAGCAATCAGCAGTTCAAGGCGGTCTGGACCCAGCTGATCTTCACCGGCAAGGCGCCTGCGCCCAAGCAGTTCGACAGCGAAGACGAGCTCAAGAAATGGATCTCGTCCACGCCCAACGGCATAGGCGTGCTGGACAGCGCCAAGGTGGACGGCTCGGTCAAGGTGATAGGCGGGCAGTGAGCCGGCAAAGCCTGCGGGGATAATCGCGGGTTCGCCCCCGAAGGCCCCCATTCCCGCAGACCCGTCCGCCATGTCCACCGAGCTGAACTCCCGCATCGACGGCGAGGTGCGCCGCCGCCGCACCTTCGCCATCATTTCCCACCCCGACGCGGGCAAGACCACGCTGACCGAGAAGCTGCTGCTGTTCTCGGGCGCGATCCAGATCGCCGGCTCGGTCAAGGCCCGCAAGGCCACGCGCCACGCGACCTCGGACTGGATGGAGATCGAAAAGCAGCGCGGCATCTCGGTGGCCTCCTCGGTCATGCAGATGGAATACCGCGACTGCGTGATCAACCTGCTGGACACGCCGGGCCACCAGGACTTCTCGGAAGACACCTACCGCGTGCTGACCGCCGTGGACGCCGCGCTGATGGTGATCGATGCGGCCAACGGCGTGGAGCCGCAGACCCGCCGCCTGCTGCAGGTCTGCCGCGCCCGCAACACGCCCATCCTCACCTTCGTCAACAAGATGGACCGCGAGGTGCAGGAGCCGCTGGCCCTGATGGACGAGATCGAGCGCGAGCTGGGCATGACGGTCGTGCCCTTCACCTGGCCGGTGGGCATGGGCAAGCATTTCCATGGCGTGATGGACCTGCGCCAGCAGCGCATGCGCGTGTTCGCCCCGGGTGAAGACCGCGCGGCCGGCACCGAGGAGGTGCTGGAAGGCCTGGACAATCCGGCCTATGCCGAGCGCTTCGGCATGCAGTACGAGAACGCACAGGGCGAGATCGAGCTGGTCAACGAGGCCGCCCCGGCCTTCGACCACGAGGCCTTCCTGACCGGCAGGCAGACGCCGATGTTCTTCGGCTCGGCGGTCAACAACTTCGGCGTGCAGGAAGTGCTGGACGCCCTGGTGGAACTGGCCCCGGCGCCGGGCGAGCGCAGCGCACTGCAGCGCACGGTCCAGCCCGAGGAACCCAAGTTCACCGGCGTGGTGTTCAAGATCCAGGCCAATATGGACCCCTCGCACCGCGACCGCATCGCCTTCCTGCGCGTGGCCTCTGGCCATTTCGAGCGCGGCATGCGGCTCAAGGTCGTGCGCTCCGGCAAGGAACTGCGGCCCAACACGGTGGTGAGCTTCCTGTCGCAGCGCCGCGAGCTGCTGGACGAGGCTTTTGCCGGCGACATCATCGGCATCCCCAATCATGGCGTGCTGCAGCTGGGCGACACCATCACCGAAGGCGAGGCCCTGCAGTACACAGGCCTGCCCTTCTTCGCGCCGGAAATGTTCCGCAGCGTCGAGGTGGCCGACCCGCTCAAGACCAAGCAGCTGCGCGAGGGCCTGCGCCAGCTGGGCGAGGAAGGCGCGATCCAGGTCTTCCGCCCCGAGGCCGGCAGCGTGCTGCTGCTGGGCGCCGTGGGCCAGCTGCAGTTCGAGGTCGTGGCCCACCGCCTGGAGCATGAATACGGCGTCAAGGCCCGCATCACCGCGGCCCGCTACAACGTGGCGCGCTGGGTGACCTGCGACGACGTCGAAGGCCAGGGCGGCAGCGGCGAGAAGGAGCTGCGCCGCTTCATAGACCACAACGCCCACCGCGTGGCCTGGGACGCGGTCAACGCGCCCACCGTGCTGCTGGAATATGCCGGCGAGCTGCGCGCCATGCAGGAGAACTGGCCCCGCATCCGCTTCCACGCGCTGCGCGAGCACGCGGGCCTGGTGTTTCAGCAGCGGATGGAAGGCTAGGTCAGAACCGCCACTCCCCACCCAGTGATACCGAGTTCAGCCGGGTGCGGGTGTAGCGCAGGGCCTCCAGCTTGAGGCCGAAACGCGGGCTGAAGTCGTAGGCGATGCCGCCGCCCAGGCTGGCTTCTGTCTGGTGGGCGGCATGGGGGCTGCCGGGGCCGCGCTCGAAGCTGGTGCGGCCCAGGCCGAGGCGGCCGTAGGCCTGCCAGCCCTCGGCGCCCAGCGGCACGAAGCCCAGGGCGGCAAGCCCCAAGTGCTCGCTGGGCTCCACATAGTCCTTGCCCTTCAGGCCGTTGAACAGGCTGCAGAACAGGCCGCAGAGGTCGCGGCCGAAGACTTCCACGGCCAGACCGGCGTTGACTCGGTAACCGAGGCTCACACCGGGTCCACCGTGGCTGCCGGGCTGCAGCTGCGGGCCGCTGACCCGGGCCACCTGGACGCCCAGATAGACGCCGGGGCTCGCCGGTTCCTGCTTGGTTTGGGCCGACGCCGCCAGGCTGGCGGTGGCAAGCAAGGCCGCGGCCAGCAGCGGCCGCGGCTTGAGTCGCGATGGGTTCTTCATGGTTGCTCTCTCCCTGACAGGTTATGTGCGGAGAGAGCATGCTAGACCGACCTGGCTTAATGCCAGCTTAGCGTCGGCCCGGTGTCCCCGGAATCACCAGCGATACGGGTCATGCGGCCGGCGGTCGTAGCGGTCCGGCACGCCGTCGCGGTCACGGTCGGGCTCGCGTTCCTCGCAGCGCTCCCAGCGATCACGGAAGTGACGGTGGTGGCGATGGTGCGACTCGTAGCGGTCGGGGATGCCGTCGGCGTCACGGTCCCAGCGGGTCGGTTCGCGATAGACCGGATAGGCCGGGTAGACCGGCCGACCGTAGCGGTCCACCACCGGCACCGCCACGCCATGGCCGCGGTCCGAGGCCAGCTGCACGGCCACCGGTGGAGTCGCCACGTTGACGGCCCAGCGGACCTCCGGATGGGCCTGCGCCAGTCCGGCCGACAACAGGCCGACGGCGGCGGCGCTCAGGACGACGGCGAAGCGGAAGTTCAGCAGACTCATGACGGGCTCCTTGGTGTTCCAGGGGTCGCTCGGGCGGCCACCCCTGGTCCCGACAACGCGAAGTCAGGCTCGCGCGCCGACGTGACAAGGTGTAAGGGCCGGGCCGCCCTACTTGCTCGGGGACCGAAAGTAGCGGGCGCGTAGCGACTTGAGCTCGCCTTCGGCACGCAGGCTTTCAAAGGCCTTGGCAAAGCGTTCGAACACCTGGTCATCGACGGCCGGATTGAAAGCGTAATAGCAGCCGTAGCCCTTCTGCAGCTGGTGGATCACGCCCAGCTGCGCGCCATCGAGTCCCAGGCGCGAGGCCTGGTGGGCATAGGGCAGGATCAGGCCGGCAATCATGTCCAGGTGGCCGGCATAGAGCATCTTGGTCGAGGTCTCGCTGCCTGGCGTGACATAGATGGCGCGCTCGGCAACGCCGGCTTCGCGCAGCAACTGGGCCGCCGGCGAACCGCGCACCGCGCCGATGCGCAACTGCCGGACACTCGGCAGTCGCGGATCAAAGCTCAGGCCGCTGGTGGCCAGCGCCATCACCACGATGTCGCAGTCGTCAATCGGGCCGACCCAGCGGTACTGGGACTCGCGGGCTGGCGTTCGCACCGTCACGTAGAGCAGGCTGTTGTTGAGCTGCCGAACCGTCTGCTGCGCGCGTGCCCAGGGCTGCTGGCTTCGCTGCAGGCGCAGGCCCGAACGCTGGGCAATGCGGTCCAGCAGCTCATTGGCCAGGCCCAGGAAGCGGCCGTTGTCGAGATAGGCGAAGGGCGGCGCGTCTTCGGAGACGGCCAGCAGTTCATCGGCGGCCCGGGCCGCGGGCAGCAGCAGGGCCAGGCAGATCAGGCAAGCCAGGCCGGGACAGCGCATGGCGTTCGCTCCAGTGCAACGGCCTCCCCGTCGTGGACCCTGGCTCCGGGACCTTGATGCTGTTTTATCCCGCGCCGGCCGATGCCAGTCCAGCCCCTGGAGCGGGGGACGGGTCTACCCGTGTACTCAGCGCCGCCAAGCCGAGGCTGGCTGGCCGGTCATCCACTCGTAGAACTTCCATGCGTGCCGCTGGCGCTCATCTGCGGTGCTGTCGTAGTAGCGCTGCACCGCCGCGCGCACATCCACCTTCTGCTTTTCACAGGCAGCGGTGCAGGCTCGGTAACCCTCTTCAGGCCATCCGGACAGCGACTCCTCAGCGAGGCCATAGCTTCGGGGGCTTGCGTGGACCTGTCGCACTCGCTCCTCGCAGGCCGGCACACATTGCAAGGCCTGTAGCCGCTGCTCGCAGGCGGCCGGGCTGGCGGTCGCAGGCGCTATGGCCTTGAAGTCCGCGTAGCGGGTGTGATCGTGCACGGTGCCGAGCTGAAGCGTCTCGACGGGATCGCCGGGTGACAGACGCAAGAGCAGCCGCGTCAGGTAGTGCCCATACATCCCGTCGGCACCGAACCCCAGCAGCTCGCGCTGCGCCGGCTCGCCGCCCCAATGCGGACTGTAGGCGAGCCGGCCGGCGGGGCCGACAGGATCGGCGAGCTCAACGATAGAGCGCCCAGCCAGGCCTTGGGAGTTGGCCTGCAGGTCGAGCATCGCCAGGTGCAGGGCGGGAAACTCCGCCGCCGCGTCGGCAGGAAACCAGTATTCGGGCGTCATCCGTACCGAAGCCATGTCGCGCCGCGGCGGTGGCGGCAAATGCGGCAGACCCTGGACGCGGACGGCATAGTCCTTGGCGGTCACATGCAGCACCAGCCTGTCCATCGCCTTGCGCCCCAGCTGTGGCAGCAGGAGGGCGAGCGGCAGACCGGGACCATCGCCTTCGTCCAGCTCGATTTGCCAGGCCTGAGCTGCGCCACCACAGCGCATGCCCACGCAGCTTGCGTGGGCCAGTTCGGGGCGCTGCGGCCGGATGTAGTGACTGGGCAGGCGGACGATCGGGCGTCGCCAGTTCAACTCGGTCCTGCAGCCATCCAGGTCCGGCTGCAGGACCAGCTGCGGCGCGGCGTAACGCTCCAGGCTCATCAGGGCTTCGCTGTCCACGGGCCGCCATTCACGACCGGGCAGACTGCCCAGCTGTTCACGCGCAAGCCGAACGGTGAACACCCGCCTGGGGCCATCCACCACCAGCAACGCCACCGGCCAGCCGCCGCTGGCGTCGGCATCGGCGCGGCCAACGATCAGCTCCGGCTCCTCCCAGGGGCGTGCTTGCTGCCCATGCGCCGGCGTCAAGCCGGACAGCAGTGCCGCAAGCAGCGCCAGACTCCGCAGCCGGCTCAAGGCAGCCGCGTGTAGTTCACCGGCAGCCAGCTGTAGCCGCCCTTGCCCTGAGCGCGCACATGGCCGATGCCGGGGAAGGACACATGGGTGAAGGCCAGCCAGTAGCCACCGGCGGCAGCCTCGGCATAGACCTTCTTGCGGGCCGGCATGGCCTGCTTGTCGTCGCTGTCGAAGGCGATGGTGACCGTGGGGTCCTCGAACTGCACCGAGGCCACATGCATCAGGTCGCCGCCGAACAGCATCTTCTGGCCCTTGCTCTCGGCCACGTAGACCGTGTGGCCGGGCGTGTGGCCGTAGGCCGGCTGGGCGCGCACGCCGGGCACCAGCTCGGTGGCGCCTTCGAAGGGCTTGAGGCGGCCACCATCGACGTAAGGCTTGGTGGACATCTGGGCGCCCAGGAAGAAGTCGCGGGCCGAGGCCGGTGCCTTGTTCATCTGCTCGGTGCTGAGCCAGAAGTCGGCGTCGCGCTTGTCCAGGCGCACCACGGCGTTGGGGAAGGCGGCCTTGCCGTCGGCCAGCAGGCCGCCCACATGGTCGCCGTGCAGATGGGTGATGTAGATCTCGTCGACCTGCTCGGGCTGGTAGCCCGCGGCCTTCAGGTTGGCCAGCAGGCGGCCCAGCGTCGGGCCGAACAGGCCGGAGGCGCCGCTGTCCACCATCACCAGCTTGGCTCCGGTGTTGATCAGGTAGGCATTGACCGAGGTCTCGGTCGGCAGGCCCAGGTGGTGCTGCTTGAGCGCCTTGGCCACCTGGCCGGGATGCTTCTCCTTGAGCAGCTTGTCCACCGGCAGGTCCAGCGTGCCGTCGCTCAGCGCGGTGATCTCGAAGTCGCCCAGCATCATGCGGAACACGCCCGGCGCCTGGGTCTTGAGCTGCGGGGCCGCGGCCTGGGCGGCCGTGGACAGGACGATGGCAAGGGCGATCAGGCTGCGCTTCATGGGGGCTCCTCGGTGGGTGTTCTGATAGGGCCGCGCAGCTTAAGCGCGAGGCCCTACCGCTGCTGTGACGCGACCCATTCCCCCACGACTTGTGAGAGTACGGTCAGCGGCACATTGCCGGTCTGCAGCAACAGTGTATGGAAACGCGGCAGCGAGAACTTGTCGCCCAGCCTGGCGCGGGCCTGCTGGCGCAGCTCCAGGATGTGCAGCATGCCGAGCTTGTAGGAGCAGGCCTGGCCGGGCATGACCACGTAGCGGTCCACCTCGTGGCCGGGGATGCCGTAGTCCAGCGCCTGCTGGCGGGTCCACTTCATGGCATGCAGGCCGGTGTCGGCCACCAGGCGCTTGGCGCGGAACAGCTCGGCATCGAGCTGGCCCAGACGGCCGGGGATGTCGTCGCCGTACCAGCCGCTCTCGGCCGCCAGCTGCTCGGAGTACAGGGCCCAGCCCTCGGTGAAGGCCGAGCCGCCGCTGAACACGCCGTCGCGCCGATAGCGCGGTAGATTGGTCGCTTCCTGCTGCAGGGCGATCTGGAAGTGGTGGCCGGGCACGCCCTCGTGGTAGGTCAGCGTGCGCATGTTCGTCATGCGGTAGGTCGGCCCGGGCAGCGGCGCCCAGAAGATGCCGGGCAGGCTGCCGTCCTTGGCCGGTGCGCTGTAGTGGGCGGCCGCGGTCTTCTCGGTGAACGGCGGCTCGCGGCGCACCTCGACCGGCGCCTTGGGCAGGATCTCGAACAGCGACTTGGCGCGCTGCTCGGCATCCCGCAGCAGCTCGGCGTAGCGGGCGATCAGGGCGGGCTGCGGATTGGGCTCGCGCGGCTGCAGCGAATCGTCGAGCTGCTTCATGCGCTCCATCACCGTGCCCTTGTCGAAGCCCAGCTTCTTCAAGAGGCCATCCATCTCGGCTTCGATGCGGGCCACCTCGGCGCGGCCGATGCGGTGAATCTGCTCGGGCGTGTAGTCGGTGCTGGTGTTGCGGCGCAGCTCGTAGGCATAGGCCTTGTCGCCGCCGCTCAAGCGCCAGAGGCCGGCGTCCATCGTGGTCTTGGGCAGCTGCTCCTTCAGCAGGGCCTGGGCACGGCGCAAGGCCGGGATCACCGAATCGGCCACCTGCTTCTCGGCTTGGTCCAGGGCCTTGGCTTTCGCCTCGGGCTTCAGGCCGGACAGCTTGTCCATGCGCTGGGCCAGCGAGACCACCAGCACATTGCGCGCCGGCTCGTCGGCCAGCAGGCGCTCGAACTGGCCCAGCGCCGCCTCGGTGATGAAGCGCGGCATCAGGAAGCCGCGCTCGGCCGCGGCGCGGGCGCGGGTGATGCCGTTGTCGATCTGGCCCGCCGCCTGCGAGAGCCGCGCCAGGTAGTTGGCGATGTCGCGCTCGTGGCGGATCGGATGGGTCTGGCTGAGGAAGTTCACCAGGCTCACATGCAGGCCGCGGAATTGGTTGAAGACGAAATCAAAGTCCTCGTAGGGCTCGCCGTCCACCGTGCTGCGCAGCGACCACTCGACCATGGCGGCCGAGCTGCGCTGCTGCTCGTTCAGGCCCTTGCGATCGAACGCCGCGAGCTGCTGCAGCGCCGCCTTGGCCGAGGCGATGCGCGCGGCTCGCTGCGCCGGCGTGTTGGGGGTCAGGCGGCCGTCCAGCTGCTGCTGCTCGGCCTCGGGCAGGTACTGGCGCACCGTGGCCAGCGTCGGGTCGGCGCGCATGCGTTCCACCGCCAGGCCTTCGGCCCAGCTGTCGAAGTCGGGGGCGCCGGCCCGGGCCGCATTCAGCGACAGCAGCGCGGCAAGGACGGCAAGGCGGAGCAGGGGCTTCTTCATGGCGATGCGAGCAGGTAGGCGAAGTGCCGGATGCTAGGCGCAAGCGCGCGCCCTGACGAAGCGCATGCGCCATCGCTGTGCGCGTCGCGCCACTCCTGACACTGCGCTGACAAGGCCGCCCGGGGAAATCCCTTGTGCAGATCTACGTAAAGGGAAGGTCCGGGGACGACAGCCAGAGGCCCCCTGCCCTACATTCCCTGGGTTCGGCCGCAGCGGCTTCAGCAGCAAGAGTCCATGAGCGAACTGATCCTGGAGACGAAGAACCTCAGCAAGGATTTCAAGGGATTCACGGCCGTGGACGGCGTGAACCTGCAGGTCCGGCGTGGCCATATCCACGCACTGATCGGCCCCAACGGCGCCGGCAAGACCACCTGCTTCAATCTGCTGACCAAGTTCCTGACGCCGACCCGCGGCAACATCCTGCTGAGCGGCGTGGACATCACCGGCGAGAAGCCGGCCCAGATCGCCCGCCGCGGCGTGATCCGCAGCTTCCAGATCTCGGCCGTGTTCCCCCACCTGACGGTGCTGGAGAACGTGCGCATAGGCCTGCAGCGCTTCACCGGCACCAGCTTCCATTTCTGGAAGGGCCTCGGCGGCCTGCGCCAGCTCGATGCCCGCGTGATGGAGCTGCTGACCCAGGTCGACCTGCAGGACATGGCGCACCTGCGTGCCGGCGACCTGCCCTATGGCCGCAAGCGCGCGCTGGAGATCGCCACCACCATGGCCATGGAGCCCGAGCTGATGCTGCTGGACGAACCCACGCAGGGCATGGGCCATGAGGACGTGGAACGCGTGACCGACCTGATCAAGCGGGTGGCGCAGGGCCGTACCGTCTTGATGGTGGAGCACAACATGCGCGTGGTCGCCAAGATCGCCGACCGCATCACCGTGCTGGCGCGTGGCGCGGTGCTGGCCGAAGGGACTTACGAAGAGGTCTCGAAGCACCCCGCCGTGCTTGAGGCTTACATGGGATCTGAAGCCACCGAGCTGCAAGGAGCGCATTAATGACGGCGGCTTTGGAGATTAGCAACCTGCACGCCTGGTACGGCGAGAGCCACATCCTGCACGGCATCAACCTGACGGTGCACAAGGGCCAGGTCTTGACCCTGCTGGGCCGCAACGGCGCCGGCCGCACCACCCTGCTGCGCGCCATCATGGGCCTGACCGGCGCCCGCAAGGGCTCGATCAAGGTCCATGGCACCGAGGCCATCGCCCTGCCCACGCACCGCATTGCGCACCTGGGCCTGGGCTACTGCCCGGAGGAGCGCGGCATCTTCGCCTCGTTGACCACCGAGGAGAACCTGCGCCTGCCGCCGCCGCTCAAGAGCCAGCGCGGCAAGGTGATGGGCGAGGACCAGATCTACGCCATGTTCCCCAACCTGGCCGAGCGCAGGAACAGCCCCGGCACGCGGCTCTCGGGCGGCGAGCAGCAGATGCTGGCCGTGGCCCGCATCCTGCGCACCGGCGCCGACATCCTGCTGCTGGACGAGATCTCCGAAGGCCTGGCCCCGGTCATCGTCCAGGCCCTGGCCCGCATGATCACGGCCCTCAAGGCCGAGGGCTTCACCATCGTGATGGTGGAACAGAACTTCCGCTTCGCCGCGCCGCTGGCCGACCATTTCGTGGTCATCGAGCATGGCGAGGTCGTCGAATCCTTCCCGGCGTCCGACCTGGCCGCCAAGCAGTCCAAGCTGGACGAACTGTTGAGTGTCTGATTGATCCACCCTTGTAGGAGACAGCCGATGAAGACCCGCACTTTCAAGCGCATTGCCCTGGCCAGCCTGCTCGCCTGCGGCGCCGTCACTGCCCAGGCGCAAGTCTCGGGTGACGTGATCAAGATCGGCATCATCACCGACATGTCGGGCCTGTATGCCGACATCGACGGGGCCGGTGGCGTCGAGGCGATAAAGATGGCCATCGCCGACATGAAGGGCATGGCCGCCGGCAAGAAGATCGAGCTGCTCTACGCCGACCACCAGAACAAGGCCGATGTGGCCAGCGCCAAGGCGCGCGAATGGCTGGACACGCAAGGCCTGGACCTGCTGATAGGCGGCACCAACTCCGGCGCCAACCTGGCCATGGCCAAGGTCGCGGCCGAGAAGAAGCGGCCCTTCATCTCGATCGGCGCCGCCAGCGCCCGCCTGACCAACGAGGACTGCACGCCCTACACCGTGCACTACGCCTACGACACCGTGGCCCTGGCCAACGGCACCGGCAATGCGGTGGTCAAGAGCGGCGGCAAGAACTGGTACTTCCTGACCGCCGACTACGCCTTCGGCGCCTCGCTGCAGAGCGACACCACGGCGGTGGTGCAGAAGGCCGGCGGCAAGGTGGTGGGCAGCGTCAAGCATCCGCTGTCGGCCAGCGACTTCAGCTCCTTCCTGCTGCAGGCGCAGAGCTCGGGCGCCCAGATCCTGGGCCTGGCCAACGCCGGCGGCGACACGATCAACTCGATCAAGGCAGCCAACGAGTTCGGCATCACCAAGACCATGAAGCTGGCCGGCCTGCTGATGTTCATCAACGACGTGCATTCGCTGGGCCTCAAGGCCACTGAGGGCATGTACCTGACCGACGGCTGGTACTGGAACCAGAGCCCCGAGTCGCGCGCCTGGAGCCGCCGATTCTTCGAGAAGATGAAGCGCATGCCCTCGATGCTGCAGGCCGCCGACTACTCGGCCGTCACGCATTACCTCAAGGCCGTGGACGCGACCAAGACCGACGACGCCGACAAGGTGCTGGCCAAGATGAAGGCCACCAAGGTCAACGACTTCTTCGCCAAGAACGGCGAGATCGGCCCCGACGGCCGCCACCGCTACGACATGTATCTGATGCAGGTGAAGTCGTCCAAGGACTCGATCGAGCCCTGGGACTACTACAAGGTGGTCGAGAAGATCCCGGCCGCCGACGCGTACACCAAGCTGGCCGACAGCAAGTGCCCGATGGTCAAGAAGTGACTGAGCCCTCCCGAGCAGCGACATGAGTGAACTCTTCGGTATTCCGCTACCTGCCCTGCTCGGGCAGCTGCTGCTCGGCCTTGTGAACGGCTCGTTCTACGCGATGCTGTCACTGGGCCTGGCGGTGATCTTCGGCATGCTCAACATCATCAACTTCGCCCATGGGGCGCTGTACATGATGGGGGCCTTCCTGGCCTGGATGGGCATGGAGTACCTGGGCCTGTCCTACTGGGCCATGCTGGTGCTGGCGCCGCTGGTGGTCGGGGTGCTGGGCATCCTGATCGAGCGCCTGCTCTTGCAGTGGCTCTACAAGCTGGACCATATCTACGGCCTCTTGCTGACCTTCGGCATCACCCTGGTGATCGAGGGCGTGTTCCGCAGCTTCTACGGCGTCTCGGGCCAGCCCTATTCAGTGCCCGAGCAGCTGATGGGTGCCACCAACCTCGGCTTCATGATCCTGCCCAACTACCGGGCCTGGGTGGTGGTGGCTTCGCTGGTCGTCTGCTTCGCGGTCTGGGCGCTGATCGAGAAGACCTCGCTGGGTGCCAAGCTGCGCGCCGGCACCGAGAACCCGAAGCTGGTGCAGGCCTTCGGCATCAATGTGCCGCGCATGGTCACCCTGACCTATGCCGGCGGCGTGGCCCTGGCGGCCTTCGCCGGCGTGCTGGCCGCACCCATCCTGCAGGTCAGCGCGCTGATGGGCAGCAATCTGATCATCGTGGTGTTCGCCGTGGTCGTGATCGGCGGCATGGGCTCCATCCTGGGCTCCATCCTGACCGGCCTGGGCCTGGGCCTGATCGAGGGCCTGACCAAGGTCTTCTACCCCGAGGCCTCCAACACCGTGGTCTTCGTGGTCATGGCCCTGGTGCTGCTGCTGCGCCCCGCCGGCCTGTTCGGGAAAGAGAAATGAGCACCCAGAAGAGCAAGAACCCGCTGTCCGGCTATCTGCTGCTGTTCGCCGGCATCGCCCTGCTGCCGGTGCTGGGCGCCTATCCGATCTTCGTGATGAAGGTGCTGTGCTACGCCCTGTTCGCCTGCGCCTTCAACCTGCTGATCGGCTTCACCGGCCTGCTGAGCTTCGGCCACGCGGCCTTCCTGGGCACGGCCGGCTATGCGGCCGGCCACGCGCTCAAGGTCTGGGGCCTGCCGCCGCTGGCGGGACTGGGCTTCGGCGCACTCTGCGCCGCCGCCATGGGCGGATTGTTCGGCCTGCTGGCGATCAAGCGTTCGGGCATCTATTTTTCGATGATCACGCTGGCCCTGGCGCAGATGCTGTACTTCTTCTTCCTGCAGGCCTCGTTCACCGGCGGCGAGGACGGCCTGCAGTCGGTGCCGCGCGGCGCCATCCTGGGCCTGGACCTGGCGCAGGACCTGAACCTGTACTACGTGGTGGTGGCGGTCTTCATCGCCGCCTTCTGGCTGATCTACCGCACGGTCCACTCGCCCTTCGGCCAGGTGCTGACCTCGATCCGCGAGAATGAGGCCCGCGCGATCTCGCTGGGCTATGACGTGGACCGCTTCAAGCTGCTGGCCTTCGTGCTGTCGGCGGGTCTGGCCGGCCTGGCGGGTGCCACCAAGACCCTGGTGCTGGGCTTTGCCACGCTGACCGACGCGCTCTGGACCACCTCGGGTCTGGTCATCCTGATGACCCTGGTCGGCGGCATGGGCACCCTGGTCGGCCCCATGGTCGGCGCCCTGGTCATCATCGCGCTGGAGAACAAGATCGGCGACTTCGGCCAGGCCATCGCCAACCTGACCGGCATCGCCTGGTTCAACAGCCTGGGCGAATCGGTCAGCCTGGTCACCGGCCTGATCTTCATCGTCTGCGTGCTGGCCTTCAGGCGCGGCATCGTCGGCGAGGCCCTGGCGCTTTACGACAGGTTCGCCATCAAGAGGAGCTGACCATCATGGCTGACGCGCAGACTTCCGGTTCCAACGCCCCGAGCACCGGCTGGAAGGAGCGCATCGGCCCCGACGAGGCGGCGCGCTATGCCGGCTATGTCGAGCTGTTCAAGGCCATCCAGGCCCGCAAGAACAAGCGCTACGGCCCGGGCCGGGCCCTGCACCGCAAGCAGCTGGCCGCGGCCCGTGGCGAGCTGCAGGTGATGGACGGCCTGCCGGACTTCGCCCGCCACGGCCTGTTCGCCCAGCCCGGCCGCTACGAGGCGGTCGTGCGCTTGTCCAACGGCGGCATGGACACGCAGCCTGACAAGCAGCCCGACATCCGCGGCCTGGCCCTCAAGGTGAAAGGCCTGCAAGGGCCCTCGGCGCTGGGCGAAGGCCTGCAGGCCGACAGCCAGAGCTTTCTGCTGATCAACCAGACCGCCTTCTCGTTCAAGAACAGCCAGGAGTTCGTCGGCCTGGTCGAGGCAGCATCAAAAGGCGGCGGCGCGGTGCTGGGCTTTCTCGTCAAGCAATACGGCTGGCTGGCCCTGCCGGGCAAGTTCAAGCTGCTGATACAGACGGCCACGCGGCCCTTCGGCGGCTTTGCCACCGAGCCCCTGAACACCGTGCTGCCGCTGGCCTGCGGGCCCTACGCGGTGCGGGTGCGCCTGGTGCCGGCGCCGGTCAACGGCAGTGCCAAGCCCGGCGCCAAGGCCGACTGGGGCGCCGACTTCATGGAACGCCTGGCCGAGCGCGAACTGAGCTGGGAGCTGCAGCTGCAGCCCTTCGTCAACGAGCAGCGCACGCCCATCGAGGACCCGGCCGTGGACTGGGACTCGCCCTACACCACCGTGGCCCTGCTGCGCCTGCCGCGCCAGGCACTCGATGCCCAGCTGGTCGAGCAGACCGAGAAGGGCGTGTTCGATCTCTGGAACGGCCTGGCCGCACACCGGCCGCTGGGCGAGATCCAGCGCGCCCGCAAGGCGGTGTACTACGCCAGCCAGCAGGAGCGTGGCGCCGGCTGAGTTTGTTCAGCCGGCCAGACCGACGTAGACCTCCTGCACGTCATCGTGCGCATCGATGGCGGCCAGGAAGGCTTCCACTTCCTCCAGCTCGGCGGCGCCCAGGGTCACCGGGTTCTTGGGCCGGTAGCCCAGCTTGGCCGAATCGACATTGAAGCCCTGGGCTGGCAGCGCGCGGCAGACCAGGTCCAGGTCGGCCGGGTCGGTGATGAAGAGTGCGCCTTCCTCGGTGGCCTCGAAGTCCTGCGCGCCAGCCTCGATGGCGGCCAGCTCGGCGTCGCTACCTGCCGCGGCCGGCGTGCCCTCGATCAGGCCCACATGGTCGAAGTCCCAGGACACCGAGCCGCTGGCGCCCAGCTGGCCCTTGCGGAACAGCACACGCATCTCGGAGACGGTGCGGTTCACGTTGTCGGTCAGGCATTCCACGATCACCGCCACGCGGTGCGGCGTGAAGCCTTCATAGGTCACGCGCTCGAAGTGCACCGCCTCGCCCAGCAGGCCGGCGCCCTTCTTGATGGCGCGCTCCAGCGTGTCGCGCGGCATCGAGGCCTTCTTGGCCTGTTCCACCACCATGCGCAGCCGGGCGTTCATGTCCGGGTCAGCGCCGTTGCGCGCCGCCTGCATGATTTCCTTGGACAGCTTGGTGAAGATGCGGCCCTTGGCATTGGCCGCGATGTCTTTGTGCTTGGCCTTCCACTGTGCGCCCATGAGTAACGACTCCATTGCTTCTTGATCGCGGCGGGTTATACACCCTGCCCGCCTCGGCGGGTCCGCCACGCCTCAGGCCGGGGCAATAATGCCCCGCAATGATGCTCTCGCTCCCACGCCTGTTCCGCGCGCTGCCCGCCCTGGCGTTGACCGCTGCGCTGCATGCCCCGGCGTGGGCCCAGCCGCCCGGCTGCACGGCGCCGCTGCGGGTCGGCATCTCGCCCTTGGGCGTGGCCTATTCGCGCCAGGGCGGCGAGGTCAAGGGCTACGACTTCGACCTGATCCGCGAGCTGTCGCGCCGCCTGGGCTGCACCTACGACCTGATCGAGATGAACCGGGTGCGCATCTTCCAGTCGCTGGAGCGCGGCGAGCTGATCGACCTGGCCACCTCGGCCTCGCGCACGCCCGAGCGCGACCAGCATGCGCTGTTCGTGCCCATGGCCCAGACCCGCGACTACCTGCTGGTGCACAAGCGCCTGGCCAAGCCCGACTTCGACCTGAACAGCTTCGTCGCCATGCCCGAGCTGAAGCTGGGCGTGCTGGCCGGCAGCAACTACAGCAGCTTCATCGTGGCGCGGATCGCGGTGCTGAACCGCCAGGGCCGCATAGAGACCACGACCCAGGCCGACAGCCTGATACCGCGCCTGGTCGCCGGCCGCTATGACGGCCTGGTCACGACGCCGGCCTATTTCGTCGCCGCGCTTCGCGAGCTGCCCGGTGCGGCCGACATCCGCGCCTTGCCGATCCCGGAGAGCGAGCCCTATCTGTCGGGCCTCTACCTGTCGCGCAAGACGCTGGACGAGCCCCGCCGCCAGCAGATCCGCGAGGCCCTGCAGTCCATCCACCAGGACGGCACGCTGCTGCGCATCCTGCGCAACTACTTCCCGGAGGCGATGGCGCGCGAGCGGGCGGGATTCAAGCCGGGCGGTTGACAGCGCGGGCGTCCGGAACATACTGGCCCGAGCCCCCTGAACCGCCGCGACCATGCCCTCGCCCTGGCTTCCCTGCCGCGCCACGTTCGCCGCGCTGTTGGCGGCCTGCGCCGGCCTGCTGCTGCCGGCTACCCTGTGGGCCGAGGTACGGGTGGTCAGCTCGGTCTACCCGCCCTTCCGCAACACGCCCACCACCGGTCTGACCAATGAGCTCTTCCTGGCCGCCTGCCAGGCCGCCGGGCTGACCGAAGTGAAGATAGAGATGCTGCCCTCCGAGCGCGCCCGGCGCAGCTTCGAGCAAGACAGGGACACGGTCTACATCGAGTCCGACTCCAACCTGCCCAGCCTGGAAGCGCTGGCGCCCGGCCAGATCCGCATGCTGAGGCAATGGCCCTTCCAGTCCTACGTCTACTACCGCAAGGCCGCGTTCGCGCCGGGCGGCCCCCAGGTCATCAAGGACCTGAACGACAAGCTGATGGGCTACTACCGGGCTGACCGGGCTGCACGCGACTACTTCGAGCGCCACGGCGCACGCTCGATCGCCATCGATCCGCATGACCGGGTCTATGCGATGCTGCTGCGTGGCCGGGTCGACTTCCTGTTGTCCGTGGAGGCCACTGCCGAGTTTGAGTTTGGACGCAGGAACCCGCGATGGCGCGAGCAGGTCGGCCTGTTCGGCCCGATCTACAAGGGCTACTCTGGCGCCATCTACCGCCAGGACAGCGCCGCCGCCAGCGCCTTCGTCGAGCGCTACCTGGACGGTTACAAGCGCATCATCGAAGACGGCACGCTGCGGCGCATCGCGGAGCGCTATTTCGGCAAGGGCGCCGTGCTGCCGCCGGGCCTGGCGCCCTGAGCCGCGGCGGCGACAATGCCGCCATGAGTTCCGCCGACGCCGCCGCGCCCCGCTCCCGCCTCGCCCTCTACCTCGACCTGATCCGCTGGGACCGCCCGGCCGGCTGGCTGCTGCTGCTGTGGCCCACGCTGGCGGCGCTGTGGATTGCGGCCGACGGCTGGCCGGGCAAGAAGCTGCTGGCGGTGTTCACGCTCGGCACCATCCTGATGCGCTCGGCCGGCTGCTGCGTCAACGACGTGGCCGACCGCGAGTTCGACAAGCATGTGAAGCGCACCGCCAACCGGCCGGTGACCAGCGGCGCGGTCTCGGTCAAGGAGGCGCTGCTGCTGGGCGCTGCCCTGGCGCTCGTTGCCTTCGGCCTGGTGCTGACGACGAACGCCACGACCATCCTGCTGTCGTTCGCGGCCCTGGCCGTCGCCATCGTCTATCCGTTCGCCAAGCGCGTGCTGGCCATGCCGCAGGCCGTCCTGGGCGTGGCCTTCTCCTTCGGCATTCCCATGGCCTTCTCGGCCGCCCAGGGCGGCACCAGCTTCAGCTGGGAGGCCCTGAGCGATGCCGTGCCGCTGGCTGCCTGGCTGCTGCTGCTGTCCAACCTGTTCTGGGTGCTGGCCTACGACACCGAGTACGCCATGGTGGACCGCGACGACGACATCCGCATAGGCATCAAGACCTCGGCCCTGACCCTGGGCCGCTTCGACGTGGCCGGCGTGATGGCCTTCTACGCCATCTTCCTGGTCAGCTGGACTTGGCTGGGCCTGCGCCTGGGCCTGGGCTGGCTGTTCCTGCTGGGCATGGCCGTGGCCGGCCTGCAGGTGCTATGGCACTTCCTGCTGATACGCGAGCGCAGCCGCGAGGGCTGCTTCAAGGCCTTCCGCCAGAACCACTGGCTGGGCTTCGCGGTGTTCGCCGGCACGGTGGCCGACCTGGCCTTTCGCTGAGGCTCAGGCCGCGCCGAGCGCCACCTCAGGGCTGGCGAGGCTCGACTCGCGGAGCTCGATGGCACCGGACTCCAGGCCCTGTTGCAAGGTCTCGGCGGTCACGCCGGCCAGCGGCTGGTTCACGGACCAGAGGCCCGACCAGCCATTGCGGCCCCGCTGCTTGACGCGGTACAGGGCCTGATCCGCCAGTTCGAGCACGGCCTGCCAGGGCGGCGCGCCGAACGAACCCGGACGCAGCGGATAGGCGGCCAGGCCGATCGAGCAGCTGACGGACAAGGGACCGGAGGCCAGTTCGAACGGCGTCTCGGCCATGGCCGCGCGGACCCGCTCGGCGAGCACATAGGCATGTTCCCGGTTGCTGCCGCGCGTCAGCAGCAGGAATTCCTCGCCGCCCCAACGGACCAGCTCGTCCTCCGACCGGACCAGGGCGCTCAGCCGCACCGCCGCCTGCTTGAGCACCTCGTCGCCGCTGGCATGGCCCAGGCTGTCGTTGATGCGCTTGAAGTGGTCGAGGTCGATCAGGAAGAAGTTCAGCTCGGTCGACGTCCGCTCCACCGCCGCCACATGCTTGGCAATGCGCTCCATGAAGTAGCGGCGGTTGTGCAGGCCGGTCAGGCTGTCGGTCAGGGCCAGCGATTCCAGCTGCCGGTTGACGTGGCCGAGCTGCGAGGCATGGCGCTTGAGCAGGCGTTGACGGAGCAGCAGGGCGGCGACGATCACGCTCACCAGCAAGGCGCCGCCCAGCGCGATGGACAGGACCAGGCGCTGGTTGGCCTTGGCGAGGCGGTTCTCGGCTTCCAGGCGGGCGATCTGGTCGGCGGCCTGGCGCTGGGAGACCTGAGCCACCTGATCGCCAGGATTGACTCCTGCCTCCATGGCCTTCATGGCCCGCTGCAAATGCTCGTAGGCCTGCTTGTACTTGCCGACGAAGGCGTACTCGTGCGCCACCTCATCGCTGCCGATCGGATCTTCGTTCGATGCCGCTTCGAGCAAGGCAAAGCCTTCCGCCTGACGGCCCAGCTTCACCAGGGCAAGACCCTTGTTGTGCATGGCCATGATTCGTGTGAGCTTGGGTGCTCCCGTCAGCTCGGCAAGTTCCAAGGCCTCTTGCGCACTCCTCAGTCCGGCGGCCGGCTGCCCGAGCCGAGTCTCCATGTCGCTGAGGTTGGCCAACGACAGCGCCAACCCGTTGCGATCTTCCATGCGGCGGGTGAGGTCCACCACCTTGCGAAAGGCCTTCAAGGATTCGGCCGAACGGACGGGAGGAAGAATGACGACCAGCTGACTCTCGGCGTCCACCTCGCTGCGCAGGTCCCCCACCGACTGGGCGGCGGTGGCAATTTCGCGCAGCGGTTGGACAACTCCTTCGCCTTGTCCGAACCTGAAAAGCGTAGAAACCAGGTTCAGGCGAGCCCGCAGCATTGCAAAGTCGGTCGGGGCCAGGCCGCCCACTTCGACGGCACCTCGGGCGTACCGGATTGCCAAGGTTTCGATACCCGCCTCTGCCGCGACTCCGGATGCAGCGATGAAAGCCCACACTTGATCGGCGCCGTCGCCGCTGGACTCAGCCATCGCCACGGCCTTCAATGCCTCGTCCATTGCTTCCGGAAGCTTGCGTTGCCCACGCAGGGCATTGGCCTTGCCGACATGCAGCAAGGCCTGGGCATGGAGCCCCGAACTCGCCGAGAGCAGTTGCTCTGCCTGCTGAACGTGCTGCCGCACTCCTTCGTAGTACTCAGGCCAAAACGCGTCGCGCACCAGGTTGAGCCTGAGATGCACAAGGCCTTCCAAGTTCTTGTCCCGCGCCGCCTGCGCACGCTGTATCACCTCCAGCCCATATCGCGCCGCGCTCTCGCTCTTGCCCGCCCGGACCAGCTGGATGAACCGCGCCTCGAAATCCGCGACGGATTCGAGCGCCGGGCCGGCGGCCCGAATCGAGGAAGCACAAAGGGACAGCGCGACGAAGGCGAGGCCTGCTTGACGGACACAAGGCATACGACTGGGCTCCCTGCAACGGTCCGGTACGGCCGGACTCATGGGAGCGCAGTATCAGCGAGCCACCCGACCCCGAAAGGCGTCAGGGGCGGAGGGCGCCCGCAAGCACCCTCCGCCCCGTCATCCGCCCCGCCTGTGAAGGCCCGGTCCGCATGGAGTGGAGAGATCGTGAAGGACATGCGGTCCGGGCCTGCCCGGGCCCGGCGTTCGTCGCTGCCGGGTCAGGCGGTTTCCCTGAGCAAACTTCAGTGCTGGGTCCAGCAGCCTTCCTCCTGTTCGCCATGGGCGAACGGGTCGTGCAGGCCCTGTTGCATCGCCTGCGGACGGCCGCCCTGGGCGCGGGCCGCGCTCAGCGGGTCCAGTGCCTTGGCGGTCTGGTCGGCCAGCTCGTCCCAGTGGGCCTTGGTCACGGCATCGCCGGCGGCGCGGGCCTTGTCGGCGAACTGCTTGTTCAGCGACTTGACCTCGGCGCGGATGGCGGCGCGGCCATCGTCGTAGCTGGAGCCGTCGGACAGCTTGGCCGTCAGCACGTCCACATAGCTGCGCTGCAGATTGCGGCGCTGGCCATTCGGCGTGACGCCGGTCTTCAGTTCGCTCAGCACGCCGGCGCGCAGATCGGCCAGCAGCTGCTCGACACGGTAGGCCTTGTCGCCGTAGGCCTGCTCCTGCGTGTGCATGCGGCTCAGGCGGTCGCCGGAGAGCAGCGAACCGAGCAGGCCGCGCTGGGCCGAGACCACCAGGCCCGGGCCGACGCCAACCGGCAGGCGCTCCAGCACCTTGGGCTCCAGGATCCACTGCGGATAGCCGGCGAACAGCTGCTCGCTCAGGAAGGCCACGGCGCGCGCCTGCTGGGCCTTGCTGGCCGGCGTGCTGACCGCGCCCGCCTGGCTGCCGGTCTTGACGCGATGGTCGTAGCCGCCGACCAGGGCCGCCACATGGCCCAGCTCGCGGGTCCACTGGCCCCAGACACCCTTGTACAGGTCGCTGAGGTCGCGGTCGGTCTCGCCGGCGCGGATCGCCATCTTGGGCAGGTTCTTGACGATGCGCTGCAGGTTCTTGGTGCCGAGCTGCGTGGCGCTGACGGCATCGGCATCACCCACCGCCTCCATCACCGTGCCGTAGTCGCCGTTCTGCGGTGCCTGGAAACGCAGCCAGGGCGTGTCGTCCTGGACGCGGGCCCAGGCATCAAGCGTCGGCTTCTCGGCCGCGGGCGTCTTGGCCGAAGGGATGGGCGCATAGCCCCACTTGGTGGCGAAGACGTCGTAGGGGCCGATCTTGGGGATCAGCAGTGCGGGATCGATCTTGTCCTCGGGCTGCACCAGGTAGTTCATGCGGCTGTAGTCCATGATGGACGAGACATGGCCCATCTCCTTCAGCCACTTGGCGTCGCGCAGCTTCTCGAACGGGTACTGCGAGCTGGCCTTCTGGTTGTGCTGGAAGCCGAGCGAATGGCCCACCTCGTGAGTCACCACCATGGCCACCAGGTCGCCCATCAGATCGTCCGGCAGCGGCAGCGATTGCGCACGCACATCCACCGCACCGGCCTGCATGATGTACCACTCACGCAGGATCTTCTGGATGTTGTGATACATGACGATGTTCGCGTTCAGGATCTCGCCGCTGCGCGGGTCGCTGAGGTGCGGACCATAGGCATTAGGAATGCTTGACGGCACCCAGCGGATGATGCTGTAGCGCACGTCTTCCGGATCGAACTCGGGATCCTCTTCCTTGGTCGGGAAGGGGCGGGCCTGCACCGCGTTCTTGAAGCCGGCGGCCTCGAAGGCGACGTTCCAGGCCTCGATGCCCCTCTTGACGTAGGAAACCATCGCGGTCGGCGTGGACTTGTCGATGTACCAGACGATGGGCTTGACCGGTTCGCTCAGTGCCGCGTTCGGGTCCTTCTTCTCCAGGCGCCAGCGCGTGATCAGGCGCTCGCGCTCTATGGTGTGGCGGTCATGGCCGTAGTCGGTGCGCCCCACGTAGAAATAGCCGACGCGGTCGTCCATCAGGCGCGGCATCATGGCCTTCTCGGGCAGCTCCACGAGGTTGTAGGCGATGTTGAAGGTGGCCGAACGGGCCGGCCAGCCGGCCGGTGCCGGCTGCGGGCCGAACGGGCCGTTGAGCATCTGCGGCGCCGAGTAGGTGTGGACCGCATCGATGCGAACGCTGCCGGCGAAGGCCCGCGCGTTGTCCACGTAGCTGCGCTGGGCGTCCAGGCCCGTGCCCTTGACCATGCGACGGGCGCTGAAGTCGCCGACCTCGGCCTGGAACAGACGGCTGACCTCGATCACCGGCGAGCCATCGGCCGCGAAGGCCTCGACGTTGAAGCTGGCGAGGATGGCGTCGCGCTGCGAGTTCTGGACGGCCTCGGCATTGGGGCGGGCGCTGTCCATCGCGAACGCATGGTCCACCGCCTGGAAGTAGACCTTGTTGCCCTTCTGGAAGAAGCGCACCACCTCCTGGTTCAGCGCCTTGCCCACGTGATCCACGTCGGAGGGCACCGAGGTGGCGTTGGCCACCATCAGCAGCTGCTTGCCCAGCAGTGCCTTGGGAATCTCGAAGTAGAGCTTGGTCTTGACCTGGTGGACCGTGACCAGGCCCTTCTGGCTCTTGGCATCCTTGGTGATGACCTTGTCGAAGGCCTTGGGCTCGACCTCGGGCGTGGCGGCCGGCGCGCCGCCCGGACGGGCGGCCGAGGCCGCGCCTTCGGCCGGGGCCGGCGGGGTTTCCTGGGCGAAGGCGGCGCCCAGAGCCAGCGAGAGCAGCGCGGCCAGCGGCAGGCGGCGGAAATGTGTGGACTTCATGGTGTTCGTGTCTGTCTTGAGGAAGAGAGAGAGAAAGAGGGGGAGGGAGCGGGCTGCCGACGGCTCAGAAGCGGCGGCGCAGCGTGAACGTGTAGCGCATCATTCGCGGGTCGACCGAGCCGTTGACCGTGCCCGTGGGACTCAGCGGCGGCGCCAGGTCGGTGGCGTTGATCAGGCCCAGCGAGATGCGGGTGTCCTGCATCAGTCGCCCGATCAGGCTGTCCTTGTCATGCCAGCGGCCCGTGCCGTAGTCGTACCAGACGTTGGTGTTCCAGGTCGTGGTGCCCGGGTACATCACCGGGTTGGCCGAGATGCTCACCGGGAAGCCGGCCTGTTGGATGCCCGTCAGGCTGACGCCGGCGCCGCGATAGGCCCAGGCCATGCTCACCACGGCGCGCCGCGGCTGCAGCCGGGCATCGGTGCTGGTGCTGGGCGCGGCGCCCGGCGTGACGATGGCCTGCAGCTTGTCGGTGCGCGTCATGCGGCCGTTCAGCGAGAACTCGCCATAGGCCGTGTTGCGCACGAAGCGGACCGAGTAGTCGTAGCCCGAGGCCTGGTACAGGGCAATGTTGCGCGAGGTCGAGTCGACGGCCGTGATCTTGCCGGCCGTGTAGCCGGCAGCGGCGTCTGCCGGCGTCAGATCTGCCCGGGTGAAGGCCTCGGGGAAGTACAGCAGCAGGTCCTGGCGGCTCGGCGTGCTGATGCGGTCCAGGATCTTGGAGCGCCAGCGGTCGACCGAGAACGACAGCCCCTTGGTGGCTTCGAACGGCGACTCGATCTGCAGGCCGAGGTTGTGGTGCACCGACTGCTCGGGCTTGAGGTTGGGGTTGCCGCCCAGCGTGAAGGGCAGGATGCCGGTGACCTGCTCGTTCTTGCGGTAGGTGTCGACGAAGGACGAGGAGCCCGTGGCCGGCACGGTCTGGTTGCTGACGAAACGCGGCCGCGTGATGTCGATCAGGTAGGGCACGCGGAAGGCCTCGTTGCGCGTGGCCCGCAGCGACATCCAAGACACCGGCTTGTACTGCCCGCCGAGCGTCTTCTTGCTGGCCGCTCCGAAGTCGTTGTAGCTGTCGCGCCGGATCGCGCCGGTGACCGACAGGCTGTGCACCAGCGGAATCCTCAGGCTGGACTTGGGGCTGAGCAGCGGCACCGACGCCTCGAGGTAGCGGGCATCGGTGATCCGGTCCTGCTTGGGCTCGGCAGCCTGCGTGGTATCGACGCCGGTGGTGTCGGTGATGTTCGTGAACTTGACCGAATCGACGCGGCGCTCCACGCCCACGGCCATGTTGATGGGGCCTGCTTCCAGCTGCCAGGCCGGACCGTCGAAGCTCAGGCTGTAGGTGCGGTTGATCGGCTGGTCGTAGCGCTCGTCCTTGAAATACGCCGACTCCAGCACGCCCGGCGCGTTCGGTGCCGAGCCTTCCTTGCCTATCAGCGAGTAGCTGTCATGCAGCAGCACCGGCGGCGTGCTGCCGGCAATCAACGCCGTCATGCGTGGCGAATAGAACTGGAACACGCCTTCTGGCAGCGAGGGGTTGCTGCGCGCATCGCTGAGGTTGAGGCGGTAGCGCCAGTCCCTGGGCAGGTCGCCGCGCAGGCCGATCGAGGTCGAACGCTGCTCGAAGGTGTAGTGGCGCTCCGGCGTGCCGAGCTCCCACATGTACTTGTAGACGCGGATAGGCACACCGAACGGATTGCCCTGGTAGCCGGCCGGCAGTGTGTAGCCGCTCAGAGCCACCGGATCGCCCGGCGCCGCCGACTCGTTCTTGGACCACATGAAGTCCGCATAGGCCTGGGCCCAGGGCGTGAACTCGTACTCGGCATGCAGCACAGCCGCCTGGCGCTTGTACTCGTTGAGCGCATTCAGGTAGTTGCCGGCGTCGTAGCGGGCCGTGCCGGTGGCGGCGGCGTAGTCGGCAATGGTGGCCGTCTTGCCGTTGGCGCCGGTCGGGATGAAGGCCGTGGTCCGGCTGCCGAGGCCCGGCAGCGTGCCGCTGACAGCCTGCACATGGCCGCCCAGGTACAGGTTGCTGGCCGTGCCGTCGGAGCCACCCAGCCAGCGGCGGTCGTCGGTGGCCAGCCACTCCCGGTCGCGCAGGGCCAGGGCGTTCTGGGTCTCGACCGAGACCGAGCCGCGGGCCGAGAACTTCTCATGGCGGTAGGCATGCGACAGGCTGACGCGGTTGTTGGCCGCGTCGGTCACCAGGGTGTTGTCCAGCGCGTACTCGAACTCGGTGCCACGGTAGCGCTTGCGCGTGATGATGTTGATCACACCGCCCACGGCATCGGCGCCGTAGATCGCGCTGCCGCCGCCGAGCAGCACTTCCACGCGCTCGATGGCCGACATCGGGATGCCGGTGGCCTCGTAGGCCTCGGCCACGCTGCGCGAGCCGGTGCGCGGCAGGCGCAGGCCGTCGATCAGGATCAGCGCATTGCCCTGGCCCAGCCCGCGCAGGTTGAACAGCAATCGGCCGTCCGGCGCGCTGCGCGAACTGTTGCCGTCGAAGCTGGCAGACGCGCCGACCGACAGTTGCGGGATCAGGTTGCGCAGCTCGGCCAGCGTGGTGACGCCGGAGCGCTCGATGTCCTGGCGGGTCAGCACCTCGACCTGGTTGATGCCCTGCTCGCCGACGATGGAGCGCAGGTGCGAGCCGGTGATCTCCACCGGCGCGATCACCTCGACCTTGCGCACCACGAATTCGCCGCTGGCCACCACCTGGCCGAGCGTCAGCCGGGTGTTGCGCAGCAGCTCCTGCATGGCCTGCATGAAGCTGAAGTCACCGCTGATCCGGTTGGTGCGGATGCCGTGCAGCTCCTCGCTCTTGAACTTGACCACCACGCCGGCCAGCTCGGCCACCTGGCGCACCGTCTCCACCGCATCGCCGGCGGCGAGATCGAATTTATGAACGCGCACCGCCGCCGCGCTGTTGGCGGCGGTGCTGGTTTTTGGGACGGGATCGGCCTCCGGTTCGGTGGCTTCGCCGACGGCATTGGCGCCGCCCTGCGGGGCCGAGGCGCGAGGTGCCGGTGCTGCCGCCTGGCGCAGCGTGGCCGCATTCGGGCCGGTCTCGACGATCTGCAGGCCGCTGCCCTCCAGCATGCGCGTCAGCGCCTCGCGGGGACTCATCACGCCGCTGACCTGCTTGGTGCTGATGCCCTTGAGCAGGTCGGGCGCATACAGCAGCTGGAAGCTGTGCTGCTTGACCAGGGTCTGCAGCGCCTGCGCGGCCGGCTGGGCGGGAATGTCGATGGACTGGGGCTTGGCGGCTTCGCCGGGGGTCTGGGCCGACAGCTGGGCATGGACCGCCAACAGGGCGGCCAGGGCCAGGGGCCGACAGGCGAATCGGGGGCGTCTCTGCACGAGGGACTCCTGTGAGGATTTTTAAAGGCTTAACGACGTCCGGACAGACCGATACGACGCTTCAGCCGACCTCATCCCCCACAGGGATAAACCCTGAGCACAGCGAAAGCGGACCGCAATCCGCCTTGTGTTCTTCAGCCGCGGCCGACCAGCCAGCGGCCCTCTTCCTGCCTCACCTTCAGACCGAAGCCCTGCTCCAGGCTGCGCAGGAACACGCTGATCTCGCGCGTGGCGAAGGCGCCGGAGATGCGCATCTCCTGCAGCGAGGCGTCGGTCAGCTGGATGGGCTGCTCGCTGTAGCGGTTGACCTCTTCCAGGGCCGCGGCCAGCGTGGTGTTGTCGAACACGATGCGGCCCTGCTGCCAGGCCAGCTTGCGCTCCAGCTCATGCGCACTGGCGACCGAGAGCAGGGTCTGCTCGGCCTGGTCGATGGCGACCTGGCCCACGCCCAGGCGCACCGGCTGGCTGCCCTCGTCCTTGCGCAGTTCGACGACACCCTCGTAGACCGTGACCTCGACGCTGCCGTCGGCATGGCGCTGGACCAGGAAGCGCGTGCCCACGGCCCGCACGGTCACATGGCCGGCCTGGACCTCGAACGGGCGCTTGGCGTCCTTGGCCACGTCGAACAGGCCGACGCCGCGCTCCAGCCTGACGCGGCGATGGGCCGATTCGTAGGCCACCTGCAGCTGCGAGGCGGCATTGAGTTCGGTGCGCGAGCCGTCGGGCAGCAGCACCAGATGCTGCTGGCCCACGGCCGTGCGGTGGCTGGCGGCGTAGGCCGCCTCGTCTTTGCCGATAAGGATCCAGGGCTTGACCAGTACCAGGGCCAGCAGCAGGCCGGCAAAGGCCGCACCGCCCCAGGCCCAGCGCGGTACGCGTCGGCCGGCGGCCGTGGTCTTGGCCGCGGCCGGGAAGCGGGCACGGCTGGCCGCCGCCCAGATCAGCGCATGCTCGTCGAGCAGGCGCTTGTGGTCGGCATCCTCGGCCAGCCAGTCCTTCAACTGCTGGCGCTCGGCATTGCTCAGGTCGCCGGCATCGATGCGCGCAATCCAGCGGCGGGCCTCGTCGGCCGCCCCGCTGCTCCCTGCACGCTCAAAGTCCAGCACATTGGTTTGCATCAGCTTCGTACTTCCTTGCCGCCTGCCTGCTTCAGACCTCGGTCATGCTCGGCCATGGCTTCCTGGCAGAGCTGCAGCGCCCGGGTGATGTGGCGCTCGACCGTCTTGGTCGAGATCTCCAGTCGCTCGGCGATTTCCGCGTGGGACAGATTGTCGATCTTGCGCAGCCGGAACACCTCCAGGCACTTGGGCGCCATGCGCTCCATCGCCGCCTCGATGGCCGCGATGCGCTGGCGCTGCTGTATCAGGGCCTCGACGCTGGGCCCCGTATCTTCAACGCGCAAGTCGTCCCAATCCCCCACTGCATCGGTGGCCCGCGAGGTGCGCTTGCGCAATTCGCTCAGCGCCAGGTTGCGCGCCACCGTGTACAGCAGGGCCTCGCTGACCGGGGTCTGCTCGCCCAGCTCGGCCGCGTAGACGCGCAGAAAGGCCTCCTGCGACACCTCGGCCGCATCGTCCGCATTGCCGAGCAGGCGCTGGACGTAACGTTCCAGCGCCTTGCGGCGAGCGCGGTAGATGTCGAGCAGGCTCATGGGGCGGCGACTATAGGTCAAGCCCGGCGCAGCGCGCCAGCCCTCAGAGCAGCCGCGTCTTCTTCAGGTAGGTCTCGACCTCGCGGTAGGTGCCGTCGTCGCCTGCGTACTTGACCACGTTGCGCACGGTGCGCAGCCAGTCCAACGTCGAGGGCTGCAGCTGTGCGAGGGCCGCATCGAAGTCGCTCATGGCCAGGCCGCGGTCCTCGTCGCCGTCCAGCGCATCGGCCAGGGCCGATTCCTTGGCCAGCTCGATCAGGCCGTCGATGTCGGCGCCGGAGCAATGCTCGCTGCGGGCGGCCAGGGCGGCGAAGTCCAGGCCCTGGCTGGGCACGCCCAGCAGCTTGGCCTCGAACATGCCGCGGCGGGCGTCGGCATCGGGCGGCGGCACGAAGATCTGGCGCGAGAAGCGGCCCGGCCGCTTCATTGCATCGTCCACGTCCCAGGGCATGTTGGTGGCGGCCAGCATCAGCACGCCCTTGTTCTCGCGGCCGAAGCCGTCGAGCTGGGCCAGGAACTCGTTGACCACGGTGCGGGCCGAGGCGGCGCCGGCCTTGGAGCGGGCATAGGCCAGCGCATCCAGCTCGTCGAAGAACAGCACGCAGGGCTGCTGGCTGCGCGCCTTCTCGAACAGCGCGGCCAGGTTGCGCTCGCTCTCGCCCTGCCACATCGACAGCACATCGGACACGCCCGCCGAGATGAACTCGGCCTTGCATTCATTGGCCAGGGCCCGCGCCAGCAGGGTCTTGCCGCAGCCCGGCGGGCCGTACAGCAGCAGGCCGCCGCCGCTGTTCATGCGAAAGCGGTCGAACAGGCCCGGCTTCAGATAGGGCTCGATGATCTTGAGCCGCAGCGTCTTCTTCAGCGCTTCCATGCCGACGATGCTGGTGAAGCGCACCTTGTCGGCCGGCGCCGCGGTCACCAGCGACTGGACCTTGGGTGCCGGTGCCGCACCGACCAGCTGCAGGCGGCCATTGCCGCTGGCCACGGCCTGGGGCGCGGGCGGCGGGGCCTCGGCCTCCTCAAGCAGGGCGCGGGCCGCGGCATCGTCGGGCTGCTGCTGCAGGAGCAGGCGGGCCTGGCGCGCCGCATCGTCGCTGCGGCCATTGCGGAGCAGCGCCTGCGCATAGTCGCGGCGCAGCGCGGCATTGAAGGGCTCCAGCAACAGGCGTTGCTCGAGCGGGTTCAGCGACTCATCCATGTCATGGCTCATTCCGGGCTCACAGGTCTTGGTGCTTCTTGTCCGGGGCTCAGTCGGCGGGCACGCGCATCACGCGCTTCAGCAGCGGCGGCCAGATCCAGCTGTAGAGCACATAGACCACCAGGGCCACGAAGAAGTAGCCGGACTGGGCCGGCAGGAAATGCTCGCCCAGGCGCAGGCCGATCACGGCCAGCAGCCACAGCCCCACCGAGGCCTTCAGGCCCCAGCGTTGCAGCGGCCACAGCGGCCACATGCTCCAGTGCGTGGCCATGCGCGTCTGGGCGACCAGGCGCAGCAGATTGGCATCTTGCGGATAGGCCCGCAGCAGTTCGCGTGCCAGCTGGTGGGCGGCGCGCAGCCGGCCCTGTTCCAGCAGCGACTGCAGTACCAGGCGCAAGGTGTGCTCGTCCTGCGGATCGGCCACGATCAGCTGGACCATGGCTTCGCTGTCGCTGCCACCCTTGCCATCGGCCAGGTCGCACAGGGCACGGGCGCGCAGCGCGGTCGGGTCCTGAGGATCGCGGCGCAGCGCCACCTCGGCCAGCTGGCCGGCCTTTTCGAAATGCAGAGCCCGCAGCATCAGCCGCGAATACAGGGCCCAGTAGCCGGCCCAGTGCGGCTGCTCGCGCAGGAGCTGGATGATCAGCAGCTCGGCCTCGGCCAGCTCGCCTTCGTCGGCCGCCACCAGATGCAGCAGCAGGCGGGCGTCGGCGCTGTCGGGGTCATCGGCCAGCAGCTGCTGCAGCGTGCTGCGGGCCGAGTCGTTGTCGTCGCTCAGGTAATCGGCGCGGGCCACGGCCAGCAGCAGGCCGGCATGGCGCGGCTGGTCGCGCAGGGCGGCACCGGCCAGGCGACGCGCCTCGGCATAGCGGCGTCGCTCGATCAGCTGCTCGGCCCGCCAGGCCAGCTCGTCGGCATCGGGCGGCTCGGCGCCCTGGTAGGGCAGGGTGTCCATGGAATCGTTCATTGCTGAGGCGCCTGAAGGAAGGCCAGCAGCAGCTGGGTCAGCAGATAACCGGCCACGATGGCCACCAGGCCCGGCCAGGTGCCGTTGGGCCGCGGCAGGCCGGCCAGGTCGCAGGCGCGCTGCTCGCGCCGGTGCAGCCACACGGCACCGCCGCACAGCAGCAGCGACAGAGCCCGCACCAGCACACCGGGCGGCAACGGCAGGTCCGTCATCCAGCGGCACAGCTCGTTGCCGCAGGCGCCGTACAGCTGCTGCATCACGACCAGCCAGGCCAGCACGGCCGCGGCGGCCGGCGCCAGATCGACCTTGAGCCGGTTCAGCCGGTAGCTGTTGGCCAGGGACAGGCCCACCAGGGCGGGCACACCGCCGAAGAAGGCGGTCAGGAACAGCGCCTGCAGGCTGAACAGCGAGCGCCGTCTGCCGATCTCGGTCAGGCTGGGCCGCAGCAGGGCCTCGATGTCTGGCTCTCGACTCATGGTTCTCGCGTTGCTTGCTCGTTCTGGAGAATTCTGCGCGGCCTCCCTGGCTCTGCAGCGGCCGCGATTATTGCCGCTGGCGCCGGCGCCCTCAGCCCAGTTCCCGATGCAGCCAGGCCCGGGCCAGCGTCCAGTCCCGCTTGACCGTGGCCGGCGAGATGCCGAGCGCCTCGGCGATCTCCTCGTTTTCCAGTCCGCCGAAGAAGCGCAGCTCGACGACCTTGGCGGCACGGGCATCGACCTGCTCGAAGGCCAGCAAGGCCTCATGGACGGCGACCAGGTCGCGATCCGGCGGCAGGGCCAGCCGATCCAGGCTGGATAGCGTCAGCGGCACCAGCTCGGCCGCCCGCTTGTCGGCCCGGCGGGCCAGCTCATGGTTGACCAGGATGCGCCGCATCATCACGGCCGCCACGGCCATGAAGTGCCCGCGGTTGCGCCATTGCGTGCGCGTCTGCTCAGCCAGCCGGAACCAGGCCTCGTGCGACAGCGCCGTAGCCGACAAGGTATGCCCTGCCTCCTCGCGCCGCATCTGCGAACGGGCCAAGCGGCGCAGCTCGTCGTAAAGCAGGCTGAACAGCTGGTTGCCCACTTCGGCCGATCCGGCCTGCTGGGCATTCAGCCACTGCGTGATTTCGGCGAATTCAGGCGTGCTCATGCCGGGTCCGATGCTGCGCCTGTCGACGCATGAGCCTTTTGCGGCGCGCAGGCTGCGTAAGCAAACAGGAGCTCCTGTCGGGCTCGTCCATCCACGGAGATCGTCGCCATGCTGACCAAGTGCCCTGCCCCTCTGCCATTGACTCGTCTTGTCATCCTAATCGGTGCCGCCGCCCTGACCGCCTGCGGCGGTGGTGACCCGGAACCGGCCCCGACTCCAGCGCCAGCACCAGCACCAGCACCAGCACCAGCACCAGCACCTGCTCCTGCTCCTGCTCCTGCTCCTGCTCCTGCTCCTGCTCCTGCACCAGCACCAGCACCGGCACCTGCACCTGCACCTGCACCTGCACCTGCACCTGCACCTGCACCTGCACCGGCACCTGCACCGGCGAGCTATTCCAGCTACCTGGAGTTTGCAACCGCCGCCCCGACCACCCGGGCAGCCGCGCCGAGCGGCGCGCTGGCCTGGCTGGCTGGCAGTTTCTACGGTCGCAGCTCTAGCGGCCCCTGCTCGATCTTCATCAACGCCAACGGCAACGTGACAGCCACCCTGAACGGCAGTACACAAAGCGCCGCCCTGGACGGTGATGCCAATGACACCTGGTTCCAGCTGCCAGCCAACGCGATGAGCTTCGGGGTGAATGTCGCCGGCGCCGGGCAAGGCATCGCCCTGACCGGCTATGCAGGCCGCCTCGCCTTGGTGGAGGTGGTCGGCGTGCTCGACAAATGCGCCATCGCTTTCAAGTCGGATACGACGCTAGACATGACGCCGAGCAGCGTGCCACCGGTGCCGATCAAGTCGAGCGGCCTGTCAGCGGCCGACCTGCCCGCCTGGTTGCTGCGCCAGCATGTCGGTCACCTGGCGGGAACGCTGCTGGCACCACAAAGCCAGAGCGCCGCCTGCACGCTGGACGTGGCGGCGGACGGCAGCGTCACGCTGAGCGCCGCCGGAAGAAGCCTTGAGGCCAAGATCAGTGGCGGTCTGACCAGCGCCACGGGTGGCGACCGTGACAGCAGCGCGGCCTCGCGCCAGTCGGCCTATGCCGCCCTGACCGGTGCACGCGACTGGGTCTGGACGATCACCGGCCAAAGCCCGGCGGGCAGCGACACGGTCCAGATCGATGTGGAGCTCGCCTACACCGCCGCCCGCGCCCAGGTCAGCTACGCGATCGCGCAGGTCAAGCCAAGCGCCGGCGGCGCGGCCTCCCGCATCGAAGCCTGCTACTTCAACAACTGAACCGGCGGCAAGCCTGGGCTTGCCAGCATGTGAGGGCTCGCAGGCTGACCGACACTGAAGCGATGACTGAACCCCTGGACTGGAGCGCTGTCCGTCAGCTGTTCGACGCGGCGCTGGCCCTTCCGGCGAACGAACGCGAGGCCCATGTACGGGCCAGCGGCCGATCGCCGGCCGAACAGGCGGAAGCCCTGTCCCTGCTGGCACACAGCAGCGGCGGTGGCAACGACGACCCGGCCTTCATGGTCCAGCCCGCGGCCGCCATGACCGCAGGCCGGGTGGGCGAGCGGCTGGGGGCCTGGCAACTGGTGCGGCCACTGGGCGCCGGCGGCATGGGCGAGGTCTGGCTGGCACGCCGTGCTGACGGGGCCTATGAAGGCGAGGCGGCCGTCAAGCTCCTGCGTCGCGGCATGGACTCGGTCGCCGTGCTGCAGCGCTTTGCGCGCGAACGCCAGGCGCTGGCGCGACTGGACCATCCCCATATCGCCCGCCTGTTCGATGCCGGCCTGAGTGCCGAAGGCCTGCCCTATTTCGTGATGGAACGCGTAGACGGCCGACCCATCGACCAGGCCTGCGCCGAGCTGGCGCTGGAAGAGCGGCTGCGCCTGTTCCTGCAGCTGGCCGATGCGGTCTCGCATGCGCACCGTCACCTGCTCGTCCATCGCGACCTCAAGCCCGGCAACGTGCTCGTCACCGAAGCCAGGCAGGTCAAGCTGCTCGACTTCGGCATTGCCAAGGCACTGGACCCGCTGGACGATGCCCAGGCCGCCGAACAGACGCAGGCCGGCCAGCGGCCGTTCACCCCCAGCCATGCCAGCCCGGAGCAGGTGCGCGGCGATCCGGTCTCGACGGCCACCGACCTGTATTCGCTGGGCGTGCTGCTGTACCAGCTGCTGACCGGGCAGCGTCCCTATGGCCGAGGCGCCGGCAGCCCGGCCGAACTGGCCCGGGCCGTGCTCGAGGAATCGCCGACGCGTCCCTCGAGCCTGGATGCCGCCGCGGGCACGGATCCCGACCGCTGGTGGGCAACACGTCGCCGTCTGCAGGGCGACCTGGACAACATCCTGCTCAAGACGCTGGAGAAAGCCCCGGCCAGGCGCTATGCCAGCGTGGACCTTCTGGCCGAGGACTTGCGCGCGTTTCTGGAAGGCCGGCCGGTCAGCGCACATGCGCCGAGCCATCGCTATCTGCTCGAAAAGTTCGTGCGCCGGCACCGCATTCCCGTCGCCCTGGCTTCGCTAGCCCTGCTGTCGCTGCTGGGTGGCCTGGGCGTCAGCGCCTGGCAGACCCGGCAGGCGCAGCTGGCCCGCGACGAAGCGCGCGGCCAGCTGATGGCGGTCAAGCACATCATCAGCGAGCTGGTGTTTCGCTATGGCGACACCACCACCACCCTGCCGGGCGGCCCCAAGGCCCAGGAAGCCATGTTGCGCCAGACCCTGGAACAGCTCGAAGGCCTGACGAGGCAGAGTCCGACCGATGAAGACCTGCAGCTGCTGGTCGCCTCCACCCTGGGTCGCATCGCCGAATTGCAGGGCAACCAGACCCTCGCTTCACCCGAGCGCGCCAGCGAAGCTCAGGCCACCGTCCAGCGCGCCTTGTCGATGGCCGAACCGCTTTGGGCAAAGCATGCGCAGGACTGGCGATTCGCGCTCTGGCATGTGCGCACGCTGGCGATCCATGCCCAGCTGCAACAGCTGCAGGGTGATCCCGCGGCCGGCGTCAGTTCCCTGCGCCAGGCGCTCGCACGCACAGGCGAAGTGCTCGACCGCGAGTCCCAGCCCGTGGCGCGGGCCCATCTGCTCGCGGCACGAGCCAACGCCACCTTGCTGCTGGCCCGGCTGCATGACCAGGTGAACGTCGCCAGCCTGAACAAGCCCCAGGAGGCGCTGGACTACTACCGCAAGGCCGAGGCCGACCTTCGCGCCATGCTGGAGGACCAGCGGCTGCTGACCGAGATCGAACGCACCGCCGTGCCGGGCGATCCGGCCACCGACGTCTATCTTCGACACCAGATCGGCACCGTGCTGGGCGGTCGCGCGCTGGTCTTCCTGCGCCAGGAGGATCTGCCCGCCATGCGCAAGGAGGCGGAGGCGGCCCTGGCCTTGCGGCGTGCCAACGTGGCGCGCGAGCCGCGCAATGCCACCTGGCGCGACGGCCTGATGGTGGAGGCCAACACGCTGGCCGTGGCGCTGATTCGGCTGGGCGACGCCGAGGCCGCGCTCGAGGCCGCACAGCTCAGCTGGGACACCGCCGCCAGCCTGGCCAGGGACGAAGGTCCAGCCAGCAAGTGGGCCGGTGCAGCACCGCTGCTGGCCCCGCAGTATGGCCGGGCACTGGCGCTGAACGGGCGGCATGCACAGGCCCTTGCGGTGCTGGAGCGCGGCATCGACTTCTGGGCCGGCGTGCTGGCCAAGGGCGCCAATCCGAATGCCCAGCGGCGCAAGGCCTGGCTGGAAATCCACAAGGCTCGCTCACTGCAGGCTCTGGGTCAGGCCGAGGCAGCACAGCGCCTGACACGTCAGGCCTTGGCGGCCCTGCAGCCACTGCAACAGCATCCGGCGCAGGGCCGCGATTCGCTGCTGGCCAGCGCCGAGGGGCATTGGCTCATGGCCGGACTGCGTCCGAGCGAGGCCGCCTCACATCGACTCCAAGCCCGCAAGGCGTTGGAAGCTGCTGCGGCGATCCGGCCCCTGGGGCTGGACCATCAGAAGCTGCTGAGCGCGCTGGGCTCGGTCTCGAACGGATAGCGCACCCCGACCTGGGCGCGGATGCGGTCCATCCAGCGCAGCAGGGCCCGGGTCTCGGCCTGCGGCATGCGCGGGCTTTCCTGGCGGCCGGCGCGGATGCAGGCCATGGCTTCCTCGATCTCGTACTCGAAGCCGTTGACGCGGAACGGCGCCTCGACCCGCTCGGCCGCCTGTCCATGGACGCGCAACTCCAGCGCCGTGGCCTGCCAGAAGTCGCGCGGCAAGCAGATCTGGCCGCGCGTGCCCTGGATGACGAGCGCGTTGTCCGACACCGCATCGAAGCTGCAGACGAACTGCGAAGCGAGGCCCAGGTCCTCGAACACCAGGCTGGCGGCGATCTGGGCATCGACGCCGGTCGGCGCGAGCCGGCCCAGGGTCTCGATGCGGTCAGGTTCGGGGCATTGGCCGAAAGCCTGCTCCAACACGAAGCGCGTGGCGGCCAGGTTGTAGATGCCTATGTCCAGCAGGGCGCCGCCGGCCAGCTCGGGCGCGAAGCAGCGGTTCTCCGGCGAATAGGGCGCCGGAAAGCAGAAGCTGGACTGGAGGCCACGCAGCTCGCCAATGGCGCCTTCGGCCAGCCATTGCGCCAGCTGCTGGTAGGCCGGCAGGAAGCGGGTCCACATCGCTTCCATCAGGAAGACGCCGCGTTCGCTCGCCAGCTGCAGCAAGGGCTCGGCCGCGGCCAGGCTGGGCACCAGCGGCTTCTCGCACAGCACCGGCTTGCCGGCCAGCAGGCAGGCGCGGATCGCGTCGCCATGCAGGGCATGCGGCGTGGCGATGTAGACCGCATCGACACCGGGGTCGGACAGCAGCTGGTCCAGCGAAGCGGTCACGCCACCGCCCCAGCGTTCGGCAAACGCCGCGGCCTTGCCCGTGTCGCGCGCCTGGCTCAGGTGCAGCCGGGCGCCGGCAATGCCGCCCAAGGCCTCGGCGAAGCGGTTGGCGATGCGGCCCGGGCCTACCAGGCCCCAGCCGAAGCGTGGCGCCTCGGCCATCACAGCTTGCGGGCGTCGCGGAAGTCGTCCATCTTCTCCGGCAGGCGGTAGCGCGTGTCCATGCCGAAGGGCTGGATGAACTTGCGCGCCTGGCCGCCGGCCTGCAGCTTGAAGCCGCAGACCATCTCGCCCAGGCAGGCATGCAGCATGCCGTCGTTGTAGTCGGACTTGAGCACGGCCACGCGCGAGACCTTGCCGTCGGCCTCGACCTGGATGCCGAACTTGATCTGCTTGTTGCCCTTGGCGATGTCGCTCTCGCGCTGCATGGCGCGCTGGTAGCAGCGGGCCACGGTGCGCTGGGCGCTGTTCATCTGCTCGACATAGCTGTTCCACAGCTCGCGGGTCAGCTCCTTGCCGTCTTCAGCGGTCGAGGCGAACTGGCCGGACTCGTCGTTGTTGGCATAGCAGGCCTCGGCGGCCTGGGCCAGCGGCGCAGCGGCGACCAGGCTGGCGGCGGTCAGCAGGCCCACCAGGCGGGACAGGGTTTGGCGCATGGAATCGGACTCCTTGTGATTGGGCGCGGCCGCATTGTGACCTTAAGATCGCCGCCATGGCTGAACACCCTCTCGCCGCCGAGCTGCGCCGCCATGTCCGCACCGTGCCGGACTGGCCGGTGCCCGGCGTGCAGTTCCGCGACATCACGCCACTGCTGGCCGACGGCACCGCCTTGCGCCAGCTGATCGAAGCGCTGGCCCAGCGCTACGAGTCGCAAAAGCCGGATGCCATCGTCGGCCTGGAGGCCCGCGGCTTCATCATCGGCTCGGCCCTGGCCTGCCGCCTGGGCTGCGGCTTCGTGCCCATCCGCAAGAAGGGCAAGCTGCCCTTCGAGTGCATAGAAGAGAGCTATGTGCTGGAGTACGGCAGCGCCACGGTGGAAGCCCATGTCGATGCACTCAAGCCGGGCCAGCGCGTGGTGCTGGTCGACGACCTCATAGCCAGCGGCGGCACCATGACGGCCGGCGCCCGCCTGGTGCAGCGGCTGGGCGCCGAGCTGCTGGAATGCGCGGCCGTGATCGACCTGCCCCAGCTGCGCGGCTCGCAGCAGCTGCGCGAGGCCGGTCATGCGGTCTTCTCCCTGCTCGAGTTCCAGCTCAGCGATGCTTAGGCGGCGTCGCCTAGCCAGCCTGGCCCTGCTGCCCCTGCTGGGCTGCGAACCGAGCAGCGAAAACCGGGCCGGGCGGCAGATCGATGCCGAATGGCACCGCCGCGCCGCGCTGGAAGGCCATGTCGCGCCCTGGTTCGCCCATGCGCCGCGACCCGACGGCAGCTTCCACGTCAATTTCGGCCGCGACTGGACCGCCAAGACCGGCCAGAACATCGAGGTCACGCACCACGCCCGGCTGGTCTATGCGATGACCGCCGGCTACGAGCTGAGCCAGGACCGTCGCTACCTGGAGGCGGCCTACCGCGGTGCCGATTACCTGCTGAACCGCTTCGCCGACAAGGTGCAGGGCGGCTTCTTCCATGTGCTGTCGCCCGCGGGCAAGGTCGTGGCCGACTTCAAGCGCTGCTACGGCCATGCCTTCGTGCTGTTCGCACTGGCCGAGCTGTTCCGCGTGAGCCAGGAGCCGCGCTTCAAGGAGGCGGCGCTGCTGGCGCTGCAGCACATAGAGACCGGCCTGGCCGATCCGCTGGGCGGCTACCGGGCCCACACGGCGCGCAACTTCGTGCCCGGCGGCCGTGACTCGCGCAGCCAGAACCCGCTGATGCACATGTTCGAGGCCCAGCTGGCCCTGCTGGAAGCCACCGGCGATCCGGCGGCGCGGGCGGCGGCGCGGCGCCTGGGCGACTTCGTGGTCAACCAGCTGCTGCAGGGCCTGCCCGACGGCACGGCCCAGATTCCCGAGTGGTACGACGCCTTCTGGAAGCCGCTGACGACCAAGGAGGCCGGCGCCTACACCGACATAGGCCACCAGTTCGAATGGAGCCACCTGCTGGTGCGCAGCACGGCCCTGGACGTCTCGCAGGTGCACGCGCCCATCGCCGACCGGCTGCTGGACTACGCGCTCAAGCAGGGCTACGACGAGATCGACGGAGGCGCCATCAGCCAGGTCTATCCGGACCAGCCGGCCTGGAAGAGCAAGGGCTGGTGGCAGCAGGCCGAATGCCTGCGCGCCCTGATCGTCCATGCCACGACCAGCGGCCGCAAGGAACTCTGGCGCCGCTACGACCAGACCCTGGGCCTGATCCGCGACGAGCTGGTCGACCCCCAGCAGGGCGGCTGGCTGCCCGGCGTCTGCAAGCGCAGCGGCTGCGAGGACGTGCAGCCCGACCCGTACCACATGCTGGGCATGCACCTCGCCGCGATCAAGGCGGCGGGACGCTGAGAAGGGCGATGGAGCTGGCGCGCTGAGGCTGCCGGCGGCACAGCCGCCCTGCCCTATTTGCCGATGCAAAAGCTGCTGAAGATCACGCCGAGCAATTCATCGGCCGTGAAGGCACCGGTGATCTCGCCCAGCGCGTCGTGGGCGAGGCGCAGCTCCTCGGCCAGCAGGTCCAGCGCCGGCGGCTTCTGGACAGAGACGGCGTGGGCCATGGCCAGATGCTCCTGCGTGCGGCGCAAGGCCTGCACATGGCGCTCGCGGGCGATGAACAGGCCCTCGGGCGTGGCATGCCAGCCGACCTGCTGCAGCAGGCGCCGGCGCAGCTCATCCAGGCCCGCACCGGTCTTGGCCGAGAGCAGGACTGCATCGGGGGCCGGGTCTTGCCCATGCTCGACATCGGCTTTGTTGAAGACCTGCAGGATGCGGCCGGGATCAACGCCCGCCAAGCGCTCGGCAATCAGCTTGTCTTCGGCTTCGTAATCAGCCTGGCCCAGGCGGCCTAGGTCATGCAGGAACAGCACCACGTCGGCCTCGGTGATCGCCTCCCAGCTGCGCGCCACGCCAATGCGTTCGACCTCGTCTTCGGTCTCGCGTAGGCCGGCGGTGTCGCTGACGTGCAGAGGCACACCTTCGATCTGAATCGTCTGGCTGACCTTGTCGCGCGTGGTGCCAGGGATGGGCGTGACGATGGCCAGTTCGGCGCCAGCCAGGGCATTGAGCAGCGAGCTCTTGCCTACGTTGGGCTGGCCCGCCAGCACGACCTTGATGCCTTCGCGCAGCAGCGCGCCTTGCTGCGTTTGGTCCAGCACCTTGTCCAGCTGGGCCGAGAGTCGGGCGAGGCGGCCCAGGGCATCGGCCTGCTCGAGGAAGTCGATCTCTTCTTCCGGAAAGTCCAGCGTGGCCTCGACCAGCATGCGCAGATTGATCAGCGCATCGCGCAACTGCCCGACCTCGTCCGACAAGGCACCCGAGAGCGCCCGGCTGGCGCTGCGCGCGGCAGCCTCGGTGCTGGCGTCGATCAGGTCGGCCACGGCCTCGGCCTGGGCCAGGTCCAGCTTGCCGTTCAGGAAGGCACGCTGGGTGAATTCGCCCGGCTCGGCCAGGCGCATGCGCAGGTCGGTACCGACCTCCATGCACCGGGCCAGCAGCAGCTGCAGCACGACCGGGCCGCCATGCGCCTGCAGCTCAAGCACATGCTCGCCGGTGTAGGAATGCGGGGCCGGGAACAGCAGGGCCAGGCCGTGGTCTATCGCATCGCCGTTGGCGGCGCGGAACGGCAGGTACGTAGCTTCGCGGGGCTTGAGCGCCCTGCCGCAGATCGCTTCGACGACTGGGGTCAGGTCTTGCGGTGACGAGACCCGCACGATGCCGACGGCCCCGCGCCCGGGAGCGGTGGCAATGGCAGCAATGGGGTCTTGGTGGCGGGACAGCATGGGCCCATTGTCGCGCCCCGTATCCGTGTGGGGGCCGAGCCGAGCGCAGGGCCGCCCCAAGCCGGCTCCGCCCCCTCGGGGGGCAGCCTCGGTACACCGAGGCGTGGGGGCCTGATGATGTATGGCGCGGGGGTGGCCGGGTCCTCGCTCTCGTGAGCTCTGACCTCGCACCATTGTTTCCATCCGGTGGTGGAGTCACCGTCTGAAAATCGCGCCCCGCATGTGAGCAATTAGAGGCGCTGACCCCTCAAAGAAAAAGCCCCCAGTCGCGGGGGCGACCAGGGGCTTCGTGGCTTATTGCCGCCCAGCGGGCACGGAGGCTTATTTGTTCGAGACGCCCAGCTGCTTGTTGATCATCCACTGTTGGGCAATCGACAGGATGTTGTTCACCAGCCAGTACAGCACCAGGCCGGACGGGAAGAAGAAGAACATGATGCCGAAGGCCAGGGGCATGATCCACATCATGCGTTGCTGCATGGGATCCGGTGCCTTGGGGTTCAGTGCCACCTGCAGCACGCTGGTCAGCGTCATCAGGATGGGCAGGGGGCCGATGGGCGCGCCGAACAGATGGCCGAACAGGCTGTCAGGCTGCGACAGGTCGGTGATCCAAAGGATCCAGGGCGCGCCGCGCATCTCGACGCTGGACAGCAGCACCCAGTACAGGGCCAGGAAGAACGGCATCTGCAGGAAGATGGGCAGGCAGCCACCGATGGGGTTGACCTTCTCTTCCTTGTAGATGCGCATCATCTCCTGCTGCATCTGCTGCGGGTTGTCCTTCAGGCGCTCGCGCAGCTCCTGGATGCGCGGGCCCACGGCCTTCATCTTGGCCATGCTGCGGTAGGCGCTGGCGTTCAGCCAGTAGAAGGCGATCTTCAGCAGCACCACCAGCACGACGATGGCCCAGCCCCAGTTGCCCAGCAGCTTGTGCAGCTGGTCCAGCAGCCAGAACAGCGGCTGCGACAGCGGCTTGAAGATGCCGTAGTCCTTGACCAGCTGCAGGCCCGGCGCCAGGTCGGCCAGCTTGTTCTCTTCCTGCGGGCCGACGTAGAGCAGGTCTTCGGTCGTCGCGGTGGCTCCCGGCGCCAGCTGGGCCAGCGGGAACACCATGCCGACGGCGTATTGCTTGCCCACCGCTTCGGGCTGCTTACGCACGAAGAAGCCGCGGTCGCCGGCCGTGTTGCGCAGCCAGGCGCTGGTGAAGTAATGCTGGACCATGGCGATCCAGCCGTCGGTGGCACGCTGTTCGTACTCGGCCTTGCCCTTCTCGATCGCCTCGAACTCGACCTTCTGGAACTTGGCCTTCTCGGTATAGACCGCCGGGCCGGTGAACGAGGTCGGCGCCATCGACGACAGCTTGGACTCGACATGGCCGTCGCGCACCAGCTGCAAGTACAGCTGCGGCTGCACCGCGGCCCCCGACGCGTTGATCACCTCATGCTTGACGACCGCAGCGTATTCGCCGCGCTTGAAGGTGTAGGTCTTGACCAGCTTCAGGCCACCGGTCTCCGGCGACTCGAAACGCACGCTCAGGGCGTTGGCACCGTCCTTGAGCTCGCGCTCGCCGGGGGTCACGCTCATCAGCGTCAGATGCGAGGGAGCGCCGGGCACGCCGGTCAGGCCGGACTCGGCCTTGTAGACATGCAGGGCGCTGTTGTCGAGCACCACCACATGGCCGCTCGGGTCATGCGGATCGGCATGCTTGAGCAGCTCCACGCGCACCAGGCTGCCGCCCAGGGTGTCGAGCGTGGCCTTGACCAGGTCGGTCGTAATGACGAGCTTTTCGCTGTTGACCGGAGCGGGCGCCGAAGCGGCTGCGGCCGGTGCAGCGGCGACGGAAACACCCGATGCGGCGGCGGTTGCCGCGGGCACGGCGGCGGCACTGCTGCCAGCGGCGGCCGGCTGCTTGGCGGCCGGCACAGGGCTGAACATCGACGGATGCCCGTTGTGCTTTTGCCATCCGTCCCACAGCAGGACGAGCGACATGGTGAACACCACCCACAGCACGGTGCGGCGAATATCAGTCATGAGGAGGCTTCTGGATTGGTGGAAGTGCGGGATTCGGGCCGACTCAGGTGCCGGCTGAACAGCTTGGGGACCTGCTCCGGGACGGGATCATGCCCGCCCTGGCACCAGGGGTTGCAACGCAGGATTCGATATGCGGTCAGGCCGCTGCCACTCAAGGCGCCATGGCGCTGCAAGGCCTCTATCGAATAGACCGAGCAGGTCGGCTCAAAGCGGCAGGAGGCGCCCAGCCAGGGGCTCAGGAACAGGCGATAGCCACGGACCAGGGCGATCAGCAGGCGCTGCGGCAGGGCGAGGAGTGAGCGCAACATCGCATCGGCTCCGGCTCAGGCGTTGACGGCCGGACGCTTGGCCGCCAGCTTGCCGACCAGCTGCATCAATTCGGCACGCGCGGCGGCTCGCAGGACGTCGGATGCGGAGCTGAGGAATTGCTTGCGGTCGAAAGGCGCACGCAGCCGCACCACCCAGAGTCCGGGCGGCAGGCTGTCGGATCCGGACTCGAACACGGCCCGTATCTGTCGCTTGAAGAGGTTGCGCGTGACCGCGCGGCGGGCCAGGCGCTTGGGCACTACGGTGCCCAGCCAGCGGCCTTGAACCGGCCGGTCTTCCACAAGCTTGTGGGAAGCCGGTGCATCGCCTGTTGATAAGTCCGCTGGCGCTGTGGATAAGCGCCGTTGCGGCAGACTCGGCTCCGCCACCACATGGTGGACAGCGAAGTGGCTGCTGCGAGCGCGGCTGGGCGTGCCCAGCACGCGCTCAAAGTCGGCCGATCGCACGATGCGGCCGATCATTCTGGGTCCAGCCCCTGGGCTTAGACAGCCAGGCGCTTGCGGCCCTTGGCGCGGCGAGCAGCGATGACGGCACGGCCGCCACGGGTCTTCATGCGGACCAGGAAACCGTGGGTGCGGGCGCGGCGGGTCTTGGAACCTTGGTAAGTACGCTTCATTTCTAACCTCTTGCTGGGCCTTCAGCCCTGGGGAACGTCCGGCGGGACGCGCGGTGGATGAGGGACGCTCTGCTGCCGGTGCGGCGCCGCGACACGAGCCCATGGGATCCATCGGCTTCGTCGCAGGCAGCACATATCCATCCGGCGTCCTGGAAAACCCGCGATTACACCAAAGTTTGATGGGCCGGTCAATGCAAGGGTTCACCCAGCTGGGGATTTCAAGGACTTGACCCTCGAAAAAATTCTGTGGATAACCCGGTCTCCGCCGGCCCCGCATCCGTACAATCCGGCCGCTCAAGAACAAGTTTTCCACAATGAGCCTCAACCTCTGGCAGCGCGGCTGTGAACGACTCGCCGCGGAGCTGCCCGAACAGCAGTTCAACACCTGGATCCGGCCGCTGCCGGAGGCCGAGGTGCAGGACGCGGCGGGCGAGGACGGCATCGTCGTCTCGCTGCGCGTGCCCAACCGCTTCAAGCTGGACTGGATCCGCAACCAGTACGCCGGCCGCATCGAATCCATCCTGACCGAACTGGCCGGCAAGCCGGCCCGACTTGAACTCGCCCTGGCACCGCGCAGCGATGCTGCCGTGGCCCGGCCCGCCCTGCCCGCCAACCAGCCGGTCGCCGTGGGCCAGGTCTTGCACAACGGCCTCAAGCCCGTGCCCATGGCCAAGGAAGTGAGCCCGCCGCCAGCGGCCGCCGATGCTGCGCCGCCCGCGCCCAGCGCCACTCGCCATCGGATCAACCCCGCCCTTACCTTCGACACCCTCGTGCCGGGCCGTGCCAACCAGATGGCCCGCACGGCCGCCCTGCATGTGGCTGGCGCTCCGGGCCAGATGTACAACCCGCTGTTCATCTACGGCGGCGTGGGCCTGGGCAAGACGCACCTGATCCACGCGGTCGGCAATGCCCTGCTCAAGGACAAGCCCGACGCCCGCGTGCTCTACCTGCATGCCGAGCAGTTCATCTCGGACGTGGTCAAGAATTACCAGCGCAAGACCTTCGACGAGCTCAAGGCCAAGTACCACTCGCTGGACCTGCTGCTGATCGACGATGTGCAGTTCTTCGCCGGCAAGGACCGTACGCAGGAGGAGTTCTTCAACGCCTTCGAGGCCCTGCTGGCCAAGCGCGCCCACATCATCATGACCTCGGACACCTACCCCAAGGGTCTGGTGGACATCGACGAGCGCCTGACCAGCCGTTTCGACGCCGGCCTGACGGTAGCGATCGAGCCGCCCGAGCTGGAGATGCGGGTCGCCATCCTGATCAAGAAAGCCGAGGCCGAGGGCGCCCCCATGCCCGAGGACGTGGCCTTCTTCATCGCCAAGAACGTGCGCGCCAATGTGCGCGAGCTTGAGGGCGCGCTGCGCAAGGTGCTGGCCTACAGCCGCTTCTCGCACAAGGAGATCAACATCCAGCTGGCGCGCGAGGCGCTCAAGGACCTGCTCTCCATCCAGAACCGGCAGATCTCGGTCGAGAACATCCAGAAGACGGTGGCCGACTTCTACAAGATCAAGATCGCCGACATGTACTCCAAGAAGCGCCCGGCCTCCATCGCCCGGCCGCGCCAGATCGCCATGTACCTGGCCAAGGAGCTGACCCAGAAAAGCCTGCCCGAGATCGGCGAGCTGTTCGGCGGCCGCGACCACACGACCGTGCTGCACGCCGTGCGCAAGATCGGCGGCGAGCGCCAGAAGAACACCGAGCTGAACCAGCAGCTGCACGTGCTGGAGCAGACGCTCAAGGGGTAATCCCCCCCGGGAACACCCCGATTCCTGGGCGACAATGCGCGCTGCTTCGCGCGCGCGTCTGATTCCGGATTTCCGAGGAGGAAGTCTCCCCAGGCGCCGCCCCTCCAGAACGAGCGTACGAACGAGAAAGAGGACGACGTCATGATCGTGTTGAAAGCCGCCCAGGACCAGGTGCTCGGCGCCCTGCAGGCCGTGTCCGGCATTGTCGAACGCCGCCACACCCTGCCGGTCCTGGCCAACGTGCTGATACGCAAGACCGGCTCGCAGATCGAGCTGACCACCAGCGACCTGGAGATCCAGGTCCGCACCACGGCCGAACTGGGCGGCGACGGCGGCAACTTCTCGACCACGGTCGGTGCCCGCAAGCTGATCGACATCCTGCGCTCGATGCCGGCCGACCAGGTGGTCTCGCTGACCAGCAACCAGAACAAGCTGACCCTGCAGGGCGGCAAGAGCCGCTTCACGCTGCAGACCCTGCCGGCCGACGACTTCCCTCTGGTGCAGGAAGCCGCCGATTTCGGCCCCGCGTTCAGCGTGCCGCAGAAGACCCTCAAGGGCCTGATCAACCAGGTCCATTTCTCGATGGCGGTGCACGACATCCGCTACTACCTGAACGGCATCCTCTTCGTCGCCGAAGGCAAGAGCCTGACCCTGGTCGCCACCGACGGCCACCGCCTGGCCCTGGCCCAGGCCACGCTGGAAACCGACATCCCCAAGCAGGAAGTCATCCTGCCGCGCAAGACCGTGCTGGAGCTGATGCGCCTGCTCAAGGACGGCGGCAAGGACGGCTCGGACGACCAGCCGATCGAGATGCGCTTTGCCGGCAACCAGGCCAAGTTCTCGTTCAGCGGCATGGAGTTCGTGACCAAGCTGGTCGAGGGCAAGTTCCCCGACTACAACCGTGTCATCCCCAAGAACCACAAGTTCCGCGTCACGCTGGGCCGCCAGACCCTGCTGGCCAGCCTGCAGCGCGCCGCCATCCTGACCAGCGAGAAGTTCAAGGCAGTGCGCCTGAGTTTCGAGCCGGGCCTGCTGGCCATCGCCTCCAGCAATGCCGAGCAGGAAGAGGCCAAGGAAGAGATCGAGATCGACTACGGCGGCGACTCCATCGAGACCGGCTTCAACGTGACCTACCTGATGGACGTGCTCCAGAACATGGGCCAGGACATGGTCAACATCGATCTGAACGACAGCGCGTCGAGCGCCCTGATCACGATCCCGGAACAAACGGGGTTCAAGTACGTGGTCATGCCGATGCGGATTTGACGCGCCAGGCCGTCGACAAAGGAATGCAGCGGGCTTAGGCCCGCTTCAGTGTTTTGAAGGGCCGGCAAGACCTGGCCCCGCAGTGAGAGAGAAGAGTCCCCGATGAGCGAGAACACCCCCCCGCAACAGCCCACCGACGGCGGTGATTACGGCGCCAGCTCGATCCAGATCCTGGAAGGCCTGGAGGCGGTGCGCAAGCGCCCCGGCATGTACATCGGCGACACGTCCGACGGCACCGGCCTGCACCACCTGGTGTTCGAAGTGGTGGACAACTCCATCGACGAGGCCCTGGCCGGCCACTGCGACGACATCATCGTCACCATCCACACCGACAACTCGATCTCCGTCATCGACAACGGCCGCGGCATCCCCACCGGCGTCAAGATGGACGACAAGCACGAGCCCAAGCGCTCGGCCGCCGAGATCGCGCTGACCGAGCTGCATGCCGGCGGCAAGTTCAATCAGAACAGCTACAAGGTCTCGGGCGGCCTGCATGGCGTGGGCGTCAGCTGCGTGAACGGCCTGTCCAAGTGGCTGCGCCTGACCGTGCGCCGCGACGGCAAGGTGCATCAGATCGAGTTCAAGCAAGGCGTGCCGCAGGACCGCAAGATCGAGGTGGTGGACGGCTTCGAGACCAGCCCGATGAGGATCATCGGCGACACCGACAAGCGCGGCACCGAGGTCCACTTCCTGCCGGACACCGAGATCTTCCAGCAGAACAACGACTTCCACTACGACATCCTGGCCAAGCGCCTGCGCGAGCTCTCGTTCCTGAACAACGGCGTCAAGATCCGACTGGTCGATGAGCGCAACAACAAGGAAGACAATTTCGCCTACGCCGGCGGCGTGCAGGGCTTTGTCGAGTTCATCAACAAGGGCAAGAACGTCCTGCACCCGAAAATCTTCCACGCCCAGGGCGACAAGCTCTCGGAGCAGGGCACGAATGTCGGCGTCGAAGTGGCGATGCAGTGGAACGACGGCTTCAACGAGAACGTCCTCTGCTTCACCAACAACATTCCGCAGCGCGACGGCGGCACCCACCTGACCGGCCTGCGCGCGGCGATGACCCGCGTCATCAACAAGTACATCGAGGACAACGAGCTGGCCAAGAAGGCCAAGGTCGAGGTCGCCGGCGACGACATGCGCGAAGGCCTGGCCTGCGTGGTCTCGGTCAAGGTTCCCGAGCCCAAGTTCAGCTCGCAGACCAAGGACAAGCTGGTGTCCAGCGAAGTGCGCGCGCCGGTGGAAGACATCGTCAGCCGCCTGCTGACCGACTACCTGCTCGAGAACCCGCTGGATGCCAAGACCATCTGCGGCAAGATCCTCGACGCCGCCCGTGCCCGCGAGGCCGCGCGCAAAGCCCGCGAGATGACCCGCCGCAAGGGCGTGCTGGACGGCCTGGGCCTGCCCGGCAAGCTGGCCGACTGCCAGGAAAAGGATCCCGCCCTGTGCGAGATCTACATCGTGGAGGGCGACTCCGCAGGTGGCTCGGCCAAGCAGGGCCGCGACCGCAAGTTCCAGGCCATCCTGCCGCTGCGCGGCAAGATCCTGAACGTCGAGAAGGCGCGCTACGAGAAGCTGCTGACCAGCAACGAAATCATCACGCTGATCACTGCCCTGGGCACCGGCATTGGCCGCGGCGCCGGCAGCGACGACTTCAACCCGGACAAGCTCCGCTACCACCGCATCATCATCATGACCGACGCGGACGTGGACGGCGCCCACATCCGCACCCTGCTGCTGACCTTCTTCTACCGCCAGATGCCGGAGCTGGTCGAGCGCGGCCACATCTACATCGCCCAGCCGCCGCTGTACAAGGTCAAGGTCGGCAAGCACGAGCAGTACCTGAAGGATGCGCATGACCTGGACGCCTTCCTGCTCAAGGTCGCGCTGCAGGACGCGCATCTGCACACCGGCATCGGTGATTCGGTGCTGAGCGGCGAGGCCTTCGAGACCCTGGCTCGCAAGTACGTGCTAGCCGAGAACGTGATCGAACGCCTGTCCAACTGGATGGACTTCGAGGCGCTGCGCACGCTGGCAGGTGGCCTGGCGATCAACCTCGACACCAAGGAAGCCGCCGAGGAATCGGCCCGCTCCATGGAAGCCGCCCTGCACGAGGCCGAGGTCGCGGCCGAGTACGACGCCCGCACCGACAAGCTGCTGCTGCGCATCAGCCGCCGCCACCATGGCAATGTGCGCTCGAGCATCATCAATGCCGACTTCGTCCACGGCGCCGACTACGAAGTGCTGGCCGACGCCGGCCGCACCTTCAAGGGCCTGCTGGGCGCCGATGCCATCGTCAAGAAGGGCGAAGGCGAGAAGGCCAAGGAAAGCAAGGTCTCGGACTTCCGCGCCGCCATGGGCTGGCTGATGCAGCAGGCCGAAAACTCGGTCGGCCGCCAGCGCTACAAGGGCCTGGGCGAGATGAACCCCGAGCAGCTGTGGGAGACCACGATGGACCCGACCGTGCGCCGCCTCTTGCGCGTGCAGATCGAAGACGCCATCGAGGCCGACCGCGTGTTCACCATGCTGATGGGCGACGAGGTGGAGCCGCGCCGCGACTTCATCGAGACCAATGCGCTGCGGGCGGGCAATATCGACGTTTGACGTCCTCGAGCCCGCAAGGGCGGCGGCCTTGTCACAAGCCACCCGCCCCCTCCGTCTAGGGCTTCATGGACACCTCCACCCAGCTCTTCATCCGCCTGCGGCCTCGCCTGCAGGGCATCGCCTACCGCATGCTCGGCTCGCGGGCCGAAGCGGAGGAGCTGGTGCAGGACGTCTGGCTGCGCTGGCATGAGGCCGACACCGAGGGCCTGGACAACGCCGAAGCCTGGCTGGTGACGGTGACCACGCGGCTGGCCATTGACCGGCTGCGCAGCGCCAAGGCCCAGCGGGCCCATTACGTGGGCTTCTGGCTGCCCGAGCCCTGGCTGGATCTGAATGAACTGCAGGCATCACCCGCCGACTCGCCCGAGCAGCTGCTGGAGCGAGCCGACGACATCTCGGTCGCCTTCCTGGCGCTGCTGGAGCGGCTGGGGCCCGAGGCCCGGGCGGCCTTTCTGCTGCGCGAGGTCTTCGATGCCGACTACGCCGAAGTGGCCCAGACCCTGGGCAAGAGCGAGGCCGCCTGCCGCCAGATCGTCTCGCGGGCCAAGGCCCAGCTGAAGGACCAATCGCGGCCGCGCCACGCGGTCTCACCAGACACGCACTACCGGCTGCTTGCCGGCTTCGCCGAGGCCGCACGCAAGGGCGACTTCGCCGCGCTGCAGTCGCTGCTGGCCGAAGACGCCGAGCTGATCAGCGACGGCGGCGGCATCGTGCCCAGCTTCGGCAAGGTGCTGGCCGGCGCGGCGCGCATTGCCCAGCTGTACTTCGCCGTCTCGCGCCGCAGCGAGCGCGGCGAGGCGGTTCAGCAGCTGGAGCTGGTCCGCATGAACGGCGAATGGGGCCTGTTGCGCTTCATCGATGGCCGCCTTGAATCGGCCCAGAGCCTGCAGACCGATGGCCAGCACATCACCCGCATCCACACGCAGCGCAACCCCGAAAAGCTGGGCCGCATTGCCGGGGCCTGGGCGGCAGCTGTCACAAAGCGGAACCCTGGTGCGTCTTGATGATTGAGAACCGCAAAGTCTCAAGTCCCCGCTCTCAATCAATCAGTCAGTCCTTCAAAGAGTTTCTCCATGTCGCAGCAACAACGCCTCAACTACGCCCAGCTCGCGCCCGAGCTGTTCAAGAAATACCTGGACTTCAGCCAGGCCATCAAGAAGAGCTCGCTCGAAACCTCGCTGCAGGACCTGGTGACGCTGCGCGCCTCGCAGCTCAACGGCTGCGCTTTCTGCGTGGACATGCACGTCAAGGAAGCGACTATCCACGGCGAGCGGGCCCTGCGCCTGCACCACGTGACGATTTGGCTCGAGTCGCCGCTGTTCTCGCCGCGCGAGCGTGCTGCGCTGGCCTGGACCGAGCTGCTGACCCAGCTGCCGCCACAGGGCGTGGCCGAAGCCGACTACCAGGCCGTGCGCGAGCACTTCAGCGAGGCCGAGCTGTCCGAGCTGAGCTTCGCCATCGTCGGCATCAACGGCTGGAACCGCCTGGCCATTGGCTTTGCCGCCGTGCCGGGTTCCATGGACCAGGCCTATGGCCTGGGCAAGGCCGGCCTGGTCTAGGAGTGCCCATGCCCGCCGGGCGCCTTGAAGCGGTGCCCGCAGGCCGGGCAGTCCAGCTCCGCCACCGCATCGTGGCTGGCACTGGATTCGATGATGGCCGCGGTAACGATGGCGGTCGGCAGGGCGAACACGCCAATGCCGAAGACCGAGATCAGGGCGGCGAACAGCTTGCCCACGGGCGTCACCGGCGCCATGTCGCCGTAGCCTATCGTGGTAAAGGTTTCGACGGCCCACCAGAAGGTGGCCGGGATGCTGGTGAACACCGTCGGCTGATGGGCCTTCTCGACCTGGTACAGCAGGGCCGAGGCGGCATACACGCAGACGAACATCAGCGCTACCGAGACGATCAGCATCTGGCGGCGTTTGCGCAGCGAGACGCCCAGACGCTCCAGCGCGGCCTCGAACTCGTAGAGCTGCAGCACCTTGAGCAGGCGCACGATGCGGAACACCCGCAGGAAGCGCAGGTCCAGCGCGATCCAGTAGGTCAGCACGACCACCAGGTCGAGGATGGCCAGCGGTTGCAGCGCATAGCGCAGGCGGCCCAAGACCGGATGGCTGAGCTTTCGTTGCTCCACGCACACCCAGAGCCGGGCCAGGTACTCGATCGCGAACAGGGCCGTGCTGATCGCCTCCAGCCACCAGAATTCCTGCTTCCACTGCGCATGAATGGACGGCACCGTCTCCAGCGCCACCGACACCAGGTTGGCCAGGATCAGGCCGACCAGCAAGTAGTTCGCATAGCGCGCCAGCCGGTTGCCGGGCTCGGGCTTGTGCAGCACCGCGAACAGCACGGCACGCAGATGCTTCACGCCCCGGCGCTGCGGGGCGACCATTTCGTTGTTCATAGGCAGGACCTCAAAGCCTGGGCGGAGTCTACAAACCGGCGCCGCCGCCATAGTCGCTACCATCGGTGCAAAGTTTGCTGATGCATCAACACCTGACCCCCAAGGCAATCGTCCGAAGTTGCCCGGTCACAGGGAGTCGTCCTTGTCCTTGAGCTTGAACCGGCGCCAGAGCCTCGCAGCAACCGCCGCCCTGTGTGGAAGTTTGCGCAGCCCTGCGCAACCGGCGCCGGTGCTGCGCCACATGGAGCTGCTGCCGCAAGACGACTTTGGCCGCTATGTGGTCGAACTGATGGGCCTGGCCCTGCAGCGCAGCGGCCTGCCGCACCGGCTGGAGCCGGTGCCCAGCTTCCAGATCAGCCAGGGCCGCGTGGAGCTGGAGATGAGCCAGGCCCGCTCGCGCCTGGACCTGGTCTGGAGCATGACCAGCCGCGCCCGCGAGCAGGCCATCCTGCCGCTGCGAGTGCCGCTGGACCGCGGCCTGCTGGGCTGGCGCGTGGCCCTGGTCCGGCGAGCGGACCTGGCCCAATGGCAGAAGGCGCCCCTGCTCACCGAGCTGGCCCAGCGCCGCGGCGGCCAGGGCCTGCACTGGCCGGACCTGGAGATCCTGCGCGCCAACGGCCTCAGCGTCGACACCGCCATCGACGCGCCCCATCTGCTGGAAATGCTCAGCAAGCGCCGCATCGACTATTTCCCGCGGTCGGTGCTGGAGGTGCAGGGCGAACTCAAGACCTATGCCCAGCTGGACCTCGCCGTCGCGCCCGGCTTCGTCTTGCGCTATCCGACAGCCAGCTACGCCTTCCTGCGGCCCCAGCTGAGCGAGTTGCTGCCACCACTGTCCCAGGCGCTGGAGGCGCTGATCAAGGACGGCAGCCTGGACCGCTTGTTCCGCCGCCATTTCCAGCCTCGGCTTGCCGCGCTGGAGCTGGGCCGGCGCCGCGTGATCGAGCTGAAGAACCCGCTGCTGCCGCCGCAGACTCCGCTGCAGCGCAGCGAATTCTGGTGGCAGGCGGGCAGCCCGCCTCCCTGATCGAGCCCCGTGCGCTTTGCGGCCGTTAGAGGTCCGTGCCGAGATTGGGGCTCATGACGGCGTCAGCACCCATGCAACAATTTGTCCGCCCCGCGCCGTGACCCGGCGCGCTTTCTTCGCTTCCTCCTCACCGGATTCGCGACCGTTGCAGATGTCTTGCTCCCGACGCGAGATTCGCCGCTCCTCCCCAACCGCTGCGCCGCCGCCGGCCGCCTGAGCGCGATGTCACGCCTGCGCACACTGAGCCTCGCCTGCAGTCTGCTGTTGCTTTCGCATGCAGCGCTAGGTGCGCGGCCCAGCGAGACCCTGGAAGTCCAGTTCCGCAGCGTGCCCGTGCCCCAAAACACGGTGCCCATGCTGGCGCAGGACCAGGCCGGCTTCATCTGGGTCGCCACCAGCACCGGCCTGACCCGCTATGACGGCTACCGGCTGAGGCCCATCGAGCAGGCCGGCGAGACCCGCACCCAGCGCAACCTGGGCTGGGTCCGCGCGCTGGCACCCACGCTCGACGGCCGCATGTGGATAGGCACGGAGTTCATGGGACTGATGGCCTACGACCCGGAGCAGGACCGGGTCGAGCGCTTCGGCGGCCTCAAGGGGGCGGCCGGCCCGCATTCGCCAATACGCGCTCTGGCCGACGACGGCAAGGGCTCGGTCTGGGTCGGCACCATGGGCCAGGGTCTGGTGCGTTACCGCCAGGCCGAGCGCCGCTTCGAAGCCCAGGACTTGCGCTGGCAGGACGAGGCCGAAGCCCGTGTGCTGGCGCTGCGCGTGGCACGCGACGGCACGGTCTGGGTCGGCCATTGGCGCGGGCTGTCGCGCCTGGAGGGCAAGAGCTGGCGGCCGGTGGCCGGTTTCGCGGGCGACGCCACGGTCCAGGCGCTGGCCGAGGCCAGTGACGGCCGCCTCTGGCTGGGCACGCTGGACGGCCGCCTGGGCGTGGTCGAGCAGAACCACGTGCGCTGGGTCCAGGACCTGAAGACGCCGATCCAGGCCCTCGCCGAGGCCGACGAAGGCCGGCTGTGGGTCGGCAGCAAGACCGGCCTGCTGTGGGTCGACATGGCCAGCGGCCACATCGAGCTGCGCCTGCAGCACGACCCGCGGCACCGCACCGGCCTGGCCGGCAACGACATCAGCGCCCTGCTGCGCGACCGCAGCGGCGCGCTCTGGGTCAGCGGCTATGGCCTGGGCCTGCAGCGTCATCAGCAGCATCCGGCCCTGGCCGTGCGCGGCCCTGACGAGGACTTGAACAGCCCGTTGACCGAGATCGACGTGCGCGCCCTGCTGACCTTGAAGAACGGCGAAGTGCTGGCGCCGACCCAAAAGGGGGCCGTCGTGCGCCTGGACGGCCGGCCCGGCGCCGAGCTGGCGCTGCTGGGCGTCTGGCCGCGCGAGCGCAACAGCGTGGTCGAGTCGCTGGCCCAGGCGCCCGACGGCAGCCTCTGGATGGCATCGGCCGGCCTGCTGGAACACCGCACGGCCGAGGGTCGCCTGCTGCGCAGCTGGCCGCTCGACGGCGGCCGTGCGCAGCGCCTGCTGCTGCGCGCCAGCGGCGAGATCTGGCTGGGCATGCAGGAAGGCCTGTACCGCCTGGCCGGCCCCGAGGCCAAGGCGCTGGAGCGGGTGCATCCGGCCAGTGGTGCTCCGCTGCATGGCGGCATCTACGCCTTGATAGAGGAGCCGTCGAGCGGCCGGCTCTGGGTCGGCGGCCAGCAAGGCCTGTTCCGCGAACGCGACGGCCCGCTGGAGCCGGTGCAACAGGCGCCCGGCGACACGCTGGGCAGCCCGGTCGTGATGGCCCTGCTGCTGGCGCGCGATGGCACGCTTTGGGTCGACACGCCGGCCGCCGGTCTGCACCGGCTGATCGGTTGGGACCTGGGCGGCCGCGCCCGCTTCGAGCGCATCGGCGAACGGCACGGCACAGAAGGCGTGTTCGGCGGCAACCTGCATGAGGATGCACAGGGCCGCATCTGGAGCCAGCTCAACGTCTACGACCCCAAGGCCGACCGGCTGGACAGCTTCGGCCCGGCCGAGGGCGCCGACTTCGGCACCTTCTGGTTCTTCGCCAGCACCCGGCTGCCCGATGGCGCCCTGGTGTTCGGCGGCAGCCGCGGCCTCCTGCGCATCCGGCCCGAGCTCTACTCGCTGAACACGGGCACCGTGCCCCTGGTGATCAGCGCGCTGCGGGCCGATGGTCAGCCCTTCCACCCTGAGAGCCTGCAGAACGGCGTGCTGCTGCCGGCCGGCACCCGCACGCTGGGCATCGAGTTCGCCGGGCTGGACTATGCCGACCCCGGTCGGCTGCGCTACCAGTACCGGCTGCGCGGCCTGGATACGCACTGGACCCAGGCCGACGGCAGCTCGCGCAGCCCGAGCTTCGGTCCGCTCAAGCCGGGCGACTATGTGCTGCAAGTGCGGGCCGCGCCGCAAGCCTCCACCGGCCGCGTGGCCGAGCTGGAGCTGCCGGTGAAGCTGCTGCCGCTGTGGTGGCAGACGCTCTGGGCCCAGCTGGCCGGCGCCCTGCTGTTCATCTTCGGCATTGCCGGCTGGATACGCTGGCGCACCCGGCAGCTGCGCAGGCGCGAATCCGAGCTGCAGGCCCTGGTCGACGCCCGCACGGCCGAACTGCGCGAGGCCAGCCTGACCGACACCCTGACCAGCCTGCGCAACCGCCGCTACCTGGAGTTGCGCCTGCCCGACGACCTGCGCCTGTGCCTGCGCCGCCACGAAAGCCCGGTCCCACCGGGGCCGGACAGCGATCTGGTGCTGATGCTGCTGGATTTGGACCACTTCAAGCGCATCAACGACCTGTACGGCCATTCGGCCGGCGACGCGGTGCTGGTGCAACTGGCCGAGCGGCTGCGCGAGGTCTTCCGCGATACCGACTCGCTGGTGCGCTGGGGCGGCGAGGAGGTGCTGGTGCTGGTGCGCGAGACCCATCGCGAGGACGCGCCCGATCTGGCCGCCCGTGCCTGCGCCATCGTGCGCGAGCAGCCTTTCGACCTGGGCAGCGGCCATCAGCTGACCGTCACCGCCTCGATAGGCTTTGCCGCCTTCCCGCTGGACCGCCACCAGCCGCGCGCCTGGGACTGGTCGGCCTGCCTGGCGCTGGCCGACTCGGCCCTCTATGCCGCCAAGGCCCGCGGCCGCGACGGCTATGTGGGCGCCACCGACGCCCAGGGGCTGACACCCTTCCATGCGCCACGCGACCTGGAAGATTGGCGCCAGGCCGAGGGGCTGAGCGTGCATTTCAGCACCCGGCCCTGAGACGGCATGGCCCCGCATATGCGGGAGGCGCAGGTAGGACTACAAGCCCCTCACAAGCGAGGCCGAGCGGCCGGCCCCACAATGCGGGCTCCGAACCGTTTCAGCCTCCGTCACGCATGCGAACGACCGCCCGCTCCTCCGCCTCCCTGCGCCCCACCCTGCTCGCCGCCGGCCTCGCGCTGGCGCTGCTGAACGCCTGCCCGGCCCTGGCCGCATCGGCTGGCGCCGCAACGGTCAGCTGGCAGGCGGCCGGCGCCGATGCCGACATCGACAAGGCCTTTGCCCAGGCCCGCACCGAGAAGAAGCCGGTGCTGCTGTACTGGGGCGCCAAGTGGTGCCCGCCCTGCAACCAGCTCAAGGCCACGCTGTTCAACCGGGCCGACTTCATCGAGCAGTCGCGCGCCTTCGTGGCGGTCCACATCGACGGCGACCTGCCCGGCGCGCAGAAGCTGGGAAGCCGCTTCAAGGTACGCGGCTACCCCACCATGATCCTGTTCAGCGCCGACGGCAACGAACTGACCCGCCTGCCCGGAGAGGCCGATGCAGCCCAGGTGATGAAGGTGCTGCAGCTGGGCCTGGCCGGTGGCCGCCCGGTCAAGACCGTGCTGGCCGAGGCCCGCGCCGGCAAGAAAATCGCCGCCAACGACTGGAAGCTGCTGGGCTTCTACTCCTGGGAAACCGACGAGCAGCAGCTGGTGCCGCAGGCCGAGCGTCCCGCCCTGCTGGCCCAACTGGCGGTCAACAGCCAGGGCACGGCCGATGCCGAGACCACCACCCGCCTGTGGCTCAAGGCCCTGGCCGCCAGCGATGAAGGCAAGGGCCTCAAGCCCGATGCCGCGCTGCGCGAGCGCGTGGCCAGGCTGCTGGCCAATGCCGGCGAAAGCCGTGCCCAGGCCGACGTGCTGAACTACGGTGCCGAGGACATAGTCAAGACGCTGAGCCCCGAGGCCGGCGCCGAGCGCAGCAAGCTGCTGGCCAGCTACGACACCGCGCTGAAGCGCCTGGAGCAGGACGCCACGCTGTCGCGCATGGACCGGCTGCAGGCCCTGACGGCCCGCATCAAGCTGGCCCGCCTGGACCAGGCCAAGACCGAGATCCATCCCAAGATGCCGGCGCCGCTGCAGAAGGAAGCCCAGACGCTGGCCGAGCGCAACGACCGCGAGATCACCGACGGTTACGAACGCCAGGCCGTGATCACCGAGACTGCCTACATGCTGGGCCAGGCCGGCCTGTGGAAGGACAGCGATGCCCTGCTCAAGTCCAGCCTGGGCAAGAGCCATTCGCCTTACTACCTGATGAGCCAGCTGGGCGGCAACGCCAAGAAGCAGGGCCGTGCCGACGAGGCGCTGCGCTGGTACGAGGAGGCCTTCAACAAGAGCGAAGGTCCGGCCACGCGCCTGCAATGGGGCTCGAACTATTTCGCCGCCCTGGTCGAGCTGGCACCCAACGACGCCGCCCGCATCGAGAAGGCCGCCTCGCAGCTGTTCAAGGAGGCCGGCGAGGACAAGGGCTCCTTCCACGAACGCAGCGCCCGCTCGCTGAAGAAGGTCGCCACCTCGCTGTCCAGCTGGAATTCGCTGGGCCAGTACGACGCGGTGCTGGCGCGGCTCAAAGGTCAGCTGGACAGCGTCTGCGCCAAGGTCGAGGCGGCCGACCGTGCCACCTGCACGGGTCTGCTGAAACCGGCCAAGGGCTGAGGGCCGCCATGCCGCGCTATGCCTTCGAGGATTTCCCGGTCGGTTGCGAAATCGACTGCGGCAGCCGCGTGGTCGATCGCGACGAGGTCCTGAGCTTCGCTGCCGCCTACGACCCGCAACCGCTGCACCTGGACGAGCAAGCGGCCCAGGCCTCGGTGCTGGGCGGCCTGTCGGCGAGCGGCTGGCATACCTGCGCCATGGTGATGCGCCTGATGTGCGACGCCTACCTGCTGGACTCCACCAGCCAGGGCTCGCCCGGCATAGACAACCTGCGCTGGCTCAAGCCGGTGCGGCCCGGCGACACGCTGTCGGTCCGCATGGTGGTGCAGGAAGCCCGCGTCAGCCAGAGCCGGCCGGCCATTGGCCTGGTGCGCTCGCAATGGCAGGTGCGCAACCATCACGGCGAGCTGGTGCTGACCATGGAAGGCTGGGGCATGTTCGGCCGCCGCGAGGCCGGCAACGACCGCTGAGCCCGGCGATCCCGCCATTCGCCGCCCATGGCCGCCATCGGCCGCAATTTGCCGTTCCGGCCTGCTGGCGCCTCTCCATAATCCGCCCCGTTCGAAACCCAAGAGGAGAACGGAGCGATGTCACAGCCATCCCCGAACAGAGACCGGGTCCGCCGCGCGCTGGCAGCCGGCACCCTGCTGGCGCTGTCGGCCTGGGCCCAGGCCGCCGACAGCAAGCCCGCCGCCCCCACCCAGCCCTGCCGCCTGAGCGGCCTGCCCAGCGAACTGCAATGCGGCACGGTCAAGCGCCCGCTGGATCCGGCCAAACCCGACGGCGTCCAGATCGACGTGCACTTCGTCGTGCTGCCGGCCCTGGCCCGCAACAAGCTGCCCGACCCGGTGCTGTTCCTGGCCGGCGGCCCGGGCCAGAGCTCGATCAATGTGGCCTCCGGCGTGCTCTCGCGTCTCGGACGCCTGAACAACCGCCGCGACCTGGTCTTCGTCGACCAGCGCGGCACCGGCAAGTCGGCCCCGCTGGAATGCCCGGACCCCGGCCGCCGCCCGCTGGCTGAGCTGTCCGACCCGGCGCGCCAGCTCAAGGAACTGGAGCAATGCCGCGAGCAGCTGCAGAAGCTGCCTTACGGCGACCTGCGCTTCTTCACCACCACGATTGCCATGCAGGACGTGGACGCGGTGCGCCAGGCCCTGGGCACCGATCGCTGGAACGTGATCGGTGGCTCCTACGGCACCCGCGCCGCGCTGGAGTTGCAACGCCAGTTCCCGCAGACGATTCGCCGCCTGCTGATCGATGGCCTGGCGCCGCCGGACATGATCCTGCCGGCCTCGTTCTCCACCGACACCCAGGCGGCCAGCGACGCATTGTTCGAGGCCTGCGAGAAGGAAGCCGCCTGCCACAAGGCCTTCCCCAAGCTGCGCGAGCAATGGGCCGAGCTGCTGAAGAGCGTGCCGCGCATGGTCACGGCGGCCAACCCGGTGACCGGCCGGCCGGAGCGCTTCGAGCTGGCCCGCCGCACGCTGCTGAGCGCGATGCGCGGCCCGCTCTACAGCCCGGCCCAGGCCTCGGCCCTGCCGGCTGCCATAGCGGCCGCCGCGGAAGGCCGCTTCGAAGGCCTGATAGGCCTGAGCGCCGGCGGCACGCCGCGCAAGGGCATGGGCCTGGCTACCGGCATGCACTTCTCGGTGGTCTGCGCCGAGGACGTGCCGCGCCTGGCCGCCCGCACCGACAAGCCCGGCGCCGACTATGCCGACAGCGACGCCCAGTTCTACCTGAGCGGCTGCAAGAACTGGCCGCGCGGCGAGGTGCCCGAGGCCTTCTACAGCATCCCCAAGGCCCAGGCGCCGGTGCTCTTGATGAGCGGAGCCATCGACCCGGTGACTCCGCCGCGCCACGGCGAACGCGTGGCCAAGGCCCTGGGCGACAAGGCCCTGCACCTGGTCGTTCCCGCCACCGGCCACGGCGTGATGGGCCTGGCCTGCATGCGCGACGTGGTGTTCCGCTTCATCGATGCCAAGCAGGATGCCGAGGCGCTCAAGGTCGACACCAGTTGCGCCGCCAAGATGCCGCGCCCCACCTTCTTCCTGCCCATCCCCGACGCTGCCCGGGAGGCCAAGCCATGATCCATATCGACCAGGTCCACAAGACCTTCCAGACCCGGGCCGCCGGCTCGACCTTCAAGCGCGGTGCCAAGCAGGAAGTCAAGGCGGTGCAGGGCATCACGGTGAAGGCCATCGATGGCCGCATCACCGGCCTGCTGGGCCCCAACGGCGCCGGCAAGACCACCACGCTGCGCATGCTGGGCGGGCTGTTCAAGCCCGACGCCGGCAGCATCCAGGTCGACGGCCTGCAGGTCGGCCAGCAGGCGCTGGCCCGCATGGGCATCCTCAGCGACGCCCATGGCCTGTACCCGCGGCTCAGCGCCCGCGAGAACATCGTCTACTTCGGCCGCCTGCAGGGCATGAGCCGCGAGGCCGCCGAGCAGCGCGCCGAGCTGCTGGCCGACATGCTGGACCTGAAGAAGCTGATCGACCGCCGCACCGACGGCTTCAGCCAGGGCGAGCGCATGAAGACCTCGCTGGCCCGCGCCCTGGTGCACGACCCGGCCAACATCGTGCTGGACGAGCCCACCAACGGCCTCGACGTGCTGGCCACGCGCTCGCTGCGCGAGTCGCTGCGCTTCCTGCGCTCGCCCGAGGGCGGCAGCAAGTGCATCGTGTTCTCGACCCACATCATGCAAGAGGTCGAGCAGCTGTGTGACCACGTGATCATCGTCGCCGGCGGCCGCAGCGTGGCCGAGGGCACGGTGCCCGAACTGCTGGCCCAGGCCGGCGAAAACCGCTTCGAGGACGCCTTCGTCAAGCTGGCCTTCACAGCCGGCCAGAAGCAGGGAGAACAAGCATGAGCCGCAAGACCCACGACCTCACGAGCGCCGCCTGGGTGGTGTTCCTGAAGGAGCTCACCGACGGCCTGCGCGACCGCCGCACCCTGGCCCGCCTGCTGATCCCGGCCGTGCTGATGGGACCGCTGATGCTGACCGTGCTCTCGGGCCTGATCGCCTCGTTCGAGGAACGGGCCACGCAGCGCGAGATCCTGGTCCAGGGCATGGAGCATGCACCCACGCTGCGCAACTTCCTGGAGCGCCAGACCTACACCATCAAGGCCCCGCCCGAGGACTTCGAGAAGCAGCTGCGCGAAAGCAAGCTGTCCCAGCCGGTGCTGGTCGTGCCCAAGGAGTTCGAGGAGCAACTGCTCAACGGCGAGCAGCCGGTGGTCGAGATCGTCAGCGATTCGGCCAACCAGCGGGCCAGCGTGGGCGTGCGCAACATTGAGCGCATGGTGCGCGGCTTCAGCTCGGAACGGGCCTCGCTTCAGCTGGCCTTGCGCGGCGTGCCCGTCGATCAGCTGACCCCGGTGCGCAGCGAAGAGCGCGACCTGGCCAATCCCCAGGCCCGCGTCGCCAGCCTGACCGGCATGGTGCCCATGTTCATCATCATGGCCGTGCTGTACGGTGCGCTGACCGCAGCGCTGGACAGCACCGCCGGCGAGCGCGAACGCGGTTCGCTGGAGCCGCTGATGATGAACCCGGTGTCGCCGATGTCGACCGTGCTGGGCAAGTGGGGTGCCGTGGCGCTGCTGGGCATGGCCGTGGCCCTGCTCTCTGACCTCAGCTTCATCCCGGCGCAGCTGATGCTGCAGAGTGACAACCTGCAGGCCATGTTCAGCTTCGGCGCCCGCGAGGTCGTGGCCTTCCTGCTGCTGCAGCTGCCGCTCGCTGCCAGCATGGGCGCCCTGCTGATGGCCATCGCCATCCGCTCCAAGACCTTCAAGGAGGCGCAGGCCAGCAGCACCCTGGTCATCATGGTGGTCAGCATGGCGCCCATGGTCACGCTGTTCAACCCCGGTGCCCAGGCTCCCTGGCATCTGTGGGTTCCGGGCCTGGCCCAGAACACGCTGATGACGCAGCTGATCAAGGGCGAGATCCCGACGCTTTGGCAGCTGGCCCAGCCGGTGATCGTGGGCCTCGCGCTGACCGCAGTCTGCCTGTGGGATGTGGCCCGCTCGATGCGAACGGCCGTGGCTCGCTGAGCCTGTCTGGCTCAGCTCAGGCCGGCACCTGCAAGGGCCGGCCTGTTTTTTTTTCGCCTTCACAGGCCTCGAGCATCTGCTGCACCTGGTCCTGCCAGGGCAGGCCGTGGACCAGCCCGTTGAGCTGCAGGGCCGACTCCATCGGGGCGAGCACCTCGCCCTCCTCGTTCAGCAGCTGCAGGTTGGTGACCAGGGACATCGGGTCGGCCAGGGCCACCACGCCGGGCGGCTGACTGACCCAGTCCCAGGCCACGCCGGCGGCCGCTTCGCCGCTGCGGCACAGCCACAGCGTCTGGCCCAGCGAAGGCCGGCGGCCACCGCCCGCCACCAGCACTTGTGTGCTTAGGTGCGCAAACCGCAGCGCGGACAGCGCACGGGCTGCACACAAAATCCGTGGCCATGCATACACAATCCAGGCAGGGTTCGTCGACATCGGGCTCGATGGGCTGGGGGCACCGGTGGTGCCGTGGCCGCCAGTGTGCGGCGATGGCAACCGGCTGCCAGCTGTAAACCTTGTCAGGGGGCGCGCAAGCGACGCCAGCGGGGTCCTGGTCATGCAGTCAATGCTTCAGGGACGCTTCCAGGCCGTGCTCGAAGCCAAGAGCAGGGACGAGTTCGGCGCCGAGGTCGAGCGCTTCACCCGCTCGCTGGACTTCCAGACCTTCTCGGCCATGACCGTGGTCGACCATGCGCTGGGCAAGCCCGAGTTCATCGTCATCGACAACTGCCCGACCGGGTTTTCCGAGGCCATGCACAACCCGCAGCTGGGCGTGCTGGACCCGGTGATGCAGCACTGCAAGCGCCACAGCGTGCCCATAGTCTGGGACCAGCAGACCTATGTGGGCGGTGGTAGCGGCGACCTCTGGGATGCGCAAGCCAGCTTCGGCTACCGCACCGGCATCTGCCTGGCCCTGCACCTGCCCGAGGGCCGGCATTTCCTGCTGGGCGTGGACCGCGACCAGGCCTTGCCCAGCGACCCGGCCGAGGTCACCCGCATGGTGGCCGATCTGCAGCTGTTCGCAGTCCATGCGCTGGACACGGCGCTGCGGGTGCTGCTGCCGGCCGAGCAGCAGCTGGAGCGCCCGCACCTGACCCCGCGCGAACTGGAAGTGCTGCGCTGGACCATGGATGGCAAGACCGCCTGGGAAGTCGGCACCATCCTCGGCATCAGCGAGCGCACGGCCGTGCTGCACCTGACCAATGCCGGTCAGAAGCTGGGTTGCAACAACAAGCATCAGACGGTGCTCAAGGCCCTGCGGCTGGGCCTGATCCGCTGAACAAGCTGTAAGAGTTGACAGTTATGGCCGGGCAGGCCAGCTGCTGCAATGAGGTCGTGCTTTCCAAACCACCTCAGGAGTACCGGCCATGGACAAGTTCACCGCCCCCGAAGCCCTGCCCCAACTCGACGAACCGGTCGAGATCGACCCTGAGCTGCTGACCCTGGTCAGCGGCGGTGACGGCGAAGGCGGAACGGGCGGGTCCGGTGGCTCCGGCGGTGGCGACGGTGGCGATGCCCCCAAGGGCACCTGGTAAGACTCTAGACATGACCCAATAAACATCGCTGTCATCACGCCGACCGCAAGGTCAGCGAAGCCATGCTATTCAGAACCGAGGCGCTGTCCGCACTAGACCATCAATGGCTGGGCAGCGCGCAGGTTCCGCAGTTTCTGCACCTCAGAGCGCTGACCGCCTTGGCCGTCGGCGCTGTTTTTTTGGTCGGCACCTTTCTGAGCCTGGGCGAGTACACGCGCAAGGCCCGGGTCGGCGGCCACCTGGTGCCGCTAGGCGGCGTGCAGCCGCTCAGTTCGCCGCAGGCAGCCCTGGTGCTGCAGCGCCTGGTCGAGGAGGGCCAGAGCGTCAAGGCCGGCGATCCGCTGTTCGTGCTGAGCCTGGACAGCGCCAGCGAAGGCAGCGGCGAAGGCGTGGCCCGCAGCCTGGCCGAACGCCAGCGCTCGCTGGCCGACACCGCCCAGCAGCAGCGCCTGCTCGCCCAGCGCCAGCGCGAGGACGTGGAGCTGCGCGCCCTGGCCCTGCAGCGCGAGATCGAGCAGCTGCGCCAGGCCGAGAAGCTGCAGGCCGAGCGCCTTGCCCTGGCCCGGCAGACCCTGGCCCGCCATGAAGCCCTGGAAAAAGAGCAGTTCGTCGCTGCCGCCCAGGTCCAGAACAAGCGCGAGGAGGTGCTCGGCCTGCAGGTCCAGCAGCAGGATTTGCAGCGCCAGCGAGAAGGCCTGCAACGGGAGCTGCTGAGCCTGCAGGCCCGAGGCCGAGAACTGCCGCTGGAAGCGGCCAGCCGCCAGGGCCAGCTGGAACGCCAGCGGGCCGAACTGCAGGCCCTGGGCCTGGAAACCGCGGCCCGGCGCCGCCTGGTGCTGCGCGCGCCGGCTGACGGCGTGCTCAGCACGGTGCAGGCCGAGCCCGGCCAGCCGGTGGCCGCGGGCGCGAGGCTGGCTACTGTCCTGCCCGGCCAGGCCATGATGCTGGCCCACCTCTACGCGCCGTCCAGCGCCATCGGTTTTGTCCATCCGCAGCAGCAGGTGCAGCTGCGCTACCAGGCCTTTCCGTACCAGAAGTTCGGCCACCAGCAGGGCCGCGTGCTGCAGGTGGCCCGCACGCCCCTATCAAGCCAGGAGCTGAGCCAGTTGTCATTGCCGGCCGGCGCGGGCGTCGCCAATGAACCGCTGTATCGGGTCACCGTGGCCCTGGATCGCCAGTCCGTGCAAGCCTTTGGCAAGGAGCAAGCACTCACCGCAGGAATGCAGCTCGATGCCGACGTACTGCTCGAGAAGCGCAAGCTGATCGAGTGGATCTTCGAACCCTTGCTGGCTTTGGGTCGCCGTGTCTGAAGCGCTGCTCTCCCAATTGCAGTGGGGCAAGCGCCGCCGCCTGCCGCTGCTGCTGCAGACCGAGGCGGCCGAATGCGGCCTGGCCTGTCTGGCCATGGTGGCCGGCGCCCATGGGCACCATGTGGGCCTGGCCGAGCTGCGGGCCCGCTTCGCGATCTCGCTGAAAGGCTGCACCGCCGCCGACCTGGTCCGCATGGCCGATGGCCTGGGCCTGGCCTGCCGCGCCCTGCGCGCCGAGCCGGCCCATCTGGCGCGGCTGCAACTGCCCTGCATCCTGCATTGGGACTTCAAGCATTTCGTGGTGCTGGCCGAGGTCCAGGGCGACCAGGCCGTGCTGCACGACCCGGCCCACGGCCGACGCACGATGGCGATAAGCGAGCTGTCACGCCACTTCACGGGCGTGGCTCTGGAGTTGCGTCCGGGTGCCGATTTCCAGACCAAGGCCGCGGCGCCCGCCCCTTCGCTGCGCCAGTTGCTGGGCCGGGTCCAGGGCCTGCACCGCGCGTTGGGCCAGGCCCTGCTGCTGGCCGTGCTGCTGGAGCTCTTGACCCTGCTCTCGCCCTTCCTCCTGCAGTGGACGGTCGATGGCGTGCTGGTCGGTGCCGACCATGACCTGCTCTACACGCTGGGGGCCGGCTTCGCCTTGCTGGTGCTGCTGCAGGTGGCCGTCGGCACGCTGCGGTCCTGGGCCGTGCTCGCGCTCTCGGCCAGCCTCAATCTGCAGTGGCTCAGCAATGTGTTCGCCCATCTGCTGCGCCTGCCGCAGGCCTGGTTCGACAAGCGCTCGCTCGGCGAAATCTGGTCGCGCTTCGGCAGCGTGCAGCAGATTCAGCGCACCCTGACCACCCGCTTCGTCGAGGCGGTGCTGGACGGCCTGATGGTGCTGCTGACCCTGGCCATGATGTGGCTCTACAGCCCGCGGCTGAGCGGTCTGGCCCTGCTGGCCGTGGCCGGCTATGGCTTGCTGCGCTGGGCCTTTTACCGGCCGCTGCGCGAGGCCACCGAGGAGGCGCTGATCCACGAAGCCAGGCAGAACGGCTTCTTCGTCGAATCGATGCGCGGCGCGGCGGCCATCAAGCTCCTGAACGCCGAGCCGGCCCGCAGCGCCCGTTTCTCCAACCTGGTGGTCGAGCAGATGAACGCCTCGCTGGCGACCCGCCGGCTGGAGCTGTGGATGGGCGTCTCGCACAAGCTGCTGTTCGGCCTGGAACGGGTGGCCATCGTCTGCCTAGGCGCCTGGCTGGTGCTGGAGCGCGAGCTGTCGGTCGGCATGCTGTTCGCCTTCCTGGCCTACAAGGAGCAGTTCAGCCTGCGCCTGGCCGGCCTGATCGACAAGGGCGTGGAGCTGGCCATGCTCAAGCTGCAGGGCCAGCGCCTGGCCGACATCGTGCTGAGCGCGCCCGAAGCCAAGGGCGGCGCCCTGCCCCTGCCCGAAGGCGCCACGCTGGAGCTGCGGGAGGTCACATTCCGCTATGCCGACGGCGAGCCCGAGGTGATCAAGGGCTGCAGCTTCACGGTCGCGCCGGGCGAGTCGGTGGCGCTGACCGGGCCCTCGGGCTGCGGCAAGACCACGCTGATGAAGCTGATGCTCGGCATGCACGAACCGCAGTCGGGCCAGGTGCTGATCAACGGCACGCCACTGGCCAAGCTCGGTTTGCAGAGCTGGCGCTCGGCCGTCGGTGCGGTGCTTCAGGACGACCAGCTGTTCGCCGGCAGCATTGCCGACAACATCAGCTTCTTCGAGCCCGGTGCCGACCCGGCTTGGGTCCGCGAATGTGCCCGCCTGGCCTGCGTTGCCGAGGAAATCGAGGCCTTGCCCATGGGCTACCAGAGCCTGGTCAGCGACATGGGGTCCAGCCTCTCGGGCGGCCAGCGCCAGCGCATCCTGCTCGCCCGGGCGCTCTACAAGAAGCCGCAGTTCCTGTTGCTGGACGAGGCCACCAGCGCCCTGGACGTGGACCGCGAACGCCAGCTCAATGCTTCGCTGCGCCAGCTGCCGCTGACCAAGATCGTTATCGCCCACCGGCCCGAGACGATTGCTTCGGCGCAGCGGGTGATCGCGCTGCAGGGTGGCCGAGTCGCACAGGATCTGAGGAATCTGGCTCAGGCCTGAGCGCAGGCTCAGGGTGCGGTCTGGTCCTCCATCCAACCGAGCCATCGCATCGCCTGCTCGCGGTTCTCGCCGCACATGATTTCGCTGGGCTGCAGCGAGCCGCAGACCGCCGGCCGCTCCGGATGGCCGAAGATCTTGCAGCGGTCCTGCTCGTCGAGCTGGATGCAGCGCACGCCGGCCGGCTTGCCATCCGGCATGCCCGGAATCGGCGAGCTGATCGAAGGCGCGATGCAGCAGGCGGCGCAGTGGGAACGGCATTCCATGGGCCTGGATTGTCTATGCCCTTGCGAGGCCGCCGGCGTGGTGAACTGCCGTGACTTGTCCACAGGCGATCCGTAGAATCGCGGGTTTGCCCGAACCCCCAGCCAGCCCATGCTTTATCCCAAGGAATTCGATGTCATCGTCGTCGGTGGTGGCCACGCCGGCACCGAGGCCGCGCTGGCCGCGGCGCGGATGGGCGCCAGCACCCTGCTGCTGACCCACAACATCGAGACCCTGGGCCAGATGAGCTGCAACCCGTCGATAGGCGGCATAGGCAAGGGCCACCTGGTCAAGGAAGTGGACGCGCTGGGCGGTGCCATGGCCGCGGCCACCGACGAGTCGGGCATCCAGTTCCGCATCCTCAACGGCTCCAAAGGCCCGGCCGTGCGAGCCACCCGCGCCCAGGCCGACCGGGTGCTCTACAAGGCCGCGATCCGCCATCGGCTTGAGAACCAACCGAACCTGATGCTGTTCCAGCAGGCGGTGGACGACCTGATGGTCGAGGGCGACCGTGTGGTCGGTGCCGTCACCCAGAGCGGCCTGCGCTTCCGCGCCCGCGCCGTGGTGCTGACCGCCGGCACCTTCCTGGATGGCCGCATCCACATCGGCCTGGAGAACTTCAGCGCCGGCCGCGCCGGCGACCCGCCGGCGGTCTCGCTGTCCGGCCGGCTCAAGGAGCTGAAGCTGCCCCAGGGCCGGCTCAAGACCGGCACGCCGCCGCGCATCGATGGCCGCACGATCGACTTCTCGCGCTGCGAGGAGCAGCCCGGCGACCTGGACCCGATCCCGGTGTTCAGCTTCATGGGCTCGGCCGCCCAGCATCCCAAGCAGCTGCCCTGCTGGATCACGCACACCAACGAACGCACCCACGAGATCATCCGCTCAGGCTTTGACCGCAGCCCGATGTTCACCGGCGTGATCGAGGGCGTGGGCCCGCGCTACTGCCCGTCCATAGAAGACAAGATCAACCGCTTCGCCGACAAGGACAGCCACCAGATCTTCCTGGAGCCCGAGGGTCTGACGACCCACGAGTTCTACCCGAACGGCATCTCCACCTCCCTGCCCTTCGACATCCAGCTGGCGGCCGTCCGTTCCATCCCCGGCCTGGAAAACGCCCACATCCTGCGGCCCGGCTACGCCATCGAGTACGACTACTTCGACCCGCGCGAGCTGAAGAGCACATTTGAGACCCGGGCCATCAACGGCCTGTTTTTCGCCGGCCAGATCAACGGCACGACCGGCTACGAGGAGGCGGCCGCCCAGGGCCTGTTCGCCGGCCTGAATGCCGCGCTGCAGGTCCAGGGCCGTGAAGCCTGGCTGCCCGGCCGCGACCAGGCCTACCTGGGCGTGCTGGTCGACGACCTGATCACCAAGGGCGTGACCGAGCCCTACCGCATGTTCACCAGCCGGGCCGAGTTCCGGCTGCAGCTGCGCGAAGACAACGCCGACCTGCGCCTGACCGAGGCCGGCCGCGAGCTGGGCCTGGTGGACGACGCCCGCTGGGACGCCTTCAACCGCAAGCGCGATGCTGTTTCACGTGAAACAGAGAAGCTGAAGTCGAGCTTTGTTCACCCGGGCATCCTGCCGGCGGCCGACGCCGAGCGTCTGGTCGGCAAGGCGCTGGAGCGTGAATACACCTTCATCGACCTGCTGCGCCGACCCGGCGTGGGCTACGACACCCTGGCCGAGGTGGCCGCCATCGCCCGCCCGGAAATGCGGATCTCTCGCTCAGCCCTGCATGAAGAGCTGGGCCAGACCCTGGCCGATGCCGTGGTCGAGCTGGTCGAGACCAGCATCAAATACGCCGGCTACATCAACAAGCAGGTCGAGGACGTGGCCCGTGCCGCGCACTACGAGCACCTGAAGCTGCCCGAGGACCTGGACTACGGCCAGGTCAGCGCCCTCTCCATCGAGGTCCGCCAGAAACTCAGCAAGCACCGGCCCGAGACCCTGGGCCAGGCCTCGCGGATCTCGGGCGTGACGCCGGCCGCGATCTCGCTGCTGCTGATCCACCTGAAGAAGGGCCGCTTCAAGGGCTTCGACGGCGCCCCGAGTGCCGCCTCCAACGACGACGACAGCGCTGCCGCATGAGTCCCGCTCGGCCGCCCGAAGGGACTCATTCCCGCTTGGCGGGATGGCGCGCAGCGCCAAGGGTGCAAACATGACCGATTTCGACTCCCTGCGCCCGCCACTGGCGGCGGCCGCGCAGTCGCTGGGCCTGGGCCTCAGCGACTCCCAGCTGGACCAGCTGCTCGCCTACCTGGGCCTGATCCAGAAATGGAACAAGGTCTACAACCTGACCGCCGTCCGCGACCCGCAGGCCATGCTGACCCAGCATCTGGTGGACAGCCTCAGCCTGATTCCGGCCTTGCGCCGCCAGGCGGCTGGCAATCCGCTGCGACTCATGGACGTGGGTAGTGGTGGCGGCCTGCCCGGCGTGGTCGTCGCCATCTGCGAACCCAACATCGATGTCACCTGCGTCGATGCCGTCGCCAAGAAGGCCAGCTTCATCAAGCAGGTAGCCGCCGAGCTGGGCCTGAAGAACCTGCATGGCGAGCATTCGCGGGTCGAGGCACTGAAGGTCGAGCCCTTCGACCTGATCACCTCGCGCGCCTTTGCCTCGCTGCTGGACTTCACCACGCTGACCCGCCAGCACCTGAAGCCCGGGGCGATCTGGCTGGCCATGAAGGGCCAGCACCCGGCCGACGAACTGACCGCCCTACCCTCGGACCTGGACGTGTTTCACGTGGAACAACTGCAGGTGCCGGGCCTGGATGCCCAGCGCTGTCTCATCTGGATCAAACCGCGCGCCTGAGCCGCAATTGATCCACGGGCCGGGCGCCCTTCCCGGCTACCATCGCTGCCTGACAAGAATGACCAGACTGATGGCCAAGATCTTCTGCATTGCCAATCAAAAGGGCGGGGTCGGCAAGACCACTACCACCGTCAACCTGGCCGCCGGCCTGGCCCAGGTCGGCCAGCGCGTGCTGGTGGTGGACCTGGACCCGCAGGGCAACGCGACCATGGGTTCGGGCATAGACAAGCGCAAGCTGGAACTCAGCATCTACGACGTGCTGCTGGAGTCGGCCTCCATCGCCGAGGCCAAGACCCGCAACGACAAGGTCGGCTATGACGTGCTGGGCGCCAACCGCGAACTGGCCGGCGCCGAGGTCGAACTGGTCGAGCTGGAGCGCCGTGAGAAGCGGCTCAAGGCCGCCCTGGCCGAGGTCAAGAACGACTACGACTTCGTGCTGATCGACTGCCCGCCTTCGCTCTCGATGCTGACGCTGAACGGCCTGTGCTCGGCCCATGGCGTGATCGTGCCCATGCAGTGCGAGTACTTCGCGCTGGAAGGCCTGTCCGACCTGGTCAACACCATCAAGCAGGTCCACGCCAACCTGAATTCGGACCTGGAGATCATCGGCCTGCTGCGCGTGATGTTCGACCCACGCATCACCCTGCAACAGCAGGTCAGCGAGCAACTCAAGGCCCATTTCGGCGACAAGGTGTTCGACACCGTGATCCCGCGCAATGTGCGCCTGGCCGAGGCGCCCAGCTACGGCCTGCCCGGCGTGGTCTTCGACCCGGCCTCCAAGGGCGCCCAGTCCTTCGTCGAATTCGCCCGCGAGATGGTGCGGCGGATCGGCAAGTAAGCAACCCGGCACCGCAGTACCCACATGACCCTGCTCGCCACCCTCGCGAAACGTGCCGAGGAGGCGGGCCTGAATGCCAGCGCCCCGCCGCAAGAAGCGCAGATCGATGGCTGGCTCTTGAGGCTGTCGCCGGGCAAGGCCAAGCGCTCGCGCTGCGTCAATGCCCTGGCCCAGGGCAGGCTGCCCCTGCCCCAGCTGCTGGACCGCTGCGAAGCCGCCTTCGCCAAGAGCGGCCTGCCGCTGATCATTCGTATCACGCCCTACTCCCAGCCGCCCGACCTGGACCTGCAGTTGCAGCGCCTGGGCTGGTTCGAATTCGACGCCGCCGACGTGATGGTGCGCGCCTCGCTGGACCACTTGCCCCAGCGCCACTTGCTGCGCGCCATAGACAACCCGGCCTATGCGCGGCTGGTCGGCCGGTTGCGAGGCTCCAGCGAGACCGAAATCCTGGCCCATGCCGAGCGCATGCAGCATGCACCGCGGCCCTACCAGGGCTATCTGCTGGAAGGGCCCGACGGCGAGCTGCAGGCCTGCGGCCAGATCGTGGTCGACGAGGACATGGTGGGCCTGTTCGACATCTTCACGCCGCCCGAGAAGCGCGGCCAAGGACATGCCAAGGCGCTGTGCGAGGCCCTGTTGCGCGAGGCCCGGGCCCAGGGCGCCTACCGGGCCTATCTGCAGGTCGGCACCGACAACAAGGTGGCCCAGCGGCTCTATGCGAGCCTGGGATTCGAGTTCGCCTACCGCTACCACTACCGCAGCAAGGACCCGTCGGCGGCCGACTGAGTCGACCGAGACCGGCCAGGCATGCAACCGGCTCGCTCAGCCGCGCGGCTTCCAGACCTTGATCAGGATGTGGCGGGTGAAGCCCGGCAGGTAGTCGTGCACATGGGCCACGCAAGTGAAGCCCAGGCTTTCGAACCACTCGGCCGTGCGGTCGGACAGGGTCTCGACCAGGGCATCGACACAGCCCAGGCGCAGCGCCTCGGCCTCGGCCCGGCGCAGCAGGCCGGTGCCCAGGCCGCCGCCCCGCCAGTCGTCCTCGACCCAGACCTGGTCGATGAACAGTCGGTGGAACTCGGTATGGCCGGTCAGGCCGGCGATCAGGTCCTCGCCTTCGTACAGGCCCAGTGAAAAGGCCTGCGGCCGGCCACCCGCCGACTGGGCCTGGCGATAGCCATGCTCGCCTTCGGCGACCCGTGCAGCGTCTTCGGCGGGCAGGCCCAGCTGCCAGCGCCGGTTGTCGGCTGCGCTCAAAGCCCCAGGGCCTCGTCGACGCCCAGGTGCACGTTCATCGACTGCACGGCGGCGCCGCTGGCGCCCTTGCCCAGGTTGTCCAGGCGGGCCATGACCAGCACTTGCGTCTCACTGCCGAACACGAAGAGGTCGACCCGGTTGCTGTCGTTGCAGGCCTGCACGTCGAAGAAGCCCTCGGCCAGCGTGCCGGCATCGCGCAGCGGCATCACGCGGATGAAGCGCTCGCCCTCGTAGTGGCGGCTCAGCGCCTCGTGCAGATGCTCGGCCTTGGTGCCGGCCTTGAGCAGGCTCAGGTGCAGCGGCACGGTCACGGCCAGGCCCTTGTAGAAGTTGCCGACTATGGGCATGAAGACCGGCGCGGTTTTCAGTCCGGTATGGGCCATCATCTCGGGCAAATGCTTGTGCGCCAGGCCCAGGGCATAGGGCCGCGGCGACGTGAGCTTGGGCTCACTTGCTGCCTCGTACTCGGTAATCATGGACTTGCCGCCGCCGGAATAGCCGGTGATCGAGGTGGCAGAGATCAGGGCCTCGGGGCTCAAGAGGCCGGCATCGACCAATGGGCGCACGGCCAGGATGAAGGCGCTGGCATGGCAGCCCGGGTTGGCGATGCGCTTGGACTGGCGGATCGAATCGCGCTGGCCCTTGCAAAGCTCGGGCAGGCCGAAGCTCCAGCCGGCCACCGTGCGATGGGCCGTGCTGGCGTCGATCAAACAGGTCTTTGGATTGGTCACCATGGCCGCCGCTTCGCGCGAGGCGGCGTCGGGCAGGCACAGGAAGGACACGTCGGAAGCATTCAGCAATCGCGCCCGCTCGGCCGGGTCCTTGCGCTTGTCGGCATCGATCTTCAGCACCTCGATGTCGCTGCGCTGGGACAGGTATTCATGGATGCGCAGCCCGGTCGTGCCTTCCTGGCCGTCCACATACACCGCGTAAGTCATTTCAATCGCTCCAGCACAATGCCAACAAAGAGGTTGCGAAGCATAAGGCCAACACCATGTCCCACGTCCCCCGTGTGCTGATACTGCCCGGCTGGCAGAACTCCGGCCCCGAGCATTGGCAGAGCCGCTGGGAGGCCCTGTACGGCGACGAGCGGGTCGAGCAGGACGACTGGCAGCATCCGCGCCGCGGCGACTGGATGGCCCGGCTGGAGGAGGTGCTGCTGGCCGACGAGCGCCCCGCCCTGCTGGTGGCCCACAGCCTGGGCTGCCATCTGGTGGCCGGCTGGGCCGAGCATTCGCAGCACACCGGGCGAGTCCAAGGCGCGCTGCTGGTGGCGCCGCCGGACTGCGAGCGCGAGGACTTTCCGCCGCAGCTGCACAACTGGCGCCAGGTCCGCCGTGGCCGCCTGCCCTTTCCCAGCCTCGCGGTGCTGGCCACCGACGACCCCTATGGCAGCCTGGAGCGCGGCACGGAACTGGCCCAGCAATGGGGCTCGGACCTGGTCATCGCCGGCGCGCGCGGCCACCTGAACGCCGCCTCGGGCCTGGGCGACTGGCCCGAGGGCCGGGCCCTGCTCGATCAGCTCTCGCGTTCGACGTAGGCCCAGAGGATGGCCAGGCCGGTCAGGCCCAGCACGGCGGCGGCCAGCAGCGCCGGCTGGGTCGGCAGGCCGGTCACGCTCAGCTGCAAAGCCAGCAGGCCGGTGCCCATGGCTGCGCCTATCACCGGCCCGCGCCGGGCCCAACTCCAGCGCCGCTGCTGCCTGGTCAGGCGCTGCATCACCGAAGCCGTGAAGCCCTCGTCGGGCACCGGGTCCAGTCGGCCCTGGGCCAGCCAGGCTTCCAGTTCTCGTTCGTCCTTGTTGCTCATGCAACCTCCTTCCAGGCTTGCAGCCATTCGCGCAGCTTGGCTTTGCCGCGCTGCACATGGGACTTCAGCGTGCCCAGCGGCAGATCCATCACCTGGGCCGCTTCCTCGTGGCTCAGACCCAGCTCGGCGCAGTGCATCAGGGCCTGGCGCTCCATCCTCGGCAGCCGGTCCAGCGCCCGTGCCAGGTCAAGCTTGAGGCCCGGAGCGGATGCGGCTGCCGCCAGTTGCTCTAGCGCCGCCTCGTCGTCCTCGGTCTCAAGACGGCCACGGCGATGGGATTCCAGGAACACCGAGTAGGCCAGGCGGAACAGCCAGGTCGAGAAACGCGACTCGCCGCGGAACTGGTCCAGCTTGCGCCACAGCCGCAGAAAGACCTCCTGCGCCAGCTCGTCTGCCCGGGCCCCATCGCCGTGCACCAGCCGCCTCAGCTGGGCCCGGACCAGGCCCTGATGGCGCCGCACCAGCTGTTCGAAGGCACGGGCGTCGCCGCTGAGCTGCACGCGCTGGACCAGGAGGGCGTCGAGCCTATCTTCCTGATCCGCTCGCGCTTCAGCCATGCTGGCGCGGCCCCCGGCTGGCCATCCACCAGCTCAGCAGATAGCCCAGGCCGATCATGGCCGGCAGCAGGGCCAGGCCCCAGAGCTCGCCCAGGCGATGGCCCTCGGTGTACTCCAGCGGCAGGGCCACCAAAGTCAGCCACAGGCCGATGGCACCGCACAGCAGCACGAAGCCGTGGCGCCGGTCCGCCTCGGCCGGCGCGCGCTGCGTCAGCATTTGCGGCGGCAGCGGCTGGTTGCGGTCGGCCAGCTCCAGCAGAAAGGCGTAGCGCCGCTCCTGCAGTCGGGCATGGTGGCGCAAGGCCGCGATCAGCACGATCACCGGCCCCGCGGCCATCGCCAAGGCCATGGCGACAAAGCCCAGTCCCTCGAACAGTTCTCTCATGATGCTTTCTCCTTCCTCACATCCAACGGCTTCGCCTTGTAGCAGGCCAGTTCAGAGGCCCAGACGCTCGACAACCCGGTCCAGCCGCTCGAGCAGCTCGGCTCGCTCGCCCGGCATGACCGAGGGCGCCTTGGCCGCTTCCAGGTCCTTCAGGGCCAGCGCAAAGGCCTGTCGCCGCGCCGCCGACGCCTCGGCAACCAGGTCGGGCTTGACGCCCGTTCCTTCCCAGTTGCCACCGGTCACCGGGCTGACCGACCGAGCCCGCGAAACCCACAGCGCAAAGCCCGGATGGACCGGCACGAAGCCGCCCGGGTTGGCACCGCCGCCGCTGGCCTCGCCGACCACCTGCGCACGACGGGTCTGCTGCAGGTCATAGGCCAGATGCTCGGCCGCCGAGAAGGTCTGGCGGCTGGTCAGCAGGTACAGCGGCACCTGGGTCAGTTGCGGGCCGGGCAGGCCGGCCTCGGTCGTCATGGTCTCGGTCTCCTTGTCGCGGATCGAGACCACGCTGCTCATTGCGGTCTTGGGCGGCAGGAAATGGCTGGCCAGCCACTGCACCATGGCCGGGCTGCCGCCGTTGTTGCGGCGCAGGTCGATGATCAGCGCGTCGGCACCCGCCACGACCTGCAGCGCGGCGGCCATGGTGGCGGCGCACAGCCGCGGAGGCGGCATGCCATCCAGGCGCAGATAGCCGATGTTGCCGGGGTAATGCTCGACCCTTTCGACTCCGCAGTTCAGGTGCCGGTACAGCGCCTCGCGCGACGGTGGCGGGCCGTCGGGCTTCTCGTCCCGGGCCCCGGGCGGCGGTTCGCTCTGGAAGACCACGCGGGCATGGGCGTCCTGCAACGCCGGTTGCAGCAGCTGGGTCAGCGCCTGGGCCAGGGCCTCGGGCTCGGCCGGCAGCGTGGCCTGCTTGAGCGCCTTCAGCGCCGCCGGCACGCGGGCCGGATCGTGGAACTCCTTGTCCAGCTGCTGGCCGATCTGCTCGACCAGGGCGGCGCGCTCGGCCGGCTTCAGCGGAGGGGCGGCCGCAGCCAAGCCACTTGCTGCCATCAAGGCTGCGGTCGCCACCCGGCTCACTTTGTTCTTAATCATCCTGCTTCTCCTCACTACGGCCTCCTCCACATGGGAGTCCTGTCTGCTTGGATGCAGGTTTCGGCGATTTGGATGCAGGCCGGCGCAAAAAATGGGGCGCTCCGGCTGTCGGCGACAATCCCGCCCCATGGTCACCAAAAAACCCAAGGGCCTGGGCATGGGCCTGGAGGCCCTGCTCGGCCCCAAAGTCTCGGACACGCCCGCCGCCGCCCGCGAAGGCGAGCCCAGCACGCTCAAGCTGGAGCAGATGCAGGCCGGCAAGTACCAGCCGCGCACCCGCATGGACGAGGGCTCGCTGTACGAGCTGGCCGAGAGCATCAAGGGCCAGGGCATCATGCAGCCGATCCTTGTGCGCCCTCTGGGCGCACAAGGCCGGCAAGCCGGAAAGAACGAGTCGCAGGGGCCCTCCCCTGCGACGGCCGCTTCGACCAACGGTAGCGGCCTGCCGATGTACGAGATCATCGCCGGCGAACGCCGCTTCCGCGCCGCCAAGCTGGCCGGCCTGCGCGAGGTGCCGGTGCTGGTCAAGCATGTGCCGGACGAAGCCGCGGCCGCCATGGCCCTGATCGAGAACATCCAGCGCGAGGACCTGAACCCGCTGGAAGAAGCCCAGGGCCTGCAGCGCCTGGTGACCGAATTCAAGCTGACCCATGAGCAGGCGGCCCAGGCTGTCGGCCGCTCGCGCAGCGCTGCCAGCAATCTGCTGCGCCTGCTGCAACTGGCCGACCCGGTGCAGAACCTGCTGATGGCCGGCGACATCGACATGGGCCACGCCCGTGCGCTGCTGCCCCTGGATGGTGCCCACCAGATCACCACGGCCACCGAGATCGTGGCCAAGAAGCTCAGCGTGCGCGAGGCCGAGAAGCTGGTGCAGCGCCAGGGTGCCGGACGTCAGACGCCCTTGCTGCGCGTCAAGAACGCCAAGAGCCGCGATGTAACCCGGCTGGAAGACGAGCTGTCGGACCTGCTGACCGCCCAGGTCGAGATCCGCGTGAAGAAACGTACCAAGCGCGGCGAGCAGGGCGAGCTGGCGATCCAGTTCGGCTCGCTCGACGAGCTGAACGGCCTGCTCGACAAGCTCCGCGGTCCGCAGTGATCACAGGGCCTGTGGTCCCATGAGAAAAGCCGTGCAACATGCACGGCTTTCTTCTTTGCGCGCCTGGCAAGCAGCGGCCAGCATGCATCATCGTTGCACAGTCGCCAGCCCCATGAACAGGTGCCAGGTCTTGTCATCGCCGCAGGCTTCCGTTCGGCGTAGCATGGTGTCAACGGTTGAGGGATCGTTGCTGTTGAAGGGCCAGGCCTGGGCTTTTCGCCGCATCACCCGACAAGCCCTGTACGAAGCTTGAAGAGAGCCGCCTGCTGACTCCCGGAAAGCTCTGATGACGCCCCCGGCACGCCGGGTCGAGGACGCCATCAGAACTTCCCAGACGACGCCGGATCCATCCTGGCCGGTGCCGCCTCACGGGATACCCCTGGAGGTCAGCATGGATGTGATCAAGAACTTCAGCGCCCGCTACGAACGCACAAGGGTCGAGGAGCTTTCGCTCGAAGACTATCTGGCGGAATGCAAGCGCAATCCCCTCGCCTACGCCACGGCCCCCGAGCGCATGCTGCAGGCCATAGGCGAGCCGCAGATGGTGGACACGCGCAACGACCCGCGGCTGTCGCGCCTGTTCGCCAACAAGACCATCAAGATCTATCCGGCCTTCGCCGAGTTCTTCGGCATGGAAGACTCGATCGAGCAGGTGGTCTCCTACTTCCGCCATGCGGCGCAGGGCCTGGAAGAGAAGAAGCAGATCCTCTACCTGCTGGGACCGGTGGGGGGCGGCAAGAGTTCGATCGCCGAGCGGCTCAAGCAGCTGATGGAACAGGTGCCCTTCTATGCCCTGGCCGGCTCACCGGTGAACGAGTCGCCGCTGGGCCTGTTCGATGCGATGGAAGACGGCCCGGCGCTGGAGCGCGAGTTCGGCATCCCGCGCCGCTACCTGAACCGCATCATGAGCCCCTGGGCGGTGAAGCGGCTCGAGGAATACGGCGGCGACATCCGGCGCTTCAAGGTGGTCAAGCGCTTCCCCAGCGTGCTCAAGCAGGTGGGCGTGGCCAAGACCGAGCCGGGCGACGAGAACAACCAGGACATCAGCTCCCTGGTCGGCAAGGTCGACATCCGCAAGCTCGAGACCTATGCCCAGGACGACCCCGATGCCTACAGCTACAGCGGCGGCCTGTGCCTGGCCAACCAGGGCCTGCTGGAATTCGTGGAGATGTTCAAGGCGCCGATCAAGGTGCTGCATCCGCTGCTGACCGCCACGCAGGAAGGCAACTTCAAGGGCACGGAAGGCTTTGGCGCCATCCCCTTCGACGGCATCGTGCTGGCCCACAGCAACGAGAGCGAATGGAAGACCTTCCGCAACAACAAGAACAACGAGGCCTTCCTGGACCGCATCTACATCGTCAAGGTGCCCTACTGCCTGCGCGTCAGCGAGGAGGTGAAGATCTACGAGAAGCTGATACGCGGCTCGTCCCTGGCCCAGGCCAAGTGCGCCCCGGGCACGCTGAAGATGATGAGCCAGTTCGCCATCCTGACCCGGCTCAAGGAGCCGGAGAACAGCTCGCTGTTCAGCAAGATGCAGATCTACGACGGCGAGAACCTCAAGGACACCGACCCGCGCGCCAAGAGCTACCAGGAGTACCGCGACTACGCCGGCGTGGACGAGGGCATGAGCGGCATCAGCACGCGCTTCGCCTACAAGATCATCTCCAAGGTCTTCAACTTCGACTCCAGTGAGGTGGCGGCCAATCCGGTGCACCTGATGTATGTGCTGGAACAGCAGATCGAGCGCGAGCAGTTCCCCAAGGACGCTGAAGATCGCTATGTGTCCTTCATCAAGGAGCAGCTGGCCCCGCGCTATGCCGAGTTCATTGGCAAGGAAATCCAGACCGCCTACCTGGAGAGTTATTCAGAGTACGGCCAGAACATCTTCGACCGCTACGTCACCTATGCCGACTACTGGATCCAGGACCAGGAGTACCGCGACACCGACACCGGCGAAGTGTTCGACCGCTCGGCCCTGAACGGCGAGCTGGAGAAGATCGAGAAGCCGGCCGGCATCAGCAACCCCAAGGACTTCCGCAACGAGATCGTCAACTTCGTGCTGCGGGCCCGTGCCAACAACAATGGCAAGAACCCGACCTGGACCAGCTACGAGAAGCTGCGCACGGTGATAGAGAAGAAGATGTTCTCCAACACCGAGGAGCTGCTGCCGGTGATCAGCTTCAATGCCAAGGCCAGCGCCGACGAGGCCAAGAAGCACGAGAACTTCGTCCAGCGCATGGTGGACAAGGGCTACACGGCCAAGCAGGTGCGGCTGTTGTGCGAGTGGTACTTGAGGGTAAGGAAGAGTTCCTGAACCGCTGAACAAGGGCTTCCATGTCGTTGCAGCAGATCATCGACCGCCGCCTGTCGGGCAAGAACAAGTCCATAGGCAACCGCGAGCGCTTCCTGCGCCGTCACAAGGAGCAGATCCGCGAGGCGGTGCGGCGCGCGGTGGATGGCCGCGGCATCCGCGACATGGAGCGCGGCGAGGATGTACACATCCCCAAGAAGGACCTGAACGAGCCGGTCTTCGGCCATGGCGACGGCGGCGTGCGCGAGGTGGTGCGGCCGGGCAATTCCGAGCATGTGAAGGGCGACCGCATCGCCAAGCCCAAGGGCGGCCAGGGCGGTGGTGGCGGCAGCCAGGCCAGCGACTCCGGCGAGGGCGAGGACGACTTCGTCTTCCACCTCAGCAAGGAGGAGTTCATGCAGGTCTTCTTCGAGGACCTGGCCCTGCCCAACCTGGCCCGCACCACGCTGGCCGAGACGCCCGAGTACAAGACCCATCGCGCCGGCTATGTGTCCGATGGCACGCCGACCAACCTGCACATCGTCCGCTCCATGCGCGGCGCGCTGGGCCGCCGCATCGCCCTGGGCATGGACAAGCGCCGCGAGCTGCACGAGCTGGAGGAACGCCTGGCCCTGCTCAAGCGCGAGGACGCGGCCAAGCCCGAGGTCCAGCTGGCGCTGAAGGAGACCGAGCAGCGCATCGCCGAGCTACGCCGCCGGCTGGAGAACATCCCCTTCCTGGATCCGATAGACCTGCGCTTTCGCAACCGGGTCAAGGTGCCGGTGCCGACCACGCGGGCCGTGATGTTCTGCCTGATGGACGTATCCGGCTCCATGGACGAGAGCCGCAAGGACCTGGCCAAGCGCTTCTTCATCCTGCTCTACCTGTTCCTGACCCGGCACTACGAGAAGATCGACGTGGTCTTCATCCGCCACCACACACAGGCGCAGGAAGTGGACGAGCAGAACTTCTTCCATGCCACCGAGACCGGCGGCACCGTGGTCTCCTCGGCCCTGGTGCTGATGGAGCAGGTGATACGCGAGCGCTACTCGCCGAGCGAGTGGAACATCTACGGTGCCCAGGCCAGCGACGGCGACAACTGGCACCACGACAGCGGCAAGTGCCGAGACATCCTGCAGCAGCAGCTCTTGCCACTGTGCCGCTACTTCGCCTATGTGCAGGTGGCCGAGGCCGAGCAGAACCTGTGGGAGGAATACTGCAAGCTGGCCGACGAGGTGCCGCACTTCGCGATGCGCAAGGCGGTCGAGGTGGCCCAGATCTACCCGGTCTTCCGCGACCTGTTCCGCAAGGAAGGGGCCAAGTCATGAGCAGTCCGGAAAACCGCCGCAACATCGGCATCGCCCATGCCACCGGCGAATACGGCGGCCGCCGCGGTGCGCCGCCGCTCAAGCAGATGAAGCCGCTGGAGCAGCGACCGTCCCAGCCCCTGCCCTCGCCCAGCGACTGGAGCTTCGAGCTGATCGACGACTACCACGACGTGATTCGCCAGACGGCAGAGCGCTACGGCCTGGACACCTATCCCAACCAGCTCGAGGTCATCACGGCCGAGCAGATGATGGACGCCTATGCCTCGGTGGGCATGCCGGTGAACTACCGCCACTGGAGCTACGGCAAGGAGTTCATCGCCACCGAGCGCAACTACAAGCGCGGCCAGATGGGCCTGGCCTACGAGATCGTCATCAACTCCGACCCCTGCATCGCCTACCTGATGGAAGAAAACACCATGGCCATGCAGGCCCTGGTGATCGCCCATGCCTGCTACGGCCACAACAGCTTCTTCAAGGGCAACTACCTGTTCCGCATGTGGACCGATGCCTCGTCCATCATCGACTACCTGGTCTATGCCAAGAACTTCATCGCCGAATGCGAGGAGCGCCATGGCGTGGATGCGGTGGAGCAGCTGCTGGATTCCTGCCATGCACTGATGAACCACGGCGTGGACCGCTACCGCAGGCCGGCCAAGCTGTCGCTGGCCCAGGAGCGTGCCCGGCTGCACGACCGCGAGATGCATGCGCAGCAGCAGGTCAACGAGATCTGGCGCACCCTGCCCCGCGGCAAGGACAAGGCCGGTGAAGGCAAGGAGGCGCGCCGCTTCCCCGAGGAGCCGCAGGAGAACCTGCTGTACTTCATCGAAAAGAACGCGCCGCTGCTGGAGCCCTGGCAGCGCGAGGTGGTGCGCATAGTCCGCAAGATCGCCCAGTACTTCTATCCGCAGCGCCAGACCCAGGTGATGAACGAGGGCTGGGCCACGTTCTGGCACCACCGCTTGCTCAACACCATGTACGACGACGGCTACTTGAGCGACGGCATGATGATCGAATGGCTGAAGTCGCACACCAATGTGGTGGCCCAGCCGCCGATGGCCAACCTCAACCCCTATGCGCTGGGCTTTGCGATGTACACCGACATCAAGCGCATCTGCGAAAACCCGACCGAGGAAGACCGCCGCTGGTTCCCCGACATCGCCGGCAGCGACTGGCTGCCCACGCTCAACCATGCGATGCGCAACTTCAAGGACGAGAGCTTCATAGGCCAGTACCTGAGCCCGCGCCTGATGCGCGAGTTCCGGCTGTTCTCCATCATCGACGACGAGGCCGAGAGCGAGTACGAGATCTCGGCCATCCACGATGAGCCCGGCTACCAGCATGTGCGCGAGGCGCTGTCCCGCCAGTACGACCTCTCCACGCGCGAGCCCAACATCCAGGTCTGGAACGTCAACCTGCGCGGCGACCGCTCGCTGACGCTGCGTCATACCCAGCACCTGAACCGCCCCTTGCACGACAGCGGCCAGGAAGTGCTCAAGCATGTGGCCCGGCTGTGGGGCTTCGGGGTTCACCTGGAGAGCGTCAACGACAAGGGCGACACGACCAAGCGCTGGAGCGTGCCGGCCCCGGCCCACTGAGCGCACGACAGCCGATGGGCCGCCTGCTGCCCTTGCTGCTGGTGCTGCTGATGGCCCAGGCCATGGCGCAGCCGACAGCGCCGCTGCGCATGCTGGTCTCGACCAGCTACAGCCTGCCCTTTGCCGACATCGCCAACGCGCCGACCGGCCCGCAGCTGCGCGGCGGCATCCTGCTGCTCTGGGGCCAGGCCCTGGCCGAGAAGCTGGGCCGGCCCGTGCAGTTCATGCTGGTGCCACCGCGGCGCGTGGCCTCGCAGGTCCAGCAGGGCAGCTTCGACCTGCAGTGCTTCGAAAGCCCGGATTGGTTTGTCGCCAGCTCCATGCCCAAGGTCGACTGGCTGAGCCAGCCGCTGATGGACTATGAGGAAATCCTGGTCGGCGGCCCGGATGCCCCGCTGGTGCGCCAGCTCAGCGAGCTGGAGGGCCGCACCGTGGGCGTGGTCAACGGCTACAAGCATCCGCTGCTGGAGCCATTGTTCGCCAGCGGCAAGCTGATACGAAGCCTGGCACCCAGCGAAGACCGGCTGCTGCAGATGCAGCGCGTGGGCCGCACCGACTACAGCGTGCTCAACCCCCTGCAGCTGGCCTATGCCCAGTCTCGCGACGCCTCGCTGCGCAGCCTGCAGGTCTCGCCGCTGCTGGTGGCCCGCACGCCGCTGTACTGCCTGCGGCACAAGCAATCCCGGCTCAGCCTGCGCGAGCTGGCCGAGGCCCAGCAGAGCCTGCTGAGCGAAGGCCGGCTGGCCGACATCCTGCGCCGCTTCCGCTGAAGCAACGCGAGCTCAGAGCGAAAAGATCTTGCCCGGGTTCATGATGTTGCGCGGGTCCAGCGCCCGCTTCAGCGAACGCATCATCGCCACCGCCGCTTCGCCGGTTTCGTCCACCAGAAAGCCCTGCTTGTGCAGGCCTATGCCGTGCTCGCCGGTACAGGTGCCTTCGAGCTTCAGCGCCCGAGCCACCATGCGGGCGCTCAGGGCCTCGGCCAGCTCGCGCTCGGCCGGCATCGCCGGGTCGGTCAGATAGCCCAGGTGGAAATTGCCGTCGCCCACATGGCCGACGATGAAATAGGGCAGGCCGGCCTCTTCCACCTCGCGCACCGACTCGTTGATGCTCTCGGCCAGGCGCGAGATCGGCACGCAGGTGTCGGTGGTGACGCAGCGGCAGCCCGGCTTCATCTGCAGGGCCGACAGATAGGCATGGTGGCGCGCGGTCCAGAGCCGGGTCCGTGCCTCGGGCGTGGTGGCCCATTCGAAGTCCTCGCCGCCGAACTCGCGGGCGATCTCCTGCACCGTTTGCGCCTGCTCGGCCACACCACTCTCCGAACCATGGAATTCCATCAGCAGCATGGGCGCCTCGCGCAGGCCCAGCCTGTCATGGTGATTCACCGCGCGGACCGAGTTGGCGTCCAGCAGCTCGCAGCGGGCGATGGGAACGCCGAGCTGGATGATCTGTATCGTGGTCTGCACCGCGGCGTCGATGCTGGGGAAGAAGCAAACCGCGGCCGATACCGCCTCGGGCAGCGGAAAGATGCGCAGGCTCAGCTCGGTGATCACGCCCAGCGTGCCCTCGCTGCCGACGATCAGCCGCGTCAGGTCGTAGCCGGCGCTGCTCTTGCGGGCGCGTGAACCGGTGCGCACCCGCTCACCGTTCGCGGCCACCAGCTCCAGGCCCAGCACGTTCTCGCGCATGGTGCCGTAGCGCACGGCATTCGTGCCGCTGGCCCGCGTGGCCGCCATGCCGCCCAGCGTGGCATCAGCACCCGGGTCTATGGGAAAGAACAGGCCGGCGTGCCGCAGCTCCTCGTTCAGCTGCTTGCGCGTGACGCCGGGCTGCACGCTCACGGTCAGGTCTTCGGCATCGACACGCAGGATGCGGTTCATCCGCGTCAGGTCCAGGCTCAGCCCGCCCTGCACGGCGAGCAGATGACCCTCCAGCGAACTGCCGGCGCCGTAGGGGATGACCGGTACGCCATGCTCGTTCGCCAGTCCGACCACCAAGGCGACCTCGTCGGCGCTCTCGGCGAATACCACGCAGTCGGGCGGCGGCACGTCGAACGGCGACTCGTCACGGCCATGCTGCTCGCGCAGCGCCAGCGCCGTTGAGCAACGGTCGCCGAAGCGCTCGGCCAGCGCGGCCAGCATCGGCGGCGGCACCGGGCGGGTTTCAAAGGACGTGTTCATGTCGCGGCTCAGGAAAGAAGCGATTCAAGGATAACGCCACCCCTTGCCAGCCGGCCCGGCCGGTGCCAGCATGCTCGTCAGCTCAATCATTCGCCCGAGGGTGGTCGCCATGCAGCAATGGATAGAGCAGAACCTGGTCTGGCTGGCCGTGGGCCTGATGCTGGTCGTCGCCCTGCTGGGCGCGTTCAGCAAAGAGTTGCCCAGGCTGCTGAGCCGCGAACTGATGAGCAAGCTGGGCCGGCCGCGCGTCAGCGAGGCGACGCCGCCACCGGAGCATGGCAGGCACGGCCGCACCCATGGCATGCACGACGCCCCCGCGCACAAGCCGGCCTTCCACCGCAGCGGCCGGCGCCATTGACTGCCGCAAATCGGGGGCTGGCTGGCCCCGCCGCTGAAACCTAGACTTTCCAAACAAGCTGAACCCCGGCCCGGACCGCGCGCCAGACGCGGCCAGGAAGGAAAGCCGCCGATCGGCCTGTCGTCATCAAGCCTATTGCTCAAAGGAGGACTCCATGAGCATGCTGAGTCGACTGTCCATCCGTCGCAAGCTCCTCTTGCTGACCCTGCTGGTGCTCGTGGCCATCAGCATCCCGGCCGCCTTCCAGGTGCGCCAGTCGCGCGAACTGGCACAGGCCGCGCAAGGCGAGCTGGACGGCCTTGCACCGGCCCGCCAGCTCGTAAAGCTGACCCAGCTGACCCAGCAGCATCGAGGCCTGTCGGCCGCCTTCCTGGGCGGCAATGCCCAGGTGACGGCCAACCGCGAGGCCAAGAATGCCGAAGTGGCCCAACAGTTCAAGTCGGTGGACGCGCTGCTGAGCCACTCGGTGCTGACCGAGGCCATGCGCAAGACCTGGCAGGAAGCGATCGGCCAATGGACCAGCCTGTCCAGCGAAGTCGGCAGCCGCTCGCTCAAGGCCGGCGAGAGCAGCACCCGCCACGCCCGCCTGATCGCCGTCTACTTCAAGCTGCTGGACCAGCTGGTCGACAGCTCGGGGCTGATTCTCGATCCGGAGGCCGACACCTATTTCCTGATCACCGCCACCCTGGTCAAGCTGCCGCTGGCCACCGAGGCCCTGGGCCAGACTCGCGCCCGTGGCGCCGGCTTCCTGGCCGAGCGCAAGATCGGTGCTGATGGCCGCGCCACGCTGGCCGGCCTGGCACAGCAGGCCTCGGACCAGCATGTCAGCATGGTCGCGGCCTTCGACAAGTCCTTCAACGTCAATGCCGAGCTGAAGCGCCGGCTGGCCGACAAGGTCAGCGCCCTGGGCTCGCAGATCGAGGGCTCGCTGAAACTGACCCGGCAGGAACTGATACTCAAGGAAGAAGTCGACTATCCGGCGCCGGAGTACATCGGCAGCTACACGCGCACCATCGACGCCACCTTCGTCGTGGCCGAGGCCGCGATGGACGCGCTTGGCGAGCTGCTGTCCGCCCGAGTCGCCGATCTGCAGCGCGGCAGCTGGCTGGTCTTCGGCCTGCTGCTGGGCCTGCTGGTGATCATGCTGCTCACCACCCGCGGCATTGCCCGCAGCATCACCATGCCGCTGGAGAAGGCGGCCTCGCTGGCCCGCCAGATCGCCGGGCGTGATCTCAGCGGCGAGTCGACGCGCTTCAGCAGCGACGAGATCGGCCAGCTGAATCAGGCCCTGCAGACCATGCGCGACAGCCTGCGCGGTGTCATCGGCGAGGTGCGCGGCAATGCCGGCCAGCTGGCCCAGGCCTCGCAGGAGCTGGCCATGGGCAACCTGGACCTGTCGCAGCGCACCGAGCAACAGGCCTCGGCGCTGGAACAGACGGCCAGCTCGATGGAGGAGCTCTCGAGCACGGTGCGCAGCAATGCCGATCAGGCCGGCGATGCCAGCAGCCTGGCCCAGCGCGCCTGCGAGGTCGCCACGGCCGGGGGCCAGGCGGTGCAGCAGATCGTCCGGACCATGCAGGGCATAGAGAGCAGCAGCCGGCGCATCGAGGAAATCATCGCGGTGATCGACGGCATCGCCTTCCAGACCAACATCCTGGCGCTCAACGCCGCCGTCGAGGCCGCCAGGGCCGGCGAGCAGGGGCGCGGCTTCGCCGTCGTGGCCTCGGAAGTCCGGGCCCTGGCCCAGCGCAGCGCCGAGGCCGCCAAGCAGATCAAGCAGCTGATCTCGACCAGCGTCAGTCAGGTCGAGGACGGCGCGCGCCTGGTCCAGGGAGCCGGCACGACCATGCAGGACACGGTGGCCGCCATAGGCAGCCTGGCCGAACGGGTGGCACAGATCAGCCGCGCCTCCAGCGAGCAGAGCGGCGGCCTGCAGCAGATCAGCGAGGCCGTGGCCCACATGGACCAGCTGACGCAGCAGAATGCCGCCCTGGTCGAGGAGACGGCCGCAGCCGGGGCCAACCTGCAGCAACAGGCAGCGCAGCTGTCCGAACTGGTCAACACCTTCCGCATGAGCTAGCGGCACGCTGGATGGGGCAAGATGCGGTCTTTCTCGCATCTGCCCCTGCACCCCATGGCCAACCGACTTTCACAGATCGCCACCCGCACCGGCGACAACGGCACGACCGGTCTCAGCGACGGCTCGCGCGTGCCCAAGAACCATCTGCGCGTGATGGCCATGGGCGACGTGGACGAGCTCAATTCCAACCTCGGCGTGCTGCTGGCCGAGCCGCTGCCCGAGGACATCCGCGAGTTGCTGATCACCATCCAGCATGAGCTGTTCAACCTGGGCGGCGAACTGTCCTGGCCGGGCGGCCAGCTGCTCAAGGAATCGGCCGTGCTGCGCCTGGACGAGGCCCTGGCCCACTACAACGCCGACCTGCCCCGGCTCAAGGAATTCATCCTGCCGGCCGGCACCCGGCCCGCCGCCCTCGCCCATGTCTGCCGCACCGTGGCCCGGCGGGCCGAACGCAGCGTGATCACCCTGGTCGGCAGCGAGCCCATCCACGAGCCGCCACGGCAGTACCTGAACCGCTTGTCCGACCTGATGTTCGTGCTGGCCCGTGTGCTGAACCTGGGCCAGGAGGTCTACTGGAACAGCGAGCGGCTCAAGCGCTACGAAGCCGACGACAACAAGGCCTGAGACCTACAAGCGCGCGGCTGCTTCGCGCAGCCTTTTCGCGAAAGCCCCGCGCAGCGCTGCGGGCGCCAGGACCTCCACATCGCCGGCGTGGCGCAGCAGGTCCATCAGCAGCTCGGTGGCGTCGACGAAGGGCAGCTCCAGCCGCCAGCGGCCGTCATCCAGCCACTGGCTGCGCTGCTGCGGATGCCATTCCTCGTGCGAGACCCAGGCGGCGGCCTCGGCACTGAACACCAGCTCGGCCCATTGCTCCTGGCCGCCGGCGAAGATGCCGTAGCCGCGGTCCAGTTCGGCCTCAAGCTGCTTGACCGACAGGGTCTTGGCTTTCTCGTCCAGCGGCTCGGCGGCTTCCATCGCATCCAGCGCAAAGCGGCGCAGGCCGTCGCTGCGGTGGCACCAGGCATCCAGGTACCAGGTATTGCGGTAGTGCACCAGGCGCTGCGGTGAGACCTCGCGTTCGCTGGCGCTGCCTCCACCCGGACCTCGCTTGAGATAGCGCAGCTTCAGTCGCTGGCGCTTGACCACGGCGCTGCCCACGGTCTCGAAGAAGGCCGAGGGCGCACGCCGCCGGGCGGTGCTGATCAGCTTGATGCGGCGGGTCAGCTCACGCGCCTCGTCGGCATCGGTGCCCATCATGCCGGTCAGCTTGTCGAACATGGGCTGCAGGTGGCGGCTCAGCAGGCCTTCTTCGTCCAGGCCGGCCAGCAGCTGGTGCATGGTCAGCATGGCGTGCATCTCCTTCTCGCTGAACCAGACGCCCGGCAGCTCGTGCCGGGCCTGGCCGCGCCATTGCTGGCCGAAGCGGTAGCCATTGGAAGCCGCGTCGTACTCGATGGGCGCATCCATGCGCTCGCGCAGGTACTGCAGGTCGCGCTTGAGCGTGGCCGGCGAGACCTCCAGGGCCTCGATCAGCTTCGCAAAGCTGACGCAGCCCTCGTGGCGCAGCATCTTCTCGATCTTGTAGAAGCGTTCGGTGCGGTCCATGCAAACCCTTGTTTCGTTGGTGGCTCACGCCATGAGCTACCGGTCGCTCAGACTGTGCCACATGCCTGATCCCAGGCCGAAACCAGGAGACCCCATGACCCAGATCGCCGCCACGCCGTTCGCCAGCCATGCCCTTGCCACCGCCCAGATCGAGCTGGGGCTGGAAGCTGTCGTCTCCGAAGCACGGCCGGCCGAGCTGCCGGCCCACAGCCGCCTGGGCTATGAGCTCGGCTGGGATTTCGCCCACCATGGCCTGACCCCGCCCATCGACCACCTGTTCCAGGCCTCACCGCTGCTGGCCGGCTGGCAGGCGGGTCGCGCCACCTTCGGCCAGCGCACGCTCAAGGCCTCGCGCCACGTGAAGCAGTGGCTGCAGCTGCGCACCCATGCCTGGTCGCGCGGCCGCCAGTTCGAGACCCTGCTGGTGACACCCAACTACCTGCAGCAGCTGGAAGCCAGCCACTGCCCCATCCTGCGCTGCGCATTGGAGGAACAGGGCTCGATAGACCGGGTGCGTGACGACGCCGGCTACGCCGCCGGCAACCTGGTTCAGATGAGCGCGACGGCCAATGCCGCCAAGGCCAGCCATGACCACGCCAGCGCCGACGAGATGGCCCGCAGCCTGGCCCTGGGGCCGATCCAGCAGGTGGCCGGGCTGGACCCGCTGCAATGGCAGCGCATCGCCGTGCTGTGCAGCTTCGTCACCCCGCTCTCGCATGAGCAGGCGGCCCAGATCCCGCTGAAAGTGCTGCCGCCGAACCGGCTGCGGATGTTCAACCCCATCCAGGCGCTGCAGGCCCTGGTGACGCGCCAGCTGGCCACGCCGGGCTGGAGCCAGCGCCTGGCACGCCTGGAGGCCCTGCTGCCCGGCGAGGCGCTGAAGGCGGACTTCAATCGCTTCGTGCTGGCCCTGGTGCCGCGGGTGCTGAAGGTCGAGGCGCTGCTGCAGCCGCACGAGATCCGCTGGGCTTTGGAAGATGCCTGGGCCGATGCCCTGGTGATGAAGCGCTGGACACGCTTTGCGCTGGCGCTGACGGCCGAGCAGGCGGAGGCCCTGGTGCAGCGCGCCGCGGCAAAAAAGCTGGCGCCGGTCCATGTGCAGACCCATGGCGAGCAGGCCGCCACGGAGGGCTGGGCGCTGTCGCGTCGCGGCTACCGCGCCGCGTCCTGAGTGGGTGATGGGGCCGATCCGATCAGCCGGGCAGGCCCTGGCTGAGCTTTTCCAGGCCGCCGCCCTGGTCCTGCAGGGCCACGTGATAGCCCTGGTCGGCAAACCAGTCGGCCCAGGCCTTGGCCTTGGCCTTGCCGGGGAGCCAGGGCCCGGTCTTGTCCATGTGCACATGGCTGCCGCGGCGTTCGAAGAACACCACGCGCCACATGCCCCCGCCCATGGCGGTGTCGAACTTGGTCACGATGACTGAACCGGGTTGGGGTTCAGACCAGGCTGCGCTGCAAGCGCAACTCCTCAAGGCGCACGCCGCCGACCTCGGTGGTCTTGATGCTGCCCTGCTCGCGCTTGAAGCCGGCCAGCTCGAAGAAGCGCAGGGCCCGCTCGTTGCGCAGATAGGTCCACAGCGTGACCTTGGTGCAGCCTTCTTCCTGCAGCCCGTCGCGGGCGGCATCCCACAGGGCCAGGCCCACGCCCTTGTCCCAGTGCTGGGGTGCGGCGTACAGAGCCCAGATCTCGCCGGTGGTGGCCGGCGAGCCCTTGTCGCGCGAGCGGTCGAAACCGGCGAATCCCATGATCTGGTTGTCCAGATGCGCCACCAGCACCTGCGGTTCCGCATAGTCGATGGCTTCGCGCCAGAAGGCCTGACGCTTCTGCACCGACATGCCGTCCAGCGCCGAGGCGGGAAGCAGGTCCTTGTAGGCGTCCTGCCAGGCAGCAACGTGGATTTCGGCGATGGCTTTGGCATCCCGCAAGGTGGCGGGTCGGACCTGGATACTCGACATAGGGACGAAGAAAACGGGATCTGTCTGCGAACGCGAAAGGGGCGCATTGTCCTTGCAGACCCGGCGTTTCGCGCGGCTTGACAGCAGGAAATTTTTCAGCGGCCTGCCAATCGCCCGGACCCCGCCCGGCCATGACGCGCGGCACCCTGCCGATCCGGACCCGACAAGCCTCTCGCACTTGCCGGTTGTAAAGCTTTGTGGCGGGCGCTTGCCGAGCGGTTCAAGCCCTGAAAAATTGTCGCCAGCCAATTTGAGTGGCGACAAATCAGCTCTTTTTGCTGGGCTGCAACGTTGCTTTCACGCCGAATTGATGGGTTTGTCGGGGTGACAAAGGAAAGCCTGGACACGGACACTCGTCGGTCGTCGGTATGCCATGGCCGCAATTCCTGGCAAGTGGGCGCATAACGCCCATCGACTATTCATTCACGAATCGGAGAGTTTATGAATCGCAACCCTGGGGCGACCCCCCTCAACGCGACCGCCTTGCTGCGCCGTTCGGCCGTGGCAGTGGCCGTCGGCCTGGCCCTGGCTTCGGGCAGCGTCGTGCACGCGCAAACCAGCGCGACCGGCACGATCCTGGGCTCGGTCAAGGAAGCCGGCACCACGGTGGTCATCGAGAACGTCGACACCGGTGCCAAGCGGACCCTGACGCCGGGCACGGACGGCAAGTTCACCGCCACGTCGATGCCGGTGGGTCGCTACAAGGTTGTCCTGATGCGCGGCGCCGCCGTGCTGAGCACCCGCAACGACGTTGACGTCTCCATCGGTACCGGTACCGAGGTTTCGTTCACCGCCGCCGCCCTGGAAACCGTCCAGGTGACCGGCCGCAAGCAGGTCATCGACGTGTCCAGCGCCGGTTCGACCACGACCTTCAGCGCCCGCGAGCTGGAAAAGCTGCCGGTCGCCAACAACGTCGGCGCCGTGATCCAGCTGGCTCCGCAGACCGTGCGCGGCGACTCGCGCTACGGCGGTGCCGCGGCCCCGTCCTTCGGCGGCGCCGGTGCTTCCGAGAACGCCTACTACATCAACGGCTTCCCGGTCACCACCATCCTGACCCAGGTCGGCTTCTCGCAGCTGCCCTTCAACTCCATCGCCCAGGCCCAGCTGCTGACCGGCGGCTACGGTTCGGAATTCGGCCGTTCGACCGGCGGCGTGGTCAACATCGTGACCAAGAGCGGCGGTAACGACTTCGTGGCCGGCGGCGCCATCCAGCTGGAACCCAGCTCGTTCCGCGCCAAGGCCAAGAACACCTACTACGGCATGACGGGCAACAACCCGAACACCGACGGCAAGATGCAGGTGTACAACGCCGGCAACATGAACGACACCCGCACGGTGTCGGTCTACGCCGGTGGTCCCATCATCAAGGACAAGCTGTTCTTCTTCGCCGCTGGTGAAGACCAGACCGCCACCCGCAGCCTGATCCGCCAGGCCAACACCGGCGGCACCGGCACGGCCAACGCCGTGCTGGCCGGCGGCTGGCAGGAAGCCGACGTCAACAAGCGTCGCGCCCTGCTGAAGCTCGACTGGAACATCACCGACGAGCACCACCTCGAGTACACCAAGATCTTCGACCGCATCGAAGACAGCCGTCGCTACTACAGCTTCGACTACAACACGCTGCAGCGCGGCAGCGCCGTCACCGGCGGTGCCGACTACGTCAACTGGGGCCCGACCCCGGTGGCTGCCGAGCAAGGCTCGAGCGTCGACATCCTGAAGTACACCGGCTACCTCACCGACGACCTGACCGTCACGGCCCTGATCGGCAAGACCTCGTCGCCGCACAAGCTGTCGCCGCTGAACTACAACCCCAACATCCCCCAGGTGGTGTTGACCACGACGGCTCCCGGCCTGAACTACCCCGTCATTCAAACGACGACCGGCAACCTGCTGGTGCCGGGCGCCAAGGACGAGAACAAGGGTGCCCGTCTTGACTTCGAGTGGCGTGCCAACTCGCAGCACACGCTGCGTGCCGGTATCGACTACAACAAGATCAACTCGGTGGCCGGTTCGTCGCGCGCCGGCGGCTCGACCTGGACCTACAGCAAGACCGACCCGACCGTGCCGGTGGACCGCTACAGCGTGGCCCTGAACACCGTGGCCGGCAATGCTCTGGCCGCCCAGGGCTACTACGCCAGCCAGGTCTTCGTGGCCACCACGTCGACCCCGACCGTGATCCAGTCCGCTGCCTACATCGAGGACAAGTGGCAGATCACCAAGAACGTGCTGCTGGAACTGGGCCTGCGTAACGAAGCCTTCGACAACCGCAACGGCGACAACAAGAGCTACATCAAGCTCGCTACCCAGATCGCTCCGCGTCTGGGCGCCTCGTGGGACGTCAACGGCGACGCCTCGTTCAAGGTCTACACGCACGGTGGTCGCTACCACGTGCCGCTGCCGACCAACGTGGCTGTGCGCGGTGCCGGCTCCTCGCTGTTCACCACCCGCAACTACGCCTACACCGGCGTTGACCAGACCACCGGCGCTCCGACCGGCCTGACCGCGATCAGCCCGACCTTCTCGAACAACAACGAGTTCGGCCAGGCCAAGGATCCGCGCACGGTCGCTGCCCAGGACATGAAGGGCAACTACCAGGACGAAATCCTGTTCGGCTTCGACAAGAACGTCAGCAAGAGCCTGACCCTGGGCGCCAAGTTCACCTACCGTGCCCTGAAGACGGCGATCGACGACTTCTGCGACGACCGTCCGTTCCTGGCATGGGCTGCCAAGAACAAGGTTGACGCCTCGCACTGGGGCTTCAACTGCGCGCTGTTCAACCCGGGCCGTGCGAACAGCTTCATGGTGGACTTCGCCGACAACGGCACGCTGACCAAGGTGGACCTGTCGGCTGCCGACCTGGGCTTCCCCAAGGTCAAGCGCACCTACACCGCCCTGGACCTGACCGCCGAATACCCGTTCGACGGCAAGTTCTGGGCCAAGGTGAACTACACCTGGTCGAAGAACAAGGGCAACACCGAAGGCCAGCTGCTGTCTGACATCGGCCAGGCCGACGTCGCGACCACGCAGGTCTACGACTTCCCCGACTTCTCGGTAAACTCGGATGGTCTGCTGCCCAACCACCGCACGCATTCGATCAAGGCCTTCGGTCTGTATCAAATGACGTCGGAGTTCGGCATCGGCGTGAACACCCTGCTGGCTTCGGGTCGTCCGAAGAACTGTATCGGCAACGCACCTGCCGATCCGGTCAAGTACCCCAACGTGACCAACTACTCGGGTTACGGTTCGGCTTACTTCTTCTGCAAGGGCGTTCCGGCTCCGCGCGGTACCTTCGGCAAGCTGCCCTGGGATACCCGCCTGGACCTGAACTTCGTCTACAAGCCTGAAGTGCTGAAGGGCTTCGCCTTCAAGGTCGACATCTTCAACGTCTTCAACAACCAGACGATCGAGACCATCGAAGAGCGCTACAACGCCGCTGGCGGCTCGACCAACATCCGTAACACCTACGGTTCGGTCCAGTCCTACTCGGCTCCGAAGTCGGTCAAGTTCACCGCTTCGTACGACTACAAGTTCTGATCACTTGGAACTTGATGCCGGTGTCCTCCGGGGCACCGGCCCAAGACAAAGGCCCTGGGCTCGCGCTCAGGGCCTTTTTTCTTGGTGGCTGCCGGCCAGCGGCCAGCCTGCTTGTCAGGGCGCGGGGTACTTGAGCGCGTTCTTGGCCAGCTTGGCCTCGACGGCAGCGGCCATGTCCACGCCGCTGTGGTCGGCGATCTGCAGCAGATAGAGCAGCACGTCGGCGATCTCCTCGCCCAGGTGCTGGCGCTGCTCCTCAGCGAGCGACTGGCTCTGCTCCGGCGTCAGCCACTGGAAGATCTCGACCAGTTCGGCGGCTTCCACCACCATGGCCATGGCCAGGTTCTTGGGCGTCTGGTAGGGCTGCCAGCTGCGGGCCGCGGCAAACTCGCGCAGGCGGCTCTGAAGGCCCGCAATGTCCAGCAAAGTCGTCACATCTGCTCCTTCTACGGACAAGCGTCGAGTCCGTTGCAAACACCCGCTCGACCCAAGCAGCACCCGAGGATCCGGCTTTGCCGGGCCTACGGGTGTGCCCCTTGAGGGGCCGGCGAAGCCGGTACAGGGTGGTCCTAATCTATGCCGACGACCTTGTGCATCTGCACCGACAGCCGCCATTGCGGATGGGCCATGCAGTACTCGATGGCCTCGCGCGTGTGCTGGCGCTGCAGCACCGAATCCAGCGGCTGCAGGAAGAAGTGTTCAAAAGCCAGACCGGCAAAGCGCTCGGGCCTTGCCAGCGGCTGCGGATAGACCAGCTTGAGCTCGTTGCCCCGGGTCAGCACGATCTCTGCATCGGCCTTGGGGCTGACGCAGATCCAGTCCAGCCCCTTGGGCGCCGGCTGCGTGCCATTGGTCTCCACCGCCACCTCGAAGCCGCGGGCATGCAGGGCCTCGATCAGCGGCTCATCCAGCTGCAGCAGCGGCTCACCGCCGGTACACACCACATAGGGCTTGCCGTTCTTGCCCACCGGCCAAAGGGCCGCAACGGCATCGGCCAGCATCTCGGCCGTGGCGAACTTGCCGCCTCCCTGGCCGTCCGTGCCCACGAAATCGGTATCGCAGAAATTGCAGACCGCGCTCGCCCGGTCCTGCTCCCGGCCGCTCCACAGATTGCAGCCGGCAAAGCGGCAGAACACCGAGGCACGGCCGGCCTGGGCACCCTCGCCCTGCAGCGTGTAGAACATTTCCTTGACTGCGTAAGCCATGACCGTCGCCTCAGACCGGAATCAGTTCATCGATACCGACGGCACTGACGATGGACCCGGAACCGCGGGTCTCATACATGTCCACCCGGTCCAGCTGCGGCAGCGCGGCGCGGCCCTTGGCCAGCACCCAGGCCGACAGGCTGGCCGTGTCGCCATCGGGCAGGTCGGCAATCTCGTACAGCGGCCGGTGGTCTATGGCCTTGAAGATCGGATCGAACTGGGTCTTCACGTCGCCGAAGTCCACGGTCCAGCCCATCAGCTGGTCCAGCTCGGCCGCCAGGTGCAGGCGCAAGGTGTAGGTATGACCATGGATGCCGCGCAAGACATGGCCCTCGGGCGCGCGCTTGAGCTGGATGGCACTGTCCAGCGTCAGTTCCTTCCAGATCCGGTAATGCCGGCCATCGAAATTGGCGCCGCAGCTGCCGGTCTCGTAGACCGTCACCCAGGACAGCTCGGGCAGCTGCGGCTTGAGCCGCTGCCACAGCCAGGCCGAGATCACCTCGCTGGTGGGATTGGACAGGCCTTCAATGCCATTCAGGCACTGGTAGTTGAGCTCGATGTGCAAGGGCGCCCAGATCTCGTCCAGGTGGTCGTAGTCGATGCTCAGGTCGCGCTCGCCCAGGTCCTGGTTGGCATGGAGAATGACCTCGAAGCCATGGCCATGCATGCGGCCGCATTTGTGGCCGGCCGGCACGTTGGGCAGCTGGTGGGCGGCCTGGAAGCGGTAGCGGCGCCAGACATGAGCCTGGCCGGCCGCATCCAGGTCCACGCCTGAATGCTGGGTGCTTTGCACGCCGACCTGCTGGATGTCGGGAACGCCGAATTCCTTCTGGAGACGATTTCGTATCCAGCGGGCGATGTTCTCGTCGGTGGGCTGCTCGATGGTGTCGTTCAGCAGGCCGTGATCCAGCGGCGCAATGCAGGCTTCCAGGCGTCGGCGCAGCTCCTCCACCTCTCCCCCTGGGAACGGAGCCCAGCCGGCCGGCAATTGAGCCCGGACCGTGGCGAAGTAGCTGTGGCCATGCAGACCCTGGCTGCGATGCCCGGCGGGCAGCGCCGGGATCTTGCAGGCGGATTCAAAGCCGGCCGAAGCCGAGTGGAGCGTGGCGGTATTCATTGGGGAACTGCGGGCTGGGATCGCGGCTGCGTAGCCTCAGCGGAGCGGCAGTGTGACATGCCCTGGAGACCGGGCCCAGGCCTGGCAAAGGCGCTGTGGTTTGTGCACACGGCAGGGTCGGCTTGTTATTCAAGAACGATATTGTCTTTCAGACTGGTGGTCGTAGTAGAGGGCCGCTAGTCCTGTGGACAAGCGCGCTTTGGCCTTGTCCGACAAGCACTTGGCCCATACAAAACCCTGTGCGTGACCGGGCCGCAGCGGCGGGGATGAACCTACAACAACTCGGCCAAGCGGCCTCGCCCTGTGGACAAGCCCCGGCTTGTTCCGGAACTGTCCACAGACTTGTGCCTTGACAGGCCCTGGAATCAGAAAGTCTCCCAGTCGCCGTCCTCGGCCGGCGGCTTGGGAGCCGGACCGGGCGTGGGTGCCGGCGGAGGCGCGGTCAGCTTCTTGGGTGGGGCCTTGGGCGCTGCAGCAGGCGGACGGCTGACCGGCGTGGCCGCGGGCTTGGCTGCCGTTGGCTTGGCCGCAGGGCTGGCCGGCTTGTGAGTCATCGCCGGCTTGGGGGCTGCCACGGGGCTGGGAGCCCGCGCGCTGGGGTTGTAGGAGCCCGAGCCCAGCTTGAATACGGAGACCACCTCGGCCAGGCGCTGGGCCTGTTCGCGCATCGAGGTGGCTGCCGCGGCGCTCTGCTCGACCAGGGCGGCGTTCTGCTGGGTCATCTTGTCCAGCTCGGTCACGGCCACATTGACTTGCGCGATGCCGTCGCGCTGCTCGGTGGCCGAGGCGGCTATCTCGCCGATCATGTCGCTGACCCGGCCCACGCTGGCCACGATCTCCTGCATCACGTTGCCGGTCTGGTTGACCAGGGCGGCGCCCGATTCGACCCGCTCGACCGAGGCATTGATCAGGCCCTTGATCTCCTTGGCCGCCTCGGCGCTGCGCTGGGCCAGGGTGCGCACCTCGCCGGCCACCACCGCGAAGCCGCGGCCCTGTTCGCCGGCCCGGGCGGCTTCCACCGCGGCATTCAGGGCCAGGATATTGGTCTGGAAGGCGATGCCGTCGATCACCGAGATGATGTCGGAGATGCGCTTGGAGCTGGCCGTGATCTGCTCCATGTTGCTGACCACCTGCTCCACCACCGAACCGCCGCGGGAAGCGGCTTCGGCCGCCGAGGCCGCCAGCTGGTTGGCCTGGCGAGCCGTGTCGGCCGAGTTGCTGACCGTGGCCGTGATCTCTTCCATCGAGCTGGCCGTTTCCTCCAGGTTGGAGGCGGTCTGCTCGGTGCGGCTGCTCAGGTCATGGTTGCCGGTGGCGATCTCGGCCGAGGCGGTGGAGACAGACTCCACGCCCTGCCGTACCTCGCCTATCACGCTGCGTAGCTGGGTGGCCATGCGGTTCAGCGCATCGAGCAGCAGCCCGAATTCATCGCTGCGCTGGATGCTGGTGCTGGCCGACAGGTCGCCGCCGGCGATGTGCTCGGCCAGTTCCAGCGCCTCGCCCAGGGGCTGCTTGATCGAGCGCACCAACCAGACCGCGCCGGCCAGCAGGGCCGCGACGATGGCGACGACCACGACCATGGCGATGGACAGCGTCGCCTTGCGCCGCTCGGCCAGGTTGGCATCGGCCGCCTCCTTCTGCGTGGTCTGCAGGGCCGCGAACTCGGCCAGCGACTTCAGGTAGACCGAGACCGCCGGGTTGAAGGTCTGGCGCACCTCGTTGGCCGCCTCCTCACCCTTGCCGGCGCCCTTGAGTTCGCGCGCCTTGGCCAGCGAGGACAGCACCAGCTTGCGCTCGTCGGCGATGCGGGCCATCAGGGCCTTGTCCTTGTCCGTGAGCTCCATGCCCTCGATGGACTTCTGCACCTCGCTGATCTTGGCGATGGTGGCGGCGATCTCTTCCTTGTACATCTGGTCCACCGCCGGGTCGCTGCTGATGGCCGAGGCCTGGACCCGGGTCACATTGACCGTGGTGAGGTTGGCCCAGCGCTCGGCGGCGGCACGCTTGGCGCCCATCTGCTGGTCGATGGCCGCCGCCTCGGCATTGAGCTTGCCGGTGCGCGCGGAAGAGAAGCCGATCAGGCCCACCAGGGCGACGATGACCGTCGCCACGGCCAGCCAGAGCCGGCCGGCCACACCCAGTCCAGCCAGCTTGGACGCCATGGCGCCACCGCCGGGATTCCCAAATTTCATTGCTGTCTCCTGCTTGTCTCCGAACCGTCCCAGACTGCCTTTAGGGGTCGGGGTCGTCAAGCAGGGCTTACGGCAAAGGCGGCGGAATAGTCGTCAGCGGCCGCGGGCGCGCCAGAGCGGCTTCTTGCTCTTGAGCTGGCGTTCAATGCCCTCGTTGAGGCGGCTGCGCAGGTCCACGACGGCCTCGACCCGGCCGTAGACACCGGGGAAGCGCAGGTCCAGCCACAGCCACAGCGTGCAGGAGCGCAAGGCCTGCTCCATGCGGTCCAGGCGGCTGTGCTCGTCCACATCGTCCAGGAACCAGGGCGAACCCACCGAGCCGGCCAGCTGGTGCTGCTGGGCCCAGTCCAGGTATTCCTGCACCTGGCCCTCGGTGCGGCTGTCGACCGGCGCCTGGGCATAGACGAAGCGCTGGCGCAGCGGCAGCTTGGGGGCGACCCGGTCCAGTGACTCGGCCAGCTGCAGCATCTGCTCCAGCTCGGCCACGGCGAAATGCGCATCGTCCAGCCGCAGCCGGTCGACGAAGACCTGCAGCACGGCGGCCAGGCGGCTGAAGCCAAGGCTGGAGGCGATGGTCTGCACATGCCACCAGTTCGGCGCTACCGGTGCCTTGTGGTCGCGCGGCGCCCGCGGCTGGCGCGGCAGCAGCTCGCGCAAGAGCTTGCCGGCACCGGCCTCGGCCTCGCGCAGCACGCCGACGAAGCCCTCGTCATGCAGGCCGTAGCGCCCGGCCCGGCCGGCGATCTGATGCACCTCGGAGACGCTCAGCGGCCGGTCGCCGACGCCGTCGAACTTGGTCAGCGTGCTGAACAGCACGCGGCGTATCGGCAGGTTCAGCCCCATGCCTATGGCGTCGGTGGCGACCAGCACGTCGCTGGCGCCCACCGCGAAGCGCTCGGCCTCGCGCCGCCTCACCTCGGGAGGCAGGGCGCCGTAGATCACCGAGACCGGATGGCCGGCCTGGGCGATCTGGTCGCGCAGCATCAGCACCTCGCGCCGGCTGAAGGCCACGACCGCATCGCCCTTCTTCAGCGAGGTCATGGCCACCGGCGCCGACAGCATTTGCACCTCCTGCTTGCGCTCGAAATGCTTCACCGCGCAGCGTTCGCCGCACAGGCCCAGCAGCTTCTCGATCGCCGGCACCGCATAGGCCGAGCAGATGATGATCAGCTCATTGGCCGGCACGGCGACGATGGCCTGGGTCCATGCCCAGCCGCGCGAGCCGTCGAACAGCATCTGGGCCTCGTCGATCACGGCCACCTCGACCGGCCGGCCGGTGTCGACCATCTCGATGGTGGAAGAGACCACGCAGGCGTTCTCGGCCGGCTGGTTCTCCTCGCCGGTCAGCAGCGAGCAGGGCACGCCGCGCGCCACCAGGCGGTCGCGGCCCTCCAGCGCCAGCAGGCGCAGCGGGGCCAGGTAGGCGCCGTCGTGCGCCTGGGCCAGCTTTTCGAAGGCCGCATGGGTCTTGCCGCTGTTGGGCGGGCCCACGTAGAGCGTCACCGTGCGCTGCATCTGGCGCGCCAGCTCGAAGCTGTCCGGATAACCCTGGAAGGCCAGCTGGCAGTTCAGCTGGGCCAGCGTGTTGAGCTCGGCCATGCGCTGTTCCCAGCTCTCCTGGGCGCGGGTGCAGGCGGCCAGCAAGGCTTCGATGGGCTGGGGCGTCGAGCATTCGGCCTGCAGGCGCGGCCACAGCGAAGCCAGCTGGTCGGGATGGCCCGAGGCGCTGCGTTCCAGCAGACGCTGCAGATGCTCTTGCAGCCGGTAGGCCTCGGCATAGGCCGGCATGGGGCCTATGGACGTGGCGAGTTTGTCCGCGTCACCATCGCGGTAGAACTCCCAGGCCGGCGTGGCATCGGCCAGCGGCTGCAGATGGGCCACGACCAGCTTGCCGTCCAGCACCGGCTGCCGACAAAGGCGCTGCCACTGCAGTCCGGCGCGGCGCAGGCCCAGCGCATCGAGCTGGGCACTGCGCTGCTGCATCAGCGGACGCAGGGTGGGGCCCGTGCCCACCGCATCGAGATGGCGCAGGGCGATGGGGATCAGCCCCGGAGCGATCCAGCGCGCCGGCCGGCCGCCTGCGGCGGCCTTGGAGATCATCACCAGGCCCAGGGCCTCGGGGTCTTCGCCCTCGTCCAGGTCGGCGGGCGTCAGCACCTGGGGCAGCTGGTAGGCCGAATGACGGATGCGCTGCCAGTCCTCGGCCGTGAGGCCGGCCGGCAGGCGCTTCAGGTGGCGGGGGTTGGGCAGGACGGGCTGCTGGGCCGCGTCTTGAGCAGGAGGAGAGGCAGGAACTTCAGGCACAGGCGGAAGTGGAACACAGCCGCCGGCCACCGCTCTGCTTCAGCTGCCGCGGTAGAACCAGCGCCGCGCGCCCTGCGCCTCGAAAGGCTTCCACTGGCCCTGCGGCTGGGCCAGGCGGTCGGCAATCGCATACAGGGCCAGCGGGTTCAACCCCATGCCGCAGTGGCTGGCATGGACCTCGATGTTCTCGCTCAAGGGGCTGGGCTCCATCACGCTGCAGCGCCAGGCGACCACGCCGTCGCTCTTGGAGTAGAGCGATGTGGTCGGCACCGGCGGGGTTTGCTTGATCTGCTCCAGCAACTCATGGTCCTTGACTTGTTGGCCCGAGACCAGCTCGAAGAAGCGCCAGGCATTGGTGGCGCGCGGATGTCCGGTGAAGGGCGTGCCCAGCGTGATCACGCAGCGGGCATGGTCGGGCAGCTCCTTGGCCAGCTCGCGGGCATAGATGCCGCCCAGGCTCCAGCCGATCAGGCTGACCGGCTTGGCATGCTGGCGGAACAGCCGCTTCACGTCGGCCGTGCACTGTTCCAGCACGCCCTGGCGCGGCCCGAAATTGAAGCCCTGGCCCCAGGGATGGGTCACATAGCCCAGCTCGTCCAGGAAGCGCCGCAGCGGCAGCGTGGTCACGTCGTTGGCGCCTAGGCCGGGGAAGACCAGCACCGGATGGCCATCGCCGCGGGGCAGCTTGCGCAGCCAGGGCGTGGCCGCCAGCAGGGCGGCGAACTCCCAGGGCGCGCGGCCCTCCAGCATCATCAGCCAGGCGTTGGGCGCGCGCAGCTCGTCGGGATGGTCGTGGGAGACGGGCTCGGCGGCAGCGCGGCGGGAAGACTTCTGAGGCATGGCGGCATCCTAGCGCCGCGCGATGCCTGGCCTCTTGGGCGCTTGCCCTAGTCCGGTCGGTGCCCGCCGGGGCGGCATATATAGTCGTATACGTCGCATTTCGAGAAAGCACCGTGTCCGCTTGCACCCGCTGCAGTTCCCCATGGATGGCGCCTGGATCGCGCTCGCGCTGAGCCTCAAGGTTGCCGGCTGGGCGACGGCGCTCAACCTGCTGCTGGGCGTAGGCGTCGGCTATGCGATGGCGCGGCGCCGCTGGCCGGGCCGCGAGCTGCTGGACGCGCTGCTGACCCTGCCCATGGTGATGCCGCCCACGGTGCTGGGCTACTACCTGCTGGTGCTGCTGGGCTCGCACGGTCCGCTGGGCGCCTGGCTGCTCCAGCACTTCGGCATCCGTCTGATCTTCACCTGGCAGGCCGCCGTGATCGCGGCCACCGTGGTCTCGTTCCCGCTGGTGTTCAAGGCGGCGCGTGCTGCCTTTGAAACCGTGGATGCCGAGCAGCAGGACGCGGCCCGCACGCTGGGCATCGGCAATGCCGGCGTGTTCTTCCGCGTTACCCTGCCGCTGGCCTGGCACAGCATCCTGGCCGGCCTGCTGCTGGCCTTTGCGAGGGCCCTGGGCGAGTTCGGCGCCACGCTGATGGTGGCCGGCAGCATTGCCGGCAAGACCCAGACCCTGTCCATCGCCGTCTACGAGGCGGTGCAGGCGGGCCAGGACGACACGGCCAATCTGCTGGTGGCCCTGACCTCGATCACCTGCATGGCCGTGCTCTTGGCTTCCAGCCGCTTGCTGCGCAGCCCGCTGGCATCGCGGGCGGCCAGGCGATGAACTGGGAGTTGCGCGTCCACAAACGCCTGCCGCAGGGGCGTGGGCATTTCGAGCTGGACCTAGACATCCAGGCCGCCGCACCGCGGCTCGCCCTGTTCGGCCCCTCGGGCTCGGGCAAGAGCCAGACCCTGAAGATGATTGCCGGCGTCCAGCGGCCCGACCGCGGCCGCATTGCCGTGGCGGGCGAGCTGCTGTTCGATGCCGAGGCTTCGCTCTCGCTGGCGCCTCAGCAGCGCGGCCTGGGCTGCGTGTTCCAGGACCATGCGCTGTTCCCCCACCTGAGCCTGCGTCAGAACATCGCCTTCTCGCGCGTCCGCGGCTGGCGCAATCCAGCGCGGCGCTTCCATGACCCTCTCGTCGAGCAGTGGATAGCGCGCTTCGGCCTGCAGGCCGTGGCCGACCAGTGCCCGCTGGAGGTCTCGGGCGGCCAGCGCCAGCGCGCGGCCCTGGCCCGCGCCCTGGTGTCCTCGCCGCGCGCCCTGCTGCTGGACGAGCCCTTTGCCGCCCTGGACCAGGCCCTGCGCCGCAGCCTGCGCGCCGAGCTGGCCGAGCTGCAGGCGCAGCTGAAGATCCCGCTGCTGCTGATCACCCATGACGAGGACGATGTGAAGGCCCTGGCCGACCAGGTCGTGACGCTGGACCAGGGCCGCGTCGCCTCGATCACGGAGCTGGAATGAGCAGCAGGAAGAAAAGCAACCAGACCCGGCTGCGCCTCGAGGGCTCGGTCTGGATCAAGGCCGGCGAGGAAAACCTGGGCGGCCCCGGCCGCATCGCCCTGCTGCGGGCCGTGGCCGAGCAGGGCTCGATCACGCAGGCGGCCAAGGCCTATGGCATGAGCTACAAGGCCGCCTGGGATGCGATAGACGCGATGAACCGCGTGGCCGGCGAGCCCCTGGTCGAACGCAGTACCGGTGGCCGCGGCGGCGGCTCCACGCGGCTGACCGAGCGCGGCGCACGCCTGGTCGAGCGCTACACGCAGATCGAGGCGGTGCACCGCCGCTTCCTGGGCCTGGTCGATGCCGCAGCGGTGGACCTGGACCGCGAGTTCTCGCTGCTGGACGTGATCAACATGAAGGCGAGCAGCCGCAACCAGTTCCAGGGCGTGGTGACTTCGCTGCGCGAAGGCGCGGTCAATGACGAGGTCGAGATCGAGATGCCAGGTGGCCAGCCGCTGGTGGCCATCATTCCGCGCGAAAGCACGGCCGAGCTGGGCCTGCGCGTCGGTGTGGCCGTGATGGTGCTGATCCAGTCTTCCAATGTGCTGCTGGCCACCGGCCTGGACGGCGCCCGGGTCTCGGCCCGCAACCAGCTGGCCGGCAAGGTGAAGGCGCTGCGGCCCGGCGCGGTCAATGCCGAGGTGGAGCTGGAACTGGCCGGCGGCAGCCTGCTGGTGGCCACGGTCACGCAGGCCAGCGTGCAGGCCCTGGGCCTGAAGACCGGCAGCAAGGCCACGGCCCTGGTCAAGGCCTCGGACCTGGTGCTGGCCGTGCTGGCCTGAGCGGGGCCGCACGGCGCGGGTTTCCTCCCTGCTGCGGCCGGCGCGACGGCGCCAACATCGGCGTCGCGCCGATCCGGCGAGGAGACTTCGATGACCCCTTTGCTCAAGCTCGTGCTCTGCATGGCCTGCATCACCTGGCTGCTGCTCTTGTTGGCCAGCCTGATCAAGGCCAAGGGCTGGACGCCCGCCGGCTTTCTGCTGGCCCTGGGCAACCGCGACAACATGCCCGACCCCGGCGTGTTCGCCGGCCGCGCCGACCGCACGGCCAAGAACACGCTCGAGGCCTTCGTGCTGTTCACGGCCATTGCCCTGGTCGCCCATGTCTCCGGCGTGCAGTCGCCGCAGATCCTGCTGGGCGCCCAGGTCTTCTTCTGGTCGCGCATCGCCTACATCGCGCTGTACTACCTGGGCGTCGCCTATGTGCGCACCGCCGTCTGGATCGCCGGCAATGTCGGCCTGGTGATGATCATCATGGCGCTGCGCTGAGCCGCGGCTTCAGGCGCCCAGCGACTGCCACTCCGCCAGCGCTGCCCGCAGATGGCCGGCCAGCCTGGCCACGTCGGGCAGGGCCTTGCCACAGGCCATCAGGCCGAATTCCAGCGAGTCGCCATAGCTCTGCACCGTGATGTTCAGGGCCATGCCGTGGACCACGATGGAGCTGGGGTAGTTGGTGACCATGCGGGCCCCGGCCAGGTAGAGCGCCTGCTGCGGGCCCGGCACGTTGGAGATGGCCACATTGGCCAGGGCCGGCAGCTTCTCGGCGGCCCGTGCCGCACCATAGAGACGGGCCGCGCCGGCCATCAGCCAGGGCAGGCCCAGCGAAGGAAAGTCCAGCGGCATCAGCTGCTTCAGCGTGCCCAGCGAACCCTTCATCGCCTGGGAGGCGGCCAGCACATGGGCCAGGCGCTTGCGCGGATCGGCGATGTGGGTGCCCAGGGTGACGGTGCTCATCGTGGCCTGGTTGTTCGAGGCCGTATCGCCCGCCGCTCGCAGCGAGACCGGCACGGCCGCCACCAGCGGCTTGCGCGGCAGCTCGTGTTTCTCCAACAGCACTTGTCTTAGCGCCGTGCCACAGAGATAGAGCACCGCATCGTTGAGACTGGCGCCGGCCTGCTTGCGCAGCTTGTGCAACTCGGCCAGCGGCAGGCTGACGGTGGCGAAGCTGCGCGTGGCCGACACGCTCTGGTTGAAGCGGGTGCGCGGCGCCAGCTTCAAGGGGCTGCCAGCGGCGCTCTTGCCCTTGAGCAGGCCCAGCAGGGCGGCGCCGGCATCGCCGGCCGATCCACCCAGGGTGCCCAGGGTGCCGGGCAGGCTGCGGGCGATGTTCAGCACCTGCTGGGCCTGGTGCATCAGGGCACCGCGCATCAGGGCCAAGGTGCCGGCCTCGGGCCGGTGGTGCAGCGGCCGGTCCGGCAGCTCGCGCGGCACCGGGCCCAGGTCCAGGATCACCGCCGCCAGCGCCACCGCGGCCTGGCCGTCGACGGCGGCGTGATGCAGCTGCGTGTAGAGCGCGACCCGCCTGGCGCCGTCGTCGGGCGAGGGCGCCAGGTCTTCGAACACATGGAACTTCCACAGCGGCCGGTCGCGCGGCAGCAATTGCGGATGCAGGCGGGCCACGGCGTCTTCCAGCGCCAGCAGGCCGCTGCCCGCCGGCAGCTCCACCGACACCACATGCTGGTCCAGGTCGGGCTGGGCATCGACCCAGGCCGGGTTGACCAGGTTCAGCCCCACCGAGGCCAGGCGCCGGCGCAGCGCCGGCAGATGCGGCATTCGCTTCTTCAGATGGGCCCGCAGCGCATCGACGAAGCGGCCCTCGAAGCCGGCCGGCAGCTCCAGCACATGCAGGGCGCCCACATGCATGGGCATCTGCTCCGTCTCCAGGAACAGAAAGCTCGCATCCAGTCCGGCCAGTTGCTTGATTGCCGCCATCGCATGCCCTCCAGAGCTGCGGAGCATGCTAACTGCTGCGGCGCAGCCTCAGCTCGAACACCACGCCGCCCTCGACATTGCGGGCCGCGATCTCGCCGTCCATCTTGGCCAGGTAGGTCTTGGCGACGAACAGGCCTTGGCCGCGACGCTCGCCTTGGCCCTGGGGCTGGTCGGACACGCCGTATTCGAAGATCTTGTCGACGAGACCCGGGCCTATGGCCGGACCCTGGTTGTGGATCTCGACGATGGCGCCGCTGTCGTCGCTGGTAAGGCTCAGCGAGATCGGCGTGCCAGCCGGCCGGTAGCGGTCGGCATTGCGCAGCACATGGGTGACCACGTCCTCCAGCGAATAGGCATCGGCCTTGACCCAGACCGGCTCGCCGAGTGCCGCGTACCGAACATCGGCGATGTCGGCGAACTGGGCATTGGCGGCCACCTCCTTGAGGAACTGGTCCAGGTCCAGCCGACCCGCATCCAGCGTGGCCGAGGCGATGGCCTCGCTGGGCGAGGCGGCACCGTAGAGCACGCGCACCGCCTGCTGCATGCGCTGCAGGTAGCGGAAGCTGGGGTCTTCGGGCGCGCCATGCAGGACCAGCAGCGACTGCAAGGGCGACATGATCTCGTGACCCACGGCATGCCACATGTCGCGCTCATGCTCGGCCCGCAGATGCTCGCGGCGCAGGCTGTCGCGCACCCGCTCCAGCAGGTCGGCCATGGAGCCGGCCAGGATGCCGACCTCGTCGCTGCCGCGCAGGTCGGCCACGTCGAGCTGGCCCAGGCGCTGCTCGACCTGCGGATGCTGGACCTCGTAGGACACGGCCGCCGCACGCCGGGTCAGGCGCGCTACGCGCCGCATCAGGCCCAGGGTGATGATCAGCCAGGCCAGGGCGATGGCGGCCAGCATGGCGCCGACCAGCCAGGAGGCCCGCGCCGCGCTGGCGCTGAGGGCGCGGTCCAGGCTGCGCCAGTCGCCATCCAGGCGCAAGTCATAACGACCCAATGGCGTCGCCACGGAATCATCGGCCCGCAGCTGCGGTACCTGGACCTGAACCGGCAGACGGCGTATCAGCCGGGTCAGCCAGGGCGAGGGCAGCTCGTCCGGATCGACCGCGCCGCGCAGCACCGAGACCGGCTTGCCGTCGCGGCTGATGGTCAGCGTCTCGCCCGCCTGCAGGCTCGCGCCCACGCCGGCCAGCGAAACCGAGGGGGGCAGCAGCTCACCGGCATTGCTGTCGAACAGCGGCGGCGCGCCGTCCGGCGCCAGCAGCTCGACCCGTAGCGCGATGGCATAGAGGTCGACCGGCGGCCAGGCCATGGCCGGCTTTTCGAACAAGGCCTCGCGCCAGGCCTCGACCGGCAGCCGTATCGAATACAGCGTGCGGCGCGGGCAGTCCGCACCGCTGCTGCCAGCCAGGCAAGGCCCTTCGCGCCACAGCCAGCCGCGGAAGTCGCGCTGAGGCCGCGCCGAGGCGGCCAGCTTGTCGCCGCCTCCGATGAAGCCGGTCAGCCGGCCGAGCTGGCCCTCGCCCGCCGAACTCATGGCCTCGAAGGGGGCGATCCATTGCCAGTCCTGGCTGCGCATGGTCAGGGTGATGCGGGCCCGGTGCAGCTCGGCCAGGTCCAGCGCGCCGCGTTCGCGGCCTTTCAGGGGGCCGGCGTCCAGGCTGCCGACCAGGTAGATGAAACCGCCGGCCGAGGCCTTGCTGCCCACGGCCACGCAGAGGCTGGCGCCGGAGCGGAACTGCAGGGCGCAGCCCGACATCTCGACCACGCGCTGGGCCTTGGCCGGGTCGTCGAAATCGATGGCCGAGAAGGGCAGCAGCAGCGGCGTGATAGGCCGCCCCGCCTGCAGCCCCGGGTTCAACAGGGCCAGCTGGCCCGTGGGATGGCGCAGCTGGGCCGCGACCTCGCCCAGCGAGCGCTTGAAGCCCTGCTCGTAGCGCTGGTAGCTGCGCTGCTTTTCTTCCAGCAGCAGCGAGACCGCCAGCGCCAGCGTGGCTGCGGCCAGCAGCAGGAACACGCCATGGAAGACGATGCGGCTGCGGAAGGCGGCGAGGCCGAGGCGCGGCACCTCGTCCAAGCGGGGCAACTCGACGCTGCCTAGCTTCATCCCTTGGTCCAGCGGAAGCCGCGCATGGGGACGTTTTCAATGCCCTCGAACGACGGATCGATCTCCTTGAAGGCCTCGCGGATCGCGCTGACATGCTTGCGCACGTTGTCGCGGTTGCGGCCGCTCTTGACCACCTCGAACAGCTGCTCGTAGCTGACCACTTCGCCGCGGTGCTGGGCCAGCGTGGCCAGGATGCGCTGGGCGGTCAGCGGCAGATTGATGCGCTGGCCGCGCCAGGTCGGGCTGCGCTGCCACAGCGGGTCCAGGCTCAGCTCGGGGTCAGGTGTTGCCACAGGGACGGTAGCCGGCTTGCGGGCCTTGGCGGCGCGCAGCATGTCCAGGAAGGTCTCTATGAACTCGGCCTCGTCGAAGGCGGTCTTCTGCAGGTAGTCCCAGGCGTCCAGCGCCTTCATGATGCCGCGGTAGATGGCGGCCGGCATGGCCGACACCACCAGCACCGGCGTGCCTTGCTGCAGCTTGTTGATCGCATTGATCAGGGCCACGCCCGCATGGCGCTCGCGGCCCAGCTCTATGTCCAGCACCACCAGGTCGTAGCCGCCACCGGCCAGGGCGGCCTCGGCGGCATCGCGGTCGAACCACTGGTCGATCTGCAGCTCCGGCCGGGCGGCGCGTATCCAGCCGACCAGCTGGTCGCTGGTGGGGCGGTCGTCTTCGATGACGGCGACTCGATTGGTCATGGCGGCCGATTATGGGAGGGGCCAGGGCAGGCGCCTGTGAAGATTTCTTCCGCGCCCCGGAACGCAGCCACCCGCCGGCCGCCTTGTGGCTTCCACCCCTGAAATCGAATCATGCAGCCATCGCAACACGGAGGAACCCAGCGATGGACACGACGAATCTGAGGACCCAGCTTTCGCAACTGCCGGCCGCCATCCGCAGCGCCCTGCCCCCGGTCAACGGCCGCCTGCTGGCGACCCTGCTGACGGCCGGTGTGGTCGGTGGCCTGGCCTATGGCCTGGTCAGCCATCCGCCCTTCTACACGGTGCAGCGCGGCGAAGCGGCGGTGCGCACCAATCTGTTCAGCGGCGAGACCAGCATCTGGCGCGAAGGCCGGGTGCTGATGCTGCCCGGCGTGCATGAAGTCCGCGGCCTGCCGCTGCAGGACCAGAGCTACCGCGCCGTCTCCATGAGCCGCGCCGACGGCACGGCGCCGCTGCAGTCCGTCGAGGGCCTGTCGCTGGGCCTGGACCTGAGCGTGCGCTACGCCATCGATCCGGCCCGGCTGGCCCTGCTGTCGCGCAGCCTGCCCGACAACATCGAGCGCGACCTGGTCGAGCCGGCCCTGCAGGGCGTGGCCTACCGCCTGATCGCCCGCCACACGGTGCGTGAGGTGTTCTCCAGCAAGCGCGCCGAGATCCAGCAACAGCTGGAAGCCGAGCTGCGCGTGCGCCTCGCCGCCGACGGCCTGCTGCTGCGTGGCGTGCAGATAGGCAAGGTCGACCTACCGGCCGACTACCGCAAGGGCATGGACGCGCTGCTGGCCGAAGGCCTGTCGACCGAGAAGATGCGCTACACGCTGGAGCTCAAGGACAAGCAGGTCAAGCAGAGCGAGCTGGAAGGTGCGGCCGACAAGGTGCGCCGCGAACTGGCCGCCGAGGCCGCGGCCCGCGAGCAGGTGATCGCCGCCAAGGCCCAGGACGAGGCCATGAAGTACGTGATCCCGCTCAAGCAGCGCCAGATCGAGCAGCGCCAGCTGGAAGCCGAGGCCGCCAATGTGGCGCGGGTCAAGATGGCCGAGGGCTCGGCCCAGGCCCGCCGCATCGAGGCCGAGGCCGAAGCGCAGGCGCGCCAGAAGCTGGCCGATGCCGAGGCCTACCGCCTGGCCCAGCTGGGCAAGGTCAATGCCCAGCAGATGGCGGCCGAGGGCGAGCTGATCACCCGCCATCCGCTGCTGGTGCAGAAGACCCTGGCCGACAAGCTCTCGGACAAGGTGCAGGTCATCATCGCGCCCCCGCCGGCGGCCGGCGGCTTCATAGGCAATGGCCTGCTGGGTGCCAACAAGACCGAAGCCAAGGAGTAAGCCGCCATGACACGCATCCTCCGTTCCCACCGCGTCCGCCAGGTCGGCCTGGTGATGGCCCTCGCCCTTGCTGCCGCCTGGATGCAGACCTGCCAGGCGGCCGACAAGAATGAAACGCAGAAGCCACTCGGTGCCGGCCTGGTGCTGCAGGACCAGGCCTCGCTGCGCGGCGCGGCCCGCGACTCGGCGCCGCTGCAGGCCCAGCTCTGGCGCGGCGAGGCGCTGGAAATCCGCGGCGAGCGCCAGGACTTCGTCAATGTCTGGGACTACCGGCGCGAGCGCGGTGGCTGGCTGCGCAAGAGCCAGGTCTACCGCCTGCCTGCCGACCCGAACGAGATGCTGGCCGCGCTGCGCCTGGTGCGCCAGCAGGCCGGTGCCGAGGCGCTGGGCCTGGGCCTGGGCGCGGCCTATGTGCAGGCGGCCTCGCGCGAGCAGCTGAACGGCCTGGCCGGCGCCGAGGTGCTGGACGCCCTGGGCACGCTGGCCGAACGCATTGCCGACCGCGCTTCGCAGGGCAACAAGCAGAACGAAGCCGTGGTCGCGGCCCAGCTCGACGTGGCCGCCCGCTACGGCCTGCGCTTCACCGGCCTGGAGCAGGCCGATGGCCGCATCCAGCTCTGCTATGACGGTGATGCTTTCCGCCGCGTGCTGTCGCTGCCGGCCGCGCCCGAGCAGCAGGCCCGCGCCGCCCTGGCCCTGACCCGGCCCGACTGCGTCAATCCGGTGGCCACGCCGACCGAGCGCGAAGCGCATGACGGCTGGCGCGCCGAGGTGCTGGACCGGGTCGAGCTGCAAGACCTGGCCCCGCATTGGAAGAACCGCGTGCTGATGCGCCGCGCCGCGGTCCAGGCCAGCCTGGCCTTTGCCCGCAGCAGCCGCGACGCTGCCGGCTCGACCCAGTCGGCCCGCCTGGCCCTGGAGGCCATGGGCAGCATCCAGCTGCTGGAGATCGCCGAGGACGACCAGTCGGCCTGGAATGATGCGGCCATGCGTGTCAATGCCGTGCGCTGGGCCGCGCTGCCTCGGCCGGAGTCGCAAACGCTGGGCGCCGGCCTGCGCCTGCTGAGCAGCCGCGGCAGCAGCGAAGGCGAGACCTGTGTGGTTCTTCAGCAGGAAGCGAGCAAGGCCGAGCTGGCCCGCCGCTGCAGCCATGGCCAGGTCTGGCTGGCCTCGGCTTCGGCCAATCGCGAAGGCACGGCGGTGGCGCTGGCGGTGCAGTCGCTGGATGGCTGGCGCGAGCTCTGGGTGTTCTCGCGCAAGGGCCGCGAGGCCTGGCGCCTGCAGGTGCTGCCGCCGGCCGTGGCCACGCCGGGCCTGGGCTATGCCGAATTCGCCGGCTGGGTGCCGGGCGGCCAGCAGCTGCTGGTCAGCCGCGAGTCGCGGGCCGAGGGCCGCTACCTGCGCCGCAGCTTCGAGCTGCTGTCGCCGGACACGCTGACGACCGAGCGCCAGGCGCCGGAAGCCCAGCAGCTGGGCGCCTTCCAGCGCTGGCAGGACCCGGCCTGGAAGCGTGCTTCGCTGGCCCTGCGTTGATGATGAGCCGGACGGCGCTTACTTGGCAGCCAGCGCCGCCGCCACCGCGGCCTCGGCATTGACGATGCCGGCGCCGCAGCCGCTGCAGCTGGCCGGGAAGGCGCGGGCGCTGCTCTTGAGCAGGGTCGCGACCTGGTCGGGCGTCAGCTTGGGATTGGCCGACAGCATCAGGGCCGCGACGCCGCTGACCGCAGGCGCGGCCATCGACGTGCCGGCCATGTAGGCATAGGTGTCGGAGCCCGGTGTGCTGGTGCCGGTGTTCCAGGTCGAGGCGATGGCGGCGCCACTGTCGCCGCCCGGGGCGGCCAGCGTCACGCTCGTGCCGTAGTTGGAATAGGAGGCGCGGCCACCGGCCTTGGTGGTGGCGGCCACCGAAACCACGCCCGTGCAGTTGGCCGGCGAGCTGGTGCTGGCATTGGCTTTCTCGTTGCCGGCAGCCACCACGACGACCGCGCCCTTGGCGCGGGCCGCGTTGATGGCGGCCTGCGTGGTCTTGCCGCAGGCGGCCGTGCCGCCCAGTGACAGGTTGATCACCTTGGCCGGCGTGGTGTTGGTCGGCTGGCCGCTGACCGCATTGCCGGCCGCCCAGCTGATCGCGTCGGCGATGTCCGAGCTGTAGCCGCCACAGCGGCCCAACGCGCGCAGCGGCAGCACCTTGGCGCCCCAGGCCACGCCGACCACGCCGGTCTTGTTGTTGGCGGTGGCGGCGACTATGCCGGTCACATGGGTGCCGTGCCAGCTGCTGTTGGCGGCCGCGGAGCCGGTGCTGCAATAGCCGGCCGTCACGTAGTCGCCCGGGTCGGCGGCATCGGCATCGCGGCCGTCGCCGTCGTTGGAGATGAAGCTGGTCGAGACGAAGTCGCGGCCGGCCAGCAGGTTGGCGCTGAAGTCGGCGTGCTTGCGCACGCCGGTGTCGATCACGGCCACCACGACGCCGCTGCCGCTGGCCTTGTCCCAGGCGGCCGGGGCGCGGATGCCGCCGGTGGCGTCCGAGAGGCTCCACTGCAGCGAGTAGTAGCTGTCGTTGGGCGTCATCAAGGGCTTGAGCAGGTGGTCGGGCTCGGCATAGAGGATGTCGGGGTCGCCGGCGCTGATCGCCTGGGCCATGGCCTCGGCCTCCTGCGGGCTGATGGCGCGGCTGATGGCCATCACATGAGCGCCACCGCTCATGGCGCGCAGATGCCGCACGCTGACACCCTGCCGGTTGCCCGCCACGCGGATCGCCGCCTCGCCGCGTGCCGTGGCGAAGGGCTGGACGCCGTCGCGGTACTTGACGATCAAGCGGTCGGTCGGCGATTCGTCCCGGGCCAGGTCGGCCAGCGGGTTGTGCTCGCGCGCCTGGGCGGCGCAGGCGAGGCTGGCCAGGGCCAGGGCGGAGAACAGGCGGGGGAGGGAGGAGCGGTGCATGAAGAACTTGCCTCGTGTGGAGCTGCTGACGAGGCCAGGCGGTGGTGTGCCGTCTGGCAGCCCCGCTGCCCTGGCGAACCCTGGGGGGTCCGCTTTAGGCCGGTGGCTTTGCGTCGCGCGCTTTCACGCGCTTTGCCGGGCTCAACAATAGGCGGCGGGCGGTTTTCGCACCAGCGGGCGTTACACGTTGGTCCAGGCGGCGCGGGATTTGTTGGCAGAGCCGGCGCACAATCGCGCCGCCCAAGGAGGAATTGGTAACCATGTCCTACATGCTTCTGATCGTCGAGCCGCTGGGCCAGCGGGCCGAGCGCGGCCGCGAGGCCGGGGAACAGGTCTACGAGCGCATGCTGCGCTTCAGCGCCCTGCTGCAGGAACGCGGCGTGCTGGTGGCCGCCAATTCGCTGGCCTCGACCCGCCGCGCCAGCCGGTTGCAGGTGCGCGAGGGCCGCCAGCAATGGAGCGACGGCCCGTTTGCCGAGAGCAAGGAAATGGTCGGCGGCTTCTTCCTGCTGGACAAGGTCAGCCGCGAGCAGGCCATGGACTACGCCGCCCAATGCCCGGCCGCCGAATGGGCGACGGTCGAGGTGCGCCAGGTCGGGCCCTGTTTCGATGACTGAGGTCGCGCACAAGCCTGTAGATTCCGGGCCGCCTCGCCCGTCGTGTTCCTGAGCGCCCCGCCCCGGGGTGCCTTCACCAGGAGACCCCGATGCGCTTCATGATCATCGTGCTGGCCAATGCCACCAGCGAGGCCGGCGTGCTGCCGCCGCTGGACGACCCCATCTTTGCCGACATGGAGGCCTTCCACACCGAGCTGGCCCAGGCCGGCGTGCTGCTGGACGCCAACGGCCTCAAGCCCACCAGCGCCGGCTGGCGGCTGCGCTACGAGGACGGTGCCAAGCCGCGTGTGCTGGACGGCCCCTTTGCCGAGACCAAGGAGCTGATCGCCGGCTACACGCTGATCCAGGTGCGCTCCCGCGAGGAGGCGATGGAATGGTCGCGCCGCTTCCCGGCGCCGTTCCGCGGCCAGGCCTGCGAGGTCGAGGTGCGCCAGCTCTATGAGCCGGAAGACTTCGAGGCCGGCACCCAGGGCGGCCCATGAGCCTGCAGATCGAGCGCACGGTCACGGCGGTCTGGCGACTGGAGTCCGCCAAGATCATTGCCCACGTTGCGCGCATCACCCGCGACGTGGGCGTGGCCGAGGAGCTGGCCCAGGACACGCTCTTGAGTGCGCTGCAGCGCTGGCCGTCCGAGGGCCTGCCGGACAAGCCGGCGGCCTGGCTGATGACGGCGGCCAAGAATCGCGCGCTGGACCATGTGCGGGCCGAGGCCCTGCATGCGCGCAAGCATGAGGAGCTGGGCGCCGACCTCGATGCGCAGCAGGCCCACATAGTCCCGGACTTCGTCGACGGCCTCGATGCCGCACGCGCCGACGACATTGGCGACGACCTCTTGCGGCTGATCTTCACGGCCTGCCATCCGGTGCTTTCCACCGAGGCGCGCACGGCGCTGACGCTGCGCTTGCTGGGCGGCCTGACCACGGCCGAGATCGCCCGTGCCTACCTCGCTGCCGAGCCCACCATCGCCCAGCGCATCGTGCGCGCCAAGAAGACCCTGGCCGCCGCCCGCGTGCCTTTCGAGCTGCCGCCGGCGGACCAGCGCAGCGAGCGCCTGGCATCGGTGCTGGAGGTGATCTACCTGGTCTTCAACGAGGGCTATTCGGCCACGGCCGGCGAGGACTGGCTGCGGCCCGCGCTGTGCGAGGAAGCCCTGCGCCTGGCCCGCGTGCTGATGGGCCTGATGCCGGACGAGGCCGAGGTGCTGGGCCTGAATGCGCTGGTGGAGATCCAGGCCTCGCGCCTGGCGGCCCGCACCGACCGCGAGGGCCGGCCGGTGCTCTTGATGGAGCAGGACCGTTCGCGCTGGGACCCGCTTCTGATACGCCGCGGCCTGGCCGCGCTGCAACGCATTGCCGAGCTGCGCCAGGCCCTGGGGCCGTATGCGCTGCAGGCCGCCATCGCCGCCTGCCATGCGCGCGCGGTCAAGGCGGCCGACACCGACTGGGACGAGATCGTGGCGCTGTACGACGCGCTCTGCCAGGTCAGCCCTTCGCCGGTCGTTGAGCTGAACCGGGCCGTGGCCGTGTCCATGGCCGAGGGGCCGGCGGCCGGCCTGGCCCTGGTCGATGAGCTGGTTGCTGCGGGCACGCTGGACCGCTACCACTGGCTGCCCAGCGTGCGTGGCGACCTGCTGGCCAAGCTGGGCCGCGAGGCCGAGGCCCGGGCCGAGTTCGAGAAGGCTGCCGCCATGACGGCCAACGAGCGCGAACGCCAGCTGCTGCTGGCGCGAGCGAGGTCCTGACCGTCAGAGGGCGGTGCTATCGTGCGCCGCCAAGATGACCGAGCCTGCCTACGCCGCCCTTTTGATCGATGCCGCGCTGCGCGGCGCCGTGCTGGCCCTGATGGGCGTGACCGCATGGCTGATGCTGCGCGACCGCGCCGGCTTTGCCGCCGTGCGCCTGGGCGTGGCGCTGGCGGCCGGCCTGGCGGTCCAGGTCGTGTCCTCCATGCCCTGGTTCGAATGCCAGGTGCCGCGTGCCTGGCAGGCGCCGCTGGTGGGCGTCTCGGTGGCCAACGGCCTGCTGTTCTGGCTGTTCACCGCCGCCCTGTTCGACGAGGAATTCCGGCCGCGCCGCTGGCAGGCCGGGGCCTGGCTGGCCGTGGCGGCGCTGGGCACCAGCAACTGCCTGCTGGCCCTGCCCGAGGGCTCACCCTCGATGCTCTTGCAGCGCTGGTTGCCGGTGCTGTTCGCCCTGCTGGCGATACGCGCGGCCCTGCGGCCGCGGCGGGCCGACCTGGTCGAGCGCCGCCGCCGGCTGGCTCTCTACCTGGCCGTGGCGGGCTCGGTCTACACCGTCGTCCTGGTGGCGCTGCGCCTGGCCTCGCCGCAGGGGCGGCTGAGCGAAGGCGGTGCGGTGCTGGACATGGCGCTGTTGCTGCTGCTGGTCGCCGGCCTGGCCTGGAAGCTGCTCGGCGTGGCGCCGAACGAGTTGCTGCCGGCCGCACCGGCTCCCCTGCCGGCCGAGCCGCCGCCGGTCGATGCCGAGGAGCGGGCCCAGGCCGAGCAGATGCGCCAGCGGGTCGAGGCCGAGGGCCTGTTCCGCCAGGAGGAGCTCGGCATCGGCCAGTTGGCCGACCGCCTGGGCCTGCCCGAGTACCGTTTGCGCCGGCTGATCAACCAGCAGCTGGGCCACCGCAACTTCAACGCCTTCATCAACGGCTTCCGCCTGGCGGCGGCGCGGGCGGCTTTGGCCGATCCGGCGCGGCGCGAGGAGTCGATACTGGCGATTGCGCTGGAGGCCGGCTTCGGATCGATAGGCCCGTTCAACCGCGCCTTCAAGGCCGAGACCGGGCTGACTCCCAGCGAATTCCGCCGCCAGGCGCTGGCCGATTGCTGAATTCGGCCAGCCGAAACCCGCTCAGACCGGAATCGGCGAGACGGCCGGACGCCGCCTTCGCACAGTGACGCCACCGCCGGCCTGTTGCCGGCGATGAGGAGTCAAGATGGGATTCAAGAGGGGGATGGCCGGCTTGCTGCTCGGCCTGTGGGCTTGCGTCAGCGCCCAGGCCGGCGTGGCGGTGACCGAGCTGCGCTCGCAACCGGACGAGGCCGAGCCGGTCACGGTGTTCTACCCGACCGAGCTCGCCGGCCAGCCGGAGCGCCGATTGTTTGGCAGCTTCCGCATCGCCGTGGACGCGCCACCGCGGCCAGGCAATGGCCGCCTGGTCGTGGTCTCGCATGGCTCGGGCGGCTCGCCCTGGGTCCACTTCACGCTGATACGCGCCCTGGTCGAGGCCGGCTACGTGGTGGCCGCGCCGCGCCACCGGGCCGACAACAGCTGGGACGATGGCAGGCCCGGCCCCGACAGCTGGACGCTGCGGCCGGCCGAGGTTTCGCGGGCCATCGATGCGGTGGCCGCCGATGCGCGCTTCGGGCCGCGCGTCGATCTGCAGAACGTCGGGGTCTTCGGCATGTCGGCCGGCGGCCACACGGCGCTCAGCGTGGCCGGCGGCCGCTGGTCACCGGCGCTGTTCAGCCGGCATTGCGATGGCCACCTGGCCGAGGACTTCAACGCCTGCGTGGGCCTGGCCACGCGGCTGACCGGCGGCTGGGCCGACGGCCTCAAGAAGTGGATCGCGACCCGGGTCCTGCGCTTCAAGTTCGCCGATGACGGCGAGCTGCGCCAGCACAGCGACCGCCGCATCAAGGCCGTGGTGGCGGCGGTGCCGGCGGCGGCCGATTTCGATCCGGGCTCGCTGACCCGGCCCACCGCGGCGCTGGCCCTGGTCACGGCCCGGCAGGACCGCTGGCTGCATCCGCAGTTCCATTCCGACCGCATCCTGGCCGCCTGCCTGCCGCGCTGCGAGCACCTGGCCGATCTGGCGGCCGGCGGCCATGGCGCCTATCTGTCGCCGCTGCCGCCCGGCCTCAGCGGCCTGCTCGGCGAGCTGATCAACGACCCGCCGGGCTTCGACCGCGCGGCCGAGCTGCCGGCGGTGGAAGCGCGCATCGTCGATTTCTTCGAGCGCCACCTCAGGGTTGCTGGTCGGTCCTCAGCACCGGATAGAGGTTGAAGCGTTCGTCCCAGCTGCTGTGGCGGCGGGCGAAGAAGTCCAGGCGGGCCGACGCGCTCTTGGCGAAGGCGGCGTCCTCGGCGATGCGCTTCTCGAAGGCGGCCTTCAGCGCCGGGTCGGCGGCCAGCTGCTCGCGGGCCACTTCCTCGGCCACATAGCCCTCCATGTATTCCTTGCGCTCGAAGTGATTGTTGAAGAAGCCCCAGGCCACGAACGAATCGGGCGCCAGCGGCTCCAGCAGCGACATCACCAGGCGGGCGCCGGGCTGGGCAATGGGCACGAACAGCGAGCCGGCCGGCAGGTCGCGCGCCTCGGCGGCCCACTGGCCCTGCAGGTCCAGGCGCTGGTGGCTTTCGACCGACTGGGCACCGCGCTTGGCCATGGTGGCGCGGAAGGCCTGGACCGGCGCCTTGGGCAGCGGCGCTTTCAGGATCCGGTAGTTGAGGCCGTGCAGCTTGAGCTTGTCGGCCACCCAGGCCGCATGCTCGGCCGGCACCAGGTAGCCGGCCTTGGGCGCCTGGACCTGCAGGTCGGCCACGATGTCGTCGCGCAGCGGCAGCTTCCAGAGTTCGGGCTTGCTCTCGTCGTAGCGGGTCATCAGCGCGCCCGAGATATCGCTGGGCGTGCGGGTGTAGGCATAGCCGCGGAACGCTATCTCGCGCACTTGGGCACTGGCCTTCCAGCTCAGCGCCACGCTCTGGCCGGCCAGCTGCGCGGCGCGGGTATCGGCCTCGGCCGCGACCTTCTGCCAGGCCGCGCCTTCGGCCGCCATGCGCTCCAGCACCGAGACCACGATGTTGCGGGTCACGCGCACCCGGGTCGGGTAGTCCTTCCACGAATGGGTCTCGACCAGCATGGCCAGGCGGTTGCGCAAGAGCGGGTAGCCGGTGGAGAAGCGCGGCGGGGCCACGCTGTCGGTGAAGCCCGAGGCCGGATTGTCGTCCTCGTTGAACGAGGGATAGAAGACCACGGGCAGCGAGCCCTGCTTGGCGATGTCGGCCACCACGCCGTCACGCCAGGCGCGGCCCACTTCGCGCAGCGCCTCGTCGCCGGCGTGGACCGGCTCGACCTGCACCGCCACGTCATGCTCGAACTTGGCGCCGTCGGTGACGTGCAGGTCCACCAGGGCCAGCGGGTCCCAGAGGTCGATCAGGCGCAGCATGGCCTGCATCTCGGGTGCGTCGGCCTTGGCGTAGTCGCGGTTGAGGTTGTAGTTCTGGGCCGTGGTGCGCCAGCCCATCTGCTCGGGGCCGCGCTGGTTGGGACGGTTCCAGGCGGCGAAGCGCTCATGGCCGTCCACGTTGAACACCGGCACGAAGACCAGCACCTGCTTCTTCAGCGAGCCGGCCGCGGCACGGCCGTCGAGAATCTGGCGCAGGGCCAGGAAGCCGGCGTCCTTGCCGTCGATCTCGCCCGCGTGGATGCCGCCCTGGATCAGCGTCACCGGCAGCTTGCGCTTGCGGGCCTCGGCGGGGCTGAGCGCACCACTGTCCGAAGCCACCAGGGCCAGCATGGGACGGCCCTGCGGCGTGCGGCCGAACTCCCAGCAGCGCACCCGGCCCGGGTAGGCCTTGGCGAAGTCCATGCACAGGGCCTGCACCTCGTCGAAGCGGCCGGTCTTGAGGAAGCCGCTGCGCTCCGAGACCGTGGTCAGCGAAGGCGGCGCGGCCAGGCTGGAGGCGGCGAGCAGGGAGGCGGCGAGCAGCGCGGTGAGCTTGTGGGACATGGCGGGTCGTTCGGTCGGGCGGCAAAAAAGTGCCGCCGACTGTACTAGCCGCCCGCCCTCTTTGCCGGATGGCCGGCCTTGACCAGCAGCTCGGTCACGCGCTCCGCATGGTCGCCCTGGATCTCGATCACGCCGTCCTTGGTCGTGCCGCCGGTGCCGCAGGCCGAGCGCAGCTTCTTGCCCAGCAGCTGCAGCTCGGCTTCCGCCAGCGGCAGGTTCTTGACCAGGGTGACGGTCTTGCCGCCGCGGCCCTTGCTCTCGCGCCAGACCTTGGCGATGCCGTCGCCGCTGCTCGGCTTGGCCGCCTTCTTCAGTGCGGCGCAGCGGCAGTCGGCCAGCGCCTGGCGGCAGTCCGGGCAGGTGCGGCCGGTCTCGGTGGAATAGACAAGCCTGGAGCCGCTCATTGCACGGAGGCGGTCGGCTTGTCGTTCGACTGCTCGCGCAGCATGCGGCTCATCAGCGCGAAGAAGCGGTCGTAGAACTCGCCGGCCGGGATGGTCTCGCTGGCCACCTTGACCAGGGAGTCCTGCGACGAGGACAGCGGCACCGAGATCGAGCCCAGGGCGCTGACGCCTATGCTGGTCGCATTGGTGCTCTTCTTGATCGCGTAGCGGTCCTGCTGGGCCGAGACATAGGCGGTGGCGATGCCGCTGTTCTTGCCGTCGGGCACGCAGACGATGTTGAAGCTCAGCTCCACATGGACCTCGCCCTCGGGCTGGAAGCGCTTGCTGCCGTTGATCGCGCCTTCGCGGGCGCTGGTGATGATGTAGCCCTGGCTCAGCAGGGCCCGGCGGGCGGCTTCGCAGGTGTCGGCCACGCCGGCGTCGAACAATCGCGAGAAGGTCTCGTCGCTTTGGAAGCGCTCGTTCAGGTAGACCGCGGTCTTGGGCGTGGAGCTCAGCGAGGGGGCCGAAAAGCTGCAGCCGCCGAGCAGCGCCGTTGCGGCCAGCAAGGCGGCGAGCAGGCGCAGCGGATGGGGGCAGGCATGAATCAGCATGGGGCGAATTATCCCCGGGCCGGCTTGGCGGACCGGCCGGGGCGCAAGCCGCCCCACCCAATGGGGGGTGATGCTAAGCTCCCCCGGCTCTGACCCCACCGCCCATGGACGCCCGTCGACGACGCCTCCTGACCATGCTGCCGGCACTCTGGGCCGCTGGCCGTCCGCTGGCCGCGCCGCCTACGGAGCTGGAGAAGGCGGCACGGGCGGAGGGCCGCATCGTCAGTGCCGGCATGCCCGATTTCTGGGCGAACTGGCGCGAGACCTGGTCCGACATGCAGCATCTGCATGGCCTCCTCCATGAGGATTTCAACACCAGCAGCGCCGAGGCCATTGCCCGGCTGCAGAACGAAGGCCGCCAGGCCACGCTGGACATTGTCGACGTGGGCTACGAGTTCGCCGCCCAGGCCAAGGCCTTGGGCCTGACCCGGGCCCACAAGCCGGCGGTCTGGGAGCAGATCCCCGACTGGGCCAAGGATGCCGAAGGCCATTGGGCCCTGGCCTACACCGGCACGATTGCCTTCGTGGTCAACACCAGGGGCGTGACCAAGGTGCCGCACAGCTGGAAGCAGCTGTTCGAGGACCGGCAGCTGCGCGTGATGCCGGGCGAGGTCGGCCCCACGGCGCAAGCCAATGCGGTCCTGCTGGCCGCGGCCATTGCGCTGGGTGGCAGCGAGACCCGGCTGGACCCGGCCGTGGCCCGCTTTGCCGATGTGGCGGCGCGTGGTCGGCTCAATCCGATCAATGTCGGCGTGGGACGCATGAAGGCCAACCTGGCCGATGTCTACCTGATGTGGGACTTCAATGCCCTGTCGTTCCGCCACCGGCTGGCCAATGCGGCCGACTTCGAGATCCTGATCCCGGCCGACGGCTCGGTGATGAGCGGCTATGCGCCCCTGCTCAACCGCTACGCGCCGCGTCCCAATGCGGCCCAGCTGGTGCGCGAATACATCTTCAGCGACGCCGGCCAGCTGAACCTGGCGCGGGGCAATGCGCGGCCGATCCGCATCGACCAGATCGAGCTGCCCGAGGCGGTGCGCCGCCGCCTGGTGGACAGCGCCCAGTACCGCAATGCGCGGGCGCTGCAGCCGCAGCTCTGGGCGCGCGAGTCGAAGAAGCTGGGCCCGGTCTGGCAGAAGGAAGTGCTGCGCCAGCCGGCCACCCTGCCCTGAAGCAGGGCGCGCGGGTTTGCCCCGGCCCCCCGCCCTGGTGCGCCGGGCGTAGACTGGCCCGACACAGTGGTGCATCGGTGCCGCAGACAGCACCGTGAAAGTGCAGACGCTGTGAACGCCCAGGAGGACATCCACGGTGCAGCGCAGCGATATCCTTGACCCGGCCTACTTCCACAAGGTCGTCGATTGCCAGTGGGCCTGTCCGGCCCATACCCCCGTCCCCGAATACATACGCCTGATCGCCCAGGGCCGCTACGACGAGGCCTACATGGTGAACTGGCTGTCCAACGTCTTCCCGGGCGTGCTGGGCCGCACCTGCGACCGGCCCTGCGAACCGGCCTGCCGGCGCGGGCGCGTCGAAGAAAAGAATGCCGCCAAGCCCGAGGCGGTGGCGATCTGCCGGCTCAAGCGCGTGGCGGCCGACAACACCAGCGAGGAGCTGCGCACCCTGTTCCCCAAGCCCGCGGCGCGCAACGGCAAGCGCGTGGCCTGCGTGGGTGCCGGCCCAGCCTCGCTGACCGTGGCGCGCGACCTCGCGACGCAAGGCTATGCGGTCACGGTCTTCGATGGCGAGGCCAAGGCCGGTGGCTTCATCCGCACCCAGATTCCGCGCTTCCGCCTGCCGGAGTCGGTGATAGACGAGGAATGCGGCCATGTGCTGAACCTGGGCGTGGAGCTGCGGGCCGGCGAGCGCATCGCCTCGATGAAGGCGCTGCTGGCCGAGGGCTATGACGCGGTCTTCGTCGGTTGCGGCGCGCCGCGTGGCCGCGACCTCCATCTGCCGGGCCGCCAGGAGGCCGGCGCCAAGATACGCATCGGCATCGACTGGCTGGCCTCGGTTTCGTTCGGCCATGTGGACAAGGTGGAGCCGCGGGTCATCGTGCTCGGCGGCGGCAACACGGCCATGGACTGCTGCCGCTCGGCGCGGCGCCTGGGCGCCCAAAGCGTGACCGTGGCGGTGCGCAGCGGCTATGCGCAGATGAAGGCCTCGCCCTGGGAAAAGGAGGACGCCGAGCACGAGGGCATTCCCATCCTGGACTTCCATGTGCCGCTGGCCTTCGAGCATGAAGACAACGGCAAGCTGACCGGCATGCGCTTCAAGAAGGCGCAGACCGGCGAGGAAGTCGTGATTCCCTGCGACGAGGTGCTGATCGCCGTCGGCCAGGAGAACGCCTTCCCCTGGATAGAGCGAGACGCCGGCATTGCCTTCGGCGAGGACGGCCTGCCGCAGCTGGACCGGGTCACGTTCCAGTCCAGCCTGCCCCAGGTCTTCTTCGGCGGCGATGCGGCCTTCGGCCCCAAGAACATCATCACGGCCGTGGCCCATGGCCATGAGGCGGCGGTGTCCATGGACCGCCATCTGCACGGCGAGTCGGTGGCCAAGCGGCCGCCGCCGCATGTGAACCTGCTGTCGCAGAAGATGGGCATACACGAATGGAGTTATGACAACGCCATCGCCAACGATGCCCGCTACAAGGTGCCCTGGGCCAAGGCCGAGAAGGCGCTGGCCAGCATCAAGGTCGAGGTAGAGCTGGGCTTCGATGCCGCCACCGCTTTCAAGGAGGCGCAGCGCTGTCTGAACTGCGACGTGCAGACCGTGTTCAGCGACAAGCAGTGCATCGAATGCGATGCCTGCGTGGACATCTGCCCCATGGACAGCATCACCTTCGTCGAGAACGGCGAGGAGGCCGAGCTGCGCCAGCGGCTCAAGGCGCCGGCCCTGAACCTGGAGCAGGCGCTGTACGTGTCCGGCGACTTGAAGACCGGCCGCGTGATGGTCAAGGACGAAGACGTCTGCCTGCACTGCGGCCTGTGTGCCGAGCGCTGTCCGACCGGGGCCTGGGACATGCAGAAGTTCCTGCTGGTCACGACCAAGGCCGGCGCCGCCTGCCGGGACCATGAGACGCGGAGGGCGATGGCATGAGCCGTATCGAAGCGGTCAACGACTTCGTCGTCAAGTTCGCCAACGTGAACGGCTCGGGCTCGGCCTCGGCCAACGAGTTGTTCGCCAAGGCCATCCTGCGCATGGGCGTGTCGGTCAGCCCGCGCAACATCTTCCCCAGCAATATCCAGGGCCTGCCGACCTGGTACGAGGTGCGGGTCAGCGAAGCCGGCTGGCTGGGCCGGCGCGGCGGCGTGGACCTGATGGTGGCGATGAACCCGCAGACCTGGGACGCCGACCTGAAGGAGATCAGCCCCGGCGGCTACCTGTTCTACGACTCGACCCGGCCGCTGCCGCCCAGCGCCTTCCGCGAGGACCTGCATGTGATCGCCATGCCGGTCACGGCGATCTGCAATGCCACCTACGAGGACTCGCGCCAGCGCCAGCTGTTCAAGAACATCATGGTGCTGGGGGCGCTGTCGCAGCTGATGGGCATTGAGCCGGCGGTCATAGAAAAACTGTTCGCCGAGCAGTACCGCGGCAAGGAAAAGCTGCTGGACTCGAACGTGCGCGCCCTGCATGCCGGCCGCGAGTTCGCGCGCGACCACCTCGGCGGCCTGCTCGCCCTGCAAGTCAGGCGCGCCGACAGCGTGGGCCAGCGCATCTTCGTGGACGGCAATGCGGCCACGGCGCTGGGCATGGTCTACGGTGGCGCCACGGTCTGCGCCTGGTACCCGATCACGCCGTCCTCATCGGTGGCCGAGGCCTTCGAGAAGTACTGCGGCAAGTACCGGGTCGATGCGGCCACGGGCGAGAAGCGCTATGCCATCGTCCAGGCCGAGGACGAGATCGCCTCGATAGGCATGATCACCGGCGCCGGCTGGAACGGGGCGCGGGCCTTCACCGCCACCTCGGGGCCGGGCGTCTCGCTGATGAGCGAGTTCCTGGGCCTGGCCTATTTCGCCGAGATTCCGCTGACCATCGTCGACGTGCAGCGCGGCGGGCCGTCCACCGGCATGCCCACGCGCACCCAGCAGGCCGACCTGGTGGCCGCCGCCTATGCCTCGCATGGCGACACCAAGCATGTGCTGCTGCTGCCCGAGGATCCGCGCGAATGCTTCGAGATGGCGGCCGCGGCCCTGGACCTGGCCGACCGGCTGCAGACCCCGGTCTTCCTGATGACCGACCTGGACATAGGCATGAACCAGCGCCTGTGCGAGCCGCTGGCCTGGATTGAGGGCCGCGGCTTCGACCGCGGCAAGGTCATGACGGCCGAGCAGCTCGAGGCCGGCAAGGAGTTCGCGCGCTACAAGGACATGGATGGCGACGGCATCCCCTGGCGCACCCTGCCCGGCACGCATCCGAGCAAGGGCGCCTACTTCACCCGCGGCACGACCCGCGACCCGCAGGCCCGCTATTCGGAAAAGGGCGAGGACTATGTCTACAACGTCGAGCGCCTGCTGAAGAAGTTCGCCACCGCGGCCACCCTGGTGCCGCAGCCGCAGCTCAGGGTCGCGGCCAGCAAGACCCGGCTGGGTGTGCTGTATTTCGGCTCGACCAGCCCGGCCATGGACGAGGCCCTGCATGCGCTGTCCGGCGCCGACATCCATCTCGATGCGATGCGGCTGCGGGCCTTCCCCTTCCCGGCCTCGGTGCGCGAATTCATCGACGCCCATGAGCAGGTCTTCGTCGTCGAGCAGAACCGCGACGCGCAGATGCGCAGCCTGCTGGTCAACGAGCTGGACATAGCGCCAGCGAAGCTGACCAAGGTGCTGCATTTCGACGGCACGCCCATCACCGCCCGCTTCATCACCGAGGCGATCACGCGCCATGTGCATGCGCTGGCCACCACGCCGCGCTGAGACGACACGCCATGACCTATCTCGCCAAACCATCGCTGCACCATCCCTCGCTGCAGAAGAACGCGGTGGGCTACACCCGGCGCGACTACGAGGGCAAGGTCTCGACCCTGTGCGCCGGCTGCGGCCACGACTCGATCTCGGGCGCCATCGTCCAGGCCTGCTGGCAGCTGGACATAGCCCCGCACCGCGTGGCCAAGCTCTCGGGCATAGGCTGCAGCTCCAAGACGCCGGACTATTTTCTCGGCGCCAGCCATGGCTTCAACACGGTGCATGGCCGCATGCCCAGCGTGCTGACCGGCGCCAACCTGGCCAACCGCGAGCTGCTCTACCTGGGCGTGTCGGGCGACGGCGACTCGGCCTCGATCGGTCTCGGCCAGTTCGCCCATGCGATGCGACGCGGCGTGCGCATGGTCTACATCGTCGAGAACAACGGCGTCTACGGCCTGACCAAGGGCCAGTTCAGCGCCACGGCCGACCGCGGCTCGGTGGCCAAGAAGGGCACGGAGAACCACGACACCGCCATCGACCTGGTGGCCCTGGCCCTGCAACTGGGCGCCACCTATGTGGCCCGCAGCTTCTCCGGCGACAAGGCCCAGCTGGTGCCGCTGATCGAGGGCGCCATCCGCCATGGCGGCGCTGCCTTCATCGACGTGATCAGCCCCTGCGTGGCGTTCAACAACCATGCCGGCAGCACCCGCTCCTACGACCATGTGCGCGAGCACAACGAGGCCCTGAACCGCATCGACTTCATCGACCTGGACGCCGAGCAGCAGGCCCGCGGCGACGAGGCCGAGATCTTGGTACCACAGGCCGACGGCACCCAGCTGCGCCTGAAGCGGCTGCTCAGCGACTACGACCCCACCGACAAGCTGGCCGCGATGAACCACCTGCAGGCCTTGCAGTCGCAGGGCGTGATCCCGACCGGCCTGCTCTACGTGGACCCCGAGGCGCGCGACCTGCATGCCGCGCTCAAGACCTCGGCCAAGCCGCTGAACCAGCTGGCCGAGGCCGAGCTCTGCCCCGGCTCGGCCCTGCTGGACAAGCTGAACGCCAGCCTGCGCTGACACGCCCCTGTCACGCCCCGTCCCTATCGTGCCGCCCATTTGCCCGGCCGCCGCCGGCGATGGAGTCGCACGTGATGAAGAAGTTGTCCCGCAATCGCTGGAAGTACTCGCCCCTGAGCCTGGCCCTGGTCGGCCTGCTGGCCGCCTGCAATGGCGGTGACGACGAGCCGGCCAGCCTCAGCGGTAAGCTGATCGATGCCGCGGTCGAAGGCGTGGCCTACACGGCCAGCCCCTCGGGCGTCGCCGGCACGACCGGCGCCGACGGCACGTTCAACTGCAAGCAGGGAGATCTGGTGCGCTTCAAGCTCGGCGATGTCGACCTGGGCACCGGCCTGTGCACGCCGCGCGTGATGCTGTCCGACCTGGCCCTGACCAGCGACCTGAGCAAGCCCCAGCTCGTGAACCGCCTGGTCCTGCTGCAGCTGCTGGACGAGGACGATGACGCCAGCAACGGCATCCGCATCCCCGCCGCCGTGGCCGATGCGTTCAAGGGCAAGAGCCTGGACTTCAGCCTGGCGCCGGCGGCCTTCGAGGCCGCGCTCAAGCCGTTGCTGCCGGCCGCCAGCGATGCCTTCGGCCAGAGCTACGCCAGCCGCAACCTGGGCGAGCTGCGCCGCATCGCCTCGGCCGAGCATTACGAGTCCACACTGGCCGGCGAGCTGGGCCAGGTGAGCACCAGCAAGAGCAGCCAGGCCACGGCCGGTGGCGAGGTCCTGATCACCAAGTACGAGCTGCAGGCCGAAGCCTCGATGTTCGTGCCCTATGAAGGCACGAACACCGCCGCCAAGAAGGACTTCCCCAAGGGCTTCTACCCGGCCGTGGGCTCGGGCCTGGCCTTCAAGGGCAAGACCGCCGAGGGCAAGCTGGAGTTCTGGGGCATCACCGACCGCGGCCCCAATGGCGACAGCCCCAACGCGCCGCGCCCGGACCTGCCGGCCAGCGTCAGCATCACCAAGATGTTCCCGGCGCCCAGCTTCACGCCCTCGATCGGCGTGATCAGCGTGGGCAGCGGCGGCGCCAGGATCGCCAGCCTGATGCCGCTGAAGTCCGACGCCAACACCAGGATCACCGGCCGCCCCGCGCCCTTCGGCGTGGTCGGCAGCAGCCTGGAGATTCCGCTGGACGATGGCCTGCGCTACGACGGCGCCAAGGGCGGCTTTGACGCCAAGGGCCTGGACAGCGAAAGCCTGGTCTACGACGAGGCCAACAAGGTGTTCTGGACCTCGGACGAATATGGCCCCTTCATCGTCAAGATCGATGCCGCCACCGGCGTGATCCTCAAGCGCTACGAGCCCGGCGCCGGTGCCGGCAAGCTGCCGGCCGTGCTGGCCCAGCGCCGCAGCAACCGCGGCATGGAAGGCCTGGCGCAGGACAAGGCCAGCGGCAAGCTGCACGGCTTCCTGCAGAGCCCCATCGATCCGCTGGACGGTGCCGGCAAGTCCATCGAGGTGACCGACAGCTTCGACATGGACAAGGACGGCAAGAGCAACGACAAGGTCAAGGTGCGCGACTTCGCCCAGTTCGCCCGCTGGCTGGAGTTCGATCCCAAGACCGAGACCTCGCGCCTGTTCGCCTATCCGCTGGACTATGCGCTGGCCGGCAAGGGCGAGACCTGGGACCGCAATCGCACCGGCAGCGCCAAGCTGGGCGACCTGGTGAGCCTGGGCAATGGCCGCTTCATCGTGATCGAGCAGGGCGCCGACGCCAATGGCCTGGTGCGCAACTTCCTGATGCTGGTCGAGCTGCCGGCCAATGCCACCGACATCACGGCCCTGGGCATCGAGCTGGAGAAGAACAGCATCGACGGCACGACGGCCGTGGCCACGCCCTGGAAGCAGGTCGTCAAGCTGAAGAAGACCGTGCTGCTGGACCTGAACGCCGCCGGCTGGAAGGCCGAGAAGGCCGAGGGCCTGAGCCTCGTTGATGAACAGACCCTGGCCCTGATCAACGACAACGACTTCGGCCTGCGCACCAGCCTGGTCGATGCCGGCGGCAAGCTGATCGAGGGCGACCCAACGGCCTGCACGGTCGACATCAACGGCGTCATCGTCAACGACGGCGCCTGCACGCCGGGCGCGGTCGGCGTGCGCGTGGCCCGCGGCAACGAGGTGGACCGCAAGACCCGGCTGTGGCTCCTGAAGTTCCCCAAGGCGCTGGCGAGCTACACCCTGCCTTGAGTCACAAGGGGTTTGTCCGGGCCGGCGGGGCGGCAGTGCCCGACCCCCGCGGGCGGAGAATGCGGCCTTCGCCCACGAGGCCCACAAACCCGCCCTCTTCTTCATGCGCAGCAAACTGCTCCTGATTCCCGCCCTGCTGGTCGCCGGCCTGGCCATGGCCGCAGCCGACAAGCCTGTCACCGAAACCCCGCTCGCCGCCCTGCCCTACACGCCCAGCCTGGACGTGAACGCGATGGACCGCACGGTCGAGCCCTGCGAGGACCTCTACCAGTTCGCCTGCGGCCGCTGGAGCCAGAACAACCCCATCCCCGCGGACCAGGCGCGCTGGTCGGTCTACGCCAAGATGGCCAACGAGAACCAGCGCTACCTCTGGGGCATCCTGGACAAGCTGGCCGCTGGCGGCGCCGAGCGCACGGCGAACCAGGCGCGCATGGGCGACTACTTCGCCGCCTGCATGAACGAGGACGCGGTCCGCGCCCAGGGCCTGGCGCCGCTGCAGCCGCTGCTGGAGAGAATCGACGGCCTGGCCGACAAGCGCGAACTGCCGGCCCTGCTCGCCGCCCTGCACCTGGCGAGCAACAACGAGCGCTTCTTCTTCCGCTTCTCTTCCGGCCAGGACTTCGCCGATGCCAGCCGCCAGATCGCCTTCGCCACGGCCGGCGGCCTGAGCCTGCCGGACCGCGACTACTACCTGGCCAAGGACGCCAAGTCGGCCCGGCTGCGCAGCCAGTTCGAGGCCCATGTGGCGCAACTGCTGGAGCTGGCCGGCGCCTCGCCAACGGCGGCTCGCAGCCAGGCCCGTGCGGTGCTGAAGATCGAGACCGCGCTGGCCCGGGCCTCGCTGAGCAAGGTCGACAAGCGCGACCCGTACAAGAGCTTCCATGCCGTCGATGCCAAGGGACTGCAGGCGCTGACGCCGGGCTTTGACTGGGCGCAGTACCAGCGGGACCTGGGTGCGCCCGAGGGTCTGAGCCGTTTCAACGTCACCGAGCCGGCTTTCATGAAGGCCTTTGCGCAGATGGTGAAGCAGCTGCCGCTGGCCGAGCTGAAGGGCTATCTGCGCTGGCAGCTGCTTTCCAGCCATGCGGCCCTGCTGTCACCCGAGCTGGTCCAGGCCAATTTCGATTTCTTCGGCCAGACCCTGAACGGCGTGCCCCAGCTCAAGGCCCGCTGGAAGCGCTGCGTGGAGCTGGTCGATGCCCAGATGGGTGAGGCCCTGGGCCAGGAGTTCGTCGAGCGCAATTTCAGCCCGGCGCTGAAGGAGGCCACGCTGAAGATGACGGCCCAGATCGAGGATGCGATGGCGGCCCGCATCGAGAAGCTGGAATGGATGAGCCCGGCCACGCGCCGCCAGGCCCAGGCCAAGCTCAAGGCCATCGTCAACAAGGTCGGCTACCCCGACCGCTGGCGCGACTACGGCGCGCTCAAGGTGGACCTCAACAGCTTCGTCGCCAATGTGCAGGCCGGCCAGGCCTTCGAGCTGCGCCGCCAGCTGGCCAAGATAGGCAAGCCGCTGGACCGGGGCGAATGGGGCATGACGCCGCAGACGGTCAACGCCTCCTACGAGCCGCAGATGAACGACATGAACTTCCCGGCCGGCGTGCTGCAGCCGCCGCTGTACGACGCCGCGCTGGACGATGCACCCAACTATGGCAACACCGGCGGCACCATAGGCCATGAGCTGGTCCACGGCTTCGACGACGAGGGCCGCCAGTTCGACGGCCAGGGCAATCTCAAGGACTGGTGGGGCAAGAAGGATGCGGCCGCCTTCGAGAAGCGCGCTGCCTGCGTGGCCGACCAGTACGCCCGGTACACCGTGGTCGACGACATCAAGATCAACAGCAAGCTGACGCTGGGCGAGGACCTGGCCGACCTGGGCGGCCTGGTGCTGGCCTGGGCCGCCTGGCAGGCCCAGATCGCCGACATGAAGACCCCGCCCGAGCGGCGCGACGGCCTCACGCCCGAGCAGCGCTTCTTCGTCGGCTTTGCCCAGTGGGACTGCAATGACGCCCGGCCCGAGGCGCTGCGGGTCAAGGCCAAGACCGACCCGCATTCGCCCGGCCGCTACCGCATCAACGGCGTCGTGGTGAACATGCCGGAGTTCGAGAAGGCCTTCGGCTGCAAGCCGGGCCAGAAGCTGGTCAAGCCGGATGCCCAGCGCTGCCGGGTCTGGTAAGGTCTGTGGCGGCTTGGGGCGGGCGAGCGTGATGTTTTGTACGCCGGCCGCCGCGGATCGAAGCGCCGGCACGGCGGCCGGCCCGTAGACTCGCCGCAAAGTCTTGGCTGTAGGAGCGATGCGCAACCCGAGGCGAACCCTGCTGACGCTGGCGGCGGCCCTGCTGGGCGCGCCGTCGGCATGGGCGAGCGCCGCCGGCCCGGAGATCCGCATCGGCGCCTCGGCGGCGCTCAGCGGCCCGGCCGCCGGCCTGGGCCAGCGCTTCCATGCCGGCGCCGGCGCCTACTTCAACCAGCTCAATGCACAGGGCGGCATCGGCGGAGCCCGGGTGGTCGTGGACCTGCTCGACGACGCCTACGAATCCGACAAGGCCGACCTCAATACCCGCAAGCTGGTGGAAGACCCCCGTGTGCTGGCCCTGTTCGGCTACGTGGGCACGCCCACCAGCAATATGGCCCTGCCCTATGTGAAGCGCTGGTCCATTCCTTTCGTCGGCGCCTACACCGGGGCAGATGTGCTGCGCAGCCCCTACCGCCCGCTGGTCTTCAATGTGCGCGCCAGCTACCGCGAAGAAGCCCAGCAGCTGGCGGTTGCCATGAAGATCGCCGGGATCCACACGCTCAATGTGTTCTACCAGGCGGACCTCTTCGGCCGAGCCGGCCTGGAGGCCATGCGCGCCGTGGCCGGTGCGCAGGGCCTGCAGATCCTGGCCACCGACACGGTCAAGCGCAACACGGCCGAGGTGGCCGAGGCGGTGGAGGCCCTGGTACAGGCCAGTCCGGCCGATGCGATCTTCATGGTGTCGACCTATGCCAGCAGCGCTGCCTTCGTGCGCCAGGCGCGGGCCAAGGGCTTCCGCGGACGCTTCTATGCGCTGTCCTTCGCCGGCATGGAGCAGTTGCGCCATGCCCTGGGCAAGCCGCTGGCCAAGGGCCTGACCGTGGCCCAGGTCGTCCCCGATCCCGAAGACCGCGCCCTGCCGGTGGTGGCCGAATACCAGCAGGCCATGCGCGAGGCCGGCGACAGGCAGTTCGACTCCATCAGCCTGGAGGGCTACCTGGCCGCCAAGGTGATGGCCGAAGGCCTGCGCCGTGCCAAGGCGCCGCTGACCCGCGAGAGCCTGGCGCAGGGCCTGGAGTCGGTCGGCCAGCTGGACCTGGGCGGCTTCCATGTGCATTTCGGACCGGGCCAGCGCAACGGCTCCAGCCTGGTCGAGTTGCGCGTGCTGCCCTGAAGCCGCCCCGCGCGGGCAAGAAAAAAGCCCCGGCTCGAAGAGCGCGGGGCTTGGCAGGCCGGGGCCTGGCTTGTTGGATCAGCGCTCGCGACGCAGCACGCCTTGCGGCGCCACGGCGCCACCACCCATCACGAACACCGTGTAGATGCCGTTCTGGTTGATGGTCAGGCCGGTTTCCTTGAACAGCGGCGTGGGCGAGACCGGCGAGGTGACGGACAGCTGCGAGCTGGTGCTGGCGGGCACGGTCAGCTGGCTGGACACGGTGCCCGGCACGATGGTGCTGGCGATGGCGCTGAAGTCCAGCGTCAGCGTCAGGCCGGCGGGTGCACCGGCCACGCCGTTGATCAGGCGCATCTTGGCGGTGCCGGCCGTGGTCGGCAGGCGGTTGTCGTCAGGGAACACGACCAGCTGCGGTGCCGAGGCGTCGCCCCAGACCATCAGCGTGTAGTCGCCACCGGCGGTCAGGTTGACGTTGGCGGCGGCCATGGCCGTGCCGTTGACCGTGGTGTTGATCGCGTTGCTGCCGGCCGGCAGGGTCAGGTAGTCACCGATGGTCGGGGCCACCGAGTTCTGCAGCAGGGTCTTGCCGCCGCTGGTCGAGCCGACCTGGGCGTTGTTGGCCACCGAAGCCACGACACGGGCGCGGGCCGTGTTGTTGGCATAGTTGGTCGGGTTGCCTTGCTGCTGCATGAAGATGCCGTTGACCAGCACGCCGCCCTGGGTCGGGGTGATGATCAGGCTGTGGACCTTGAGGGCTTCCAGCGAGATCGACGGAATGTCCAGGCGGACGTCGTTGCGGTTGCCGTTGCCGGTCACGCGAACGCGGAACGAGCCGCTGTTCAGGCCGATGTAACCGCTGCTGGCGCCGCCCACGATGCCGGTGGCCATGGGCGAAGCGTTGTCCAGGCTGTCGGTGGCGCCCGTCAGGTAGACGTCCAGGGCGCCGGCGTCTGCGGCTTCGTTCAGGACCAGCAGCTTCGAGGTGCCGGCCGTGGTCGGCACGGCTTCTTCTTCCTGCAGCAGGGTGGTGCGCAGAGCGCCCGACCAGCCGTAGGCGATCACGCTGTACTTGCTGCCACCGGTCAGGGTGGGGCTGATCGAGACCAGGGTGGTGCCGGTGCCGTTGGCCTGGACCTGGCTGGCGGTCGAGCCGGTGTTCACGTCGGCATAGGTGCCGGCGGTGGCGTAGGCGACGCCGGTATTGGTCTTGGTGGTGCCGATCGTGAAATCGAGCGAGCTGTAGCCGACGCTGGCATTGATCAAGCGCATCTGCGCATTGCTGCTGCTGCTACCACCGCCGCCGCCACCGCAGGCGGCCAGCAGCGTGCTGCCGACAAGTGCCACCAGCGTGGCCAAACTTCCAAAGCGCATTGCACTTTCTCCTGAGCAAAATATGGTCGCGATTGGACGCGGGACTTGTATCCACCCCGCGTCGCAATTTGTAGGACTGTAAAGCATAGAGCGATCCCCCCAGTTTTCCGGTCGTCACCCGCTGCTAGCATGGCCCGCGCCTTGCGAGTCGACCAAGGCGCCGTTCATGCCGGAGACCCCCATGCCTTATCCCCGCCTGCTCGAACCCCTGGACCTGGGCTTCACCACGCTGAAGAACCGGGTGCTGATGGGCAGCATGCACACCGGCCTGGAAGACGGGCGCAAGCATTTCGAGCGCATGGCGGCCTTCTTCGCCGAGCGGGCCAGGGGCGAGGTGGGGCTGATCGTGACCGGCGGCTTCGCACCCAACATCGAGGGCTGGGCCAAGCCTTTTGCCGGCACGCTGGCCACCGGCGGCGCGGCGCGGCGGCACAAAGTGATCACCGATGCGGTCCATGCCGAGGGCGGCAAGATCGCCCTGCAGATCCTGCACACCGGCCGCTACGGCTATCACCCGCTGTGCGTTGCGCCCTCCCGCATCCAGTCGCCGATCTCGCCTTTCACGCCGCGTGAACTCTCGGAGCGTGGCATCGAACGGCAGATCCGCGCCTTCATCCGCTGCGCCAGGCTGGCCCGCGAGGCCGGCTACGACGGCGTCGAGGTGATGGGGTCCGAGGGCTATTTCATCAACCAGTTCCTGGTCACCCACACCAACCAGCGGCAGGACCGCTGGGGCGGCGCCTACGAGAACCGGATGCGCCTGCCGCTGGAGATCCTGGCGCGCATGCGCGAGGCCGTGGGGCCGGACTTCATCATCATCTACCGGCTCTCCATGCTGGACCTGATCCCGGACGGCAGCAGCTGGGACGAGGTGCTGGAGCTGGCCCGACGGGTCGCCAAGGGCGGCGCTACGATCATCAATACCGGCATCGGCTGGCATGAGGCGCGGGTGCCCACCATCGCCACCTCGGTGCCTCGCGCCGGCTTCGCCTGGGTGACGCAGAAGCTGCGCACGGCCCTGCGGGCCGAGGGCATCACCACGCCGCTGATCACCAGCAACCGCATCAACATGCCCGAGGTGGCCGAGAACGTGCTGGCCGAGGGCGCCGCCGACATGGTCAGCATGGCCCGGCCCTTCCTGGCCGATGCCGACTTCGTCAGGAAGGCGCGCGAGAACCGGGCCGACGAGATCAACACCTGCATCGCCTGCAACCAGGCCTGCCTGGACCACACCTTCGCGCAGAAGATCTCGACCTGCCTGGTCAACCCGCGTGCCGCCTACGAGCGCGAGCTGGCCGTGGTGCCCATCGCCGCGACCCGCACGCCGCGCAAGAAGATCGCCGTCGTCGGCGCCGGTCCGGCCGGCCTGGCGGCCTCGACGCTGCTGGCCGAGCGCGGCCATGCGGTGCAGCTGTTCGATTCGGCCACCGAGATAGGCGGCCAGTTCAACCTGGCCAGACGCATCCCGGGCAAGGAGGAGTTCAGCGAGACGCTGCGCTACTTCCGCCGCCGCATCGAGCTGACCGGTGTCGAGCTGCAGCTGAACCGGCGCGTCGGCGTCGAGCAGCTCAAGGGTTTCGACGAGGTGCTGCTGGCCACCGGCGTGACGCCGCGCAACCCGCGCATCCCGGGCCAGGACGACCACCCCGACCTGGTGCTGTCCTATATAGACGTGCTGCTGCGTCGCAAGAGCGTGGGCCGGCGCGTGGCCATAGTCGGCGCGGGCGGCATTGGCTTCGACGTGGCCGAGTTCCTGGTCGATGAAGGCCATGCACTGGCGCTGGATGCGCCGGCCTGGCGGCGCGAATGGGGGGTGGCCGATCCGGCCGAGGTGCGCGGCGGCGTGGTGCGGCCGGCCCCGGCCGACCCGGCGCGCGAGATCACCTTGCTGCAGCGCAAGAGCGGCAAGCTGGGCGCCGGCCTGGGCAAGACCACCGGCTGGATCCACCGCGCGGCGCTGAAGATGAAGCAGGTCGAGATGGTCGGCGGGGTCAACTACGAGAAGATCACCGCCGAGGGCCTGTGGATCAGCCACGGCGAAGACCGCCGCGACCTGGAGCTGCTGGCCGTGGACAGCATCGTGCTGTGCGCCGGCCAGGAGCCGCTGCGCGAGCTGGAAGAACCCCTGCGCGCGGCCGGCCTGCGGGTGCATCTGGTCGGCGGAGCGCTGGAGGCCGGCGAACTCGACGCCAAGCGGGCCATCCTGCAGGGCACCAAGCTGGCGCTCAGCCTCTGAGTCCGCCGGGCGGCAATCGCCCGGCCTGCACGCACCAGCTCAAAGCGTGAGCAATTGCTGGCTTGGCCTGTGGCTCCTAATGGCCAACCCTTAGGCCCCGTCAACCCCCTAGGTCCAAACTCCGCTCCGGTCGACGTTGAGGGATGCCCCGCCGTACCAGGGCAATCGACCACCACCACCGCGCTGGCCAAGAACCGGCGACAACGGAAAAGGTTCGGAACTAGATGAGCTTGACGATGTTTCGCCAAGGCTGTTGGGCCCTGTGGACCGGGCTGGCCATCGTGCCGGCCCAGGCGCAGGTGACGAATGCTGTGAATGCCGGTCCGGCGGCCCTGTTGGGTCGGCCCGAGCTGTGGCTGTTCGCCTTCGGCCTGCTGGGCGTGCTGGGCATGGCCCTGGGTTTGGGTCTGCTGCGCTGGCAGCGGCTGCGCCTGAAGGCGCGTCGCGAAGTGCTGCGCCGGGTGCGTGGTGAGCGCGGCCGTCTGGTGGCCCTGCTCAACGCCATTCCCGACCCGGTGTATTTCAAGGATGCCGGCGACGCCTACGACGGCAGCAACCCGGCCTTCAGCCGCTTGAGCGGACTCAGCGAGGCCGAAGTGCTGGGCCGGCGCGACGAGCAACTGAACCAGGCGCCGCAATGGACGCAGGCCATCGCCGGCAGCCGCGAAGCCGTGCAGCGCAAGCTCAGCTGGATCGAGCGCGCCGACGGCAGCCGGGCCTGCCTGGACGTGCTGCAGGCGCCGGTCTACGAAGAAGGCGAGTACCTGGGCCAGATCGGCGTTGCCCGTGACGTGACGGCGCTGCAGCAGGCCATGGACCATGCCCGCCGCGCCGCCACCGTGTTCGAGCATTGCGGCGAGGGCATCCTGGTGATGGATGCCGAGCTGCGCATCGTCGACCTGAATCCGGCGGCCTGCCGCATCAGCGGCCATGAGCGTCATGAGCTGATGGGCCAGACGCCCGAGATGTTGCGCGCCATCGCGCTGGACGCCGATCTGCAACAGGACCTCTGGGGCAGGGTGGACAACGCCGGCAAGTGGAGCGGCGAGCTGGTGGACCGCCGTCGCGACGGGACGGCGGTGCCCATCTGGGCGACCCTGGTCAAGGTGCCGGCCAGCGGCAGCAATCCGCAGCAGTACCTGATGGTGCTGACCGACATCTCGCGCATCAAGGAGACCGAGGCCGAGCTCCTGCACCAGTCGCTGCACGACCGCCTGACCGGCCTGCCCAATCTGGCCCTGCTGCGCGACCGCATCGAGCGCCAGATCCACATCGCCCAGCGCGACCACACTTGCGTGGCCGTGCTCTACATCGACCTGGACGGCTTCCGCGAGGTCAACGACATTGCCGGCCATGCCGCCGGCGACGCCGTGCTGCGCGAAGCGGCCGAGCGTTTCGTCAACGTGGTGCGGGCCAGCGACTCGGTCGCCCGGGTCGGTGCCGACGAATTCGTCGTGGTGCTGTCCGGCCTGGTCGACGAGGAAACCTCGATGCGCCTGGGCGACCGGCTGATCCAGTCGATCTGCGAGCCGGTCCGGGTGGGCAGCCAGACCTTCAACCTGGGCGCCAGCGTGGGTCTGGCGCTATTCCCGACCGACGGCGAAAACGTCGATTCGCTGTTGCGCAACGCCGAGGCCGCGATGTGCCGCGCCAAGGCCAGCGCCCGCAATACGGTGCAGTCCTACCGGCCCGAGCTGACCCGCATGGTCCAGCAGCGCTTCGAGCTGACCCATGCGCTGCGCCAGGCCAACGAGGCCGCGCAGTTCCGCCTGGAATACCAGCCCCAGGTGCGCCTCTCCGACGGCGCGCTGATCGGTGCCGAGGCCCTGCTGCGCTGGCGCCATCCGACCCGCGGCCCGATCTCGCCGGCCGAGTTCATCCCGCTGGCTGAGGAAACCGGCCTGATCATCCCGATCGGCCGCTGGGTGCTCGAGCAGGCCTGCGCCCAGGCCGCGCGCTGGCAAGGCCAGCCGGGCAAGCCGCAGCAGGTGGCGGTCAACGTGTCGGCCCGCCAGCTGCGCCAGAGCGATTTCGTCGAATGCGTGGAGCAGATCCTGCTTGAAACCGGCTGCCCGCCGCAGGCGCTGGAACTGGAAGTCACCGAGAGCCTGCTGCTGGAAGACGCCGAGGGCGCCATCGAGCTGATGAACCGGTTGACCCAGCGTGGCGTGCGCGTGGCCATCGACGACTTCGGCACCGGCTACTCCTCGCTGAGCTATCTCAAGCGCATGCCGATCCAGACGCTGAAGATCGACCGCAGCTTCGTCCACGAGCTGGGCAGCGATGCCAACGTCTCCGCCATCGCCCGCACCGTCATCGTGCTGGCCCGCAGCCTCGGCCTGGACGTGCTGGCCGAGGGCGTGGAAACCGCCGAGCAGGCCGAATGGCTGCGCCGCGAAGGCTGCGACTGGGCCCAGGGCTGGTTCTATGGCCGCCCGGCTCCGGCCGAGGACTTCGTCGCTCCGCGGGTCGCCTTGCCGGCCCAGGAAAACCGCCGCCATCTGCAGCTGGCCTGACTGGCCGGAACCCGGGTCCGCGGCCACAATCCGGCCATGGACCCGACCCGCATCCTGCAGCGCATCGCCGCTGGCCGCACCGACCTGATCCTGGATCGCCTCGCCGACGGCGGCTCGGCCGATGCCCGGGTCGATGGGGCCAGTCTTCTGCAATGGAGCGCCTACTACGGCGACGTCACCGCGCTGCGCGTGCTGATGGAGCGCGGCCAGGCGCTGTCCGAACTGGGCGACGACCTGGGCCTGAACGGCGCGGCCTTCCATGGCCATTGGCGCCTGGTGCAGTTCCTGGTCGAGCAGGGCGCGCCGACGGACCATGCACTGAGCGACACCGGCGAGACCGCCCTGCATGCCGCCCTTTGCCATGACGAACGCATTGGCCGCGACCGCGTGCTGAAGGTGCTGCTGGACGCGGGTGCCGATGTCCATGCCAAGACCCTGGTCGGCCAGCCCACCGGCGGCTTCATGCGCGACGCCCGTACTCGCGGCGAGACCGCCCTGCACCGCGCCGCCCTGGTTGGCACGCCGGACACCTTGCGCCTGCTGCTCGATGCCGGCGCCCAGGTGGAGGTCCGCGACGCCCATGGCGACACGCCGCTGGCCTGGGCCAGCTGGGCACGCCGGCCGCCGGCCGTGCTGCATCTGCTCTGCTATGGCGAACACCGGGTCCGGGAGAACTATGCCGGTATGGCTATTCACCTCAGTGGCGAACCTCTGAAGCGCTGAGCTGCATGTCTGTCGAAATCGAACGCAAATTTCTGGTGACAGGCGAGGGCTGGCGTCAGGCCGATGCCCAGCGCTACTGCCAGGGCTATCTGTCCCGCGACCCGGCGCGCACGGTGCGTGTCCGCCAGGTCGGCACAAAGGCCTGGCTGACCATCAAGGGCCGCTCGGTTGGTGCCACGCGCGCCGAGTTCGAATACGAGATTCCGCTGGCGGACGCCGAGCAGCTGCTCAAGCTCTGCGACGGCCCGCTGGTGGAGAAATGGCGGCACCGGGTCGAGGCCGGCGGCGGGCTCTGCTGGGAGGTGGACGAGTTCCTCGGCGACAACGCCGGCCTGGTCGTGGCCGAGATCGAATTGCCCGACGAGGCTCAGGCGTTCGAACGGCCGGCCTGGTTGGGTGCCGAGGTCACCGAGGACCCGCGCTACTTCAACTCGAACCTGGCAGCCCACCCGTTCCGGCACTGGTAGTCGCCGCCTTGCCGGGCCTGCGGGCGCTTGGCATGCTGGGTCTTCCGTGGAGGCTCGAATGTCCCAGCAGCAGCTCTTCGTTCCGCGCAATCCCGGCGACCATCCGCCGGCCCTGAGTCCGGGCTACAAGAGCAGCCTGCTGCGCGCGCCCGCCCAACCGCTGCTGCGCCTGGAACCCACGGCTTCCGAGACCCGGGGCCCGCGCTTGCGTCGGGAGGACCTGGGCGCGCTGGACCATGACCTGATACTCAACAGCGCCCGCGGCGGCCTGCCGATCGGCGAGCGGCTGCTGATCCATGGCGTGGTGCTGGACGAGCAGGGCCGGCCCCAGCCGAACGTCTTGATCGAGGTCTGGCAGGCCAATGCCGGTGGCCGCTACCGCCACCCCCGCGACCAGTACCTGGCGCCGCTGGATCCTCACTTCGGCGGCTGCGGCCGCACGCTGACCGACGAGCAGGGCCACTACCGCTTTCTCACCATCCGGCCCGGCGCCTATCCCTGGCCCAACCACCGGGCCGAATGGCGGCCTGCCCATATCCACTTCTCGCTGGCCGGCGAGGCCTGGTGCCAGCGCCTGGTGACCCAGATGTACTTCGAGGGCGACCCGCTGATCCAGCGCTGCCCCATCGTCCACAGCATTGCCAGCGAGGAGCAGATCCGCGGCCTGGTGGCCCGCTACGACCCGGCCGCCGACCAGGCCATGGACCTGCGCGCCTACCGCTGGGACATCATCCTGCGCGGCCGGCAGGCGACGCTGTTCGAGGAGCCGCGGGCATGAGCCGCCGCCACCGCGAAAGCGCTTCGCAGACGGCCGGCCCCTTCGTCCACATCGGCCTGCTGCCCGGGGCCGCGGGCCTGGACTCGCCGTTTGCCGTGGCCACGGCGGGTCCGAGGCTGGGGGTCGAAGGCCGGCCACGAATTGTCATTGAAGGCTGCGTCTACGACGGCGCCGGCGAGCCGCTGCGGGACCTGCTGGTGGAGGCCTGGTTGCCCGACCTCCAGGCTCCGGCCTGGGCCCGCGCCGCGGCCGACGCCGCCAGCGGCCTGTTCCGCTTCGAAGCCAGCCTGCCGGACTGCGGGCCGCAAGCCCCTCATGTCTGCCTGCTGCTGCTGGCCCGCGGCATCAACCAGGGCCTGCACACCCGGCTGTATTTCGAGGACCAGGCCGAGGCCAATGCCCGCGACCCGGTGCTGCTGGCCATCGCCGATCCGGTCCGGCGTGCCCGCCTGATCGCGCGGCGCCTGTCGGGCGGGCCGGCCCGTTACCACTTCGACATCCGTCTGCAGGGCGAGGGCGAGACGGTGTTCTTCGATGTCTGAGTGAGCGCCGGCTCACTCAGTGCTTCAAGGCCTGGGCCACATCGAAGGCCACGATCCACAGGTCGAAGTCGAGCTGGCTGTCCACTTCGCTGATTTCCAGGCCGTGGTTCAGCTCGAAGCTGGAATCGAACCACCCGCAGCGACCCTGCATGGCCTCGCGGGCGCAGTGCTGCAGGGTGGCGGCCGAGGGCTGGTGGTGGGTGGCGTATTGCATGGCGGGCTCCGGTTCGTGGCCGTTGTTGCTGGACTGGCGCCATCGTCGGGCTGCCGCCGCAGGCCGCCCATCACACCGAGGAGGTCCCTCGTGGGGGAGGCCGACCCCGCTCCCACCGATGGGGGGCCGGCTTGCGGAGCGGGCTCAGATCGGCAAGGCCGTGGTGTTCTTGACCTCTTCCATCACCGCATAGGTGCGGGTCTCGCGCACGCCGGGCAGGGTCCAGATCACGCTGCCAATGAACTCGCGGTAGGCCGTCATGTCCGAGACCCGGGTCTTGAGCAGGTAGTCGAAACCGCCGGCCACCAGGTGGCATTCCAGGATCTCGGGCCGGGCCTGGACCGCGGCCTTGAAGTTGTCCATCACGTCCTGCACCGTGCGGTCCAGCAGGATCTCGATGAAAACCAGCATGGAAGCGCCCAGCTTGGCCGGGTTGAGCCGGGCTTCGTAGCCGAGGATGTAGCCCTCGCGGGTCAGGCGCTTGACCCGCTCCAGCACGGCGGTGGGAGACAGGTGCACCGCCTCGGCCAGCTTGAGGTTGGAAATCCGGCCGTCCTGCTGCAGCACGCGCAGCAGCCGGGCATCGATCTTGTCGAGTTCGCGGGAGGGCAGGGAGTCGTCGGCCATGGCCGGATTTTCAACTAGATCTTGCGCAAGACTTGGAATTTAATTCAGCGTCCCGCGGCCTAAAGTTCCACTCTTCGCTAAATCCCTGCCGCTCCAAGGAGCCCCGCCATGACCAGCTTCGTCCTGCCGCCCGAACGTGCCCGCCTGCCTTTCCCGTACCGGAGCGAACGCCCGGTGGTCGAGGCCCTGGCCGCCCAGCTGGCGTCGCAGATGGACTGGGAGGCCGTGATCCGCATGGCCAAGCCCTGGGTGGAAGAGGTGCGTGGCAACCCGGCTCCGTTCTGGGCCATGGAGTCGCTGCTGCGCGAATACCCGATCACCAGCGCCGAAGGCCTGGCCCTGATGCGCCTGGCCGAAGCGCTGTTGCGAGTGCCCGATGCCGAGACGGCCATCGCCCTGACCGCCGACCAGCTGGGTCGCGCGGATTTCGACGGTGGCTCCGAAGGCCCGCACAAGATGCTGGCCTCGCTGGCCGCCAGCGCCATCTCGCTGTCAAAGAAATTCCTGCCCGAGGCCGAGGGCAGCGGCGGCCTGTTCACCCGCCTGGGCTCGCAGACCGTGGTGGCGGCCACGGTGCGCGCCATCCAACTGCTGGGCCGCCAGTTCGTGCTGGGCCGCAATATCCGCGAGGCCATGGGCGAGGCCGATGCGGCCCGCAAGGTCCAGCACCAGCTGCGCTTCTCCTACGACATGCTGGGCGAAGGCGCCCGCACCGAGCATGACGCGGCCCGCTACCAGGCTTCCTACCTGAGCGCCATCGAGGCGATTGCCGGCGGCCGCAAGGCGGTTTCGCCGGAAAGCTCGGACGGCATCTCGATCAAGCTCTCCGCGCTTTTCTCGCGGTATGAGGTTCTGCAGCGTGAGCGTGTCTACGCCGAGCTGCTGCCGCGCGTGTGGCAGCTGGTCGAGCGCGCCGCCAGCGCCAACATCAATCTGACCATCGATGCCGAGGAGGTGGACCGCCTCGAGCTGTCGCTGGAATTGCTGGATGCCGTGGCCGAGCGCATTGCCGGCGCCTATCCCAAGTGGCGCGGCTTCGGCCTGGCGGTGCAGGCTTATCAGAACCGTGCGCTGCAGGTCGTCCACGAGGTGGCCGCCATTGCCCGCAAGCATGGGCTGCGCTTCATGGTGCGCCTGGTCAAGGGCGCCTACTGGGACGGCGAGATCAAGCGCGCCCAGGAGCAGGGCCTGCCGGCTTATCCGGTGTTCACCCACAAGCAGCACACGGACGTCAGCTACCTGGCCTGCGCGCAGGCCCTGATCGCCCATGCCGACGTGATCTATCCGCAGTTCGCCAGCCACAACGCCGGCACCATCGCCGCCATCGTGCAGATGGCCCGCCAGGCCGGCGCCGAGTTTGAGATGCAGCGCCTGCACGGCATGGGCGAGGGCATCTACCGCGAGGTTTTGAAGGATGGCTCCATCCCCTGCCGCGTCTACGCGCCGGTGGGTGAGCACCGCGACCTGCTGGCCTACCTGGTGCGCCGCCTGCTGGAGAACGGCGCCAACTCTTCGTTCGTCCACCAGCTGGCCGACCCGCAGGTCCGCCCCGAGGAGCTGCTGGCCTCGCCGCTGGAGCAGCTGCAGGGCGACACGGCACTGCCCCTGCCGGTGGACCTGTACCGCGACCGCATCGGCCAGGGCCGCGCCAACTCCACCGGCGCCGACCTGACCAGCATCGCCCAGCGCGAGCCGCTGCTGAATGCACTGGCCGAGGGCCAGGTCTTGCCGGTAGCCGAGGCCACGGCCGAGCAGGTCGACGCCGCGATGAAGCTGCTGCAAGGCGGCTTCGCGGCCTGGAACGGCAAGCCGGTGAGCGAGCGCGCCGCCATCCTGCGCCGTGCCGGCGACCTGCTGGACGCCCGCCTGGCCGAGTTCTGCGCCCTGCTGGTCAAGGAAGCCCACAAGACCCTGGGCGACTGCGTGGCCGAGGTGCGAGAGGCAGTGGACTTTCTGCGTTATTACGCCGATGAAGCTCAAAGCCACGGAACGGCCATGCAAGGCCGCGGCGTCTTCGTCTGCATCAGCCCCTGGAACTTCCCGCTGGCCATCTTTGCCGGCCAGGTCGTCGCGGCCCTGGTGGCCGGCAACACGGTGGCGGCCAAGCCGGCCGAGCAGACGCCCTTCGTGGCGCTGAAGATGGTCGAGCTCTTGCACGAAGCCGGCGTGCCGGCCGATGCGCTGGTGCTGCTGCACGGTGCGGGCGAGACCGTTGGCGCCCGCCTGGTCGCGGCCGAGCAGACGGCCGGCGTCTGCTTCACCGGCTCCACCGCCGTGGCCCAGATCATCAACCGCTCGCTGGCCGCCAAGGATGGCCACCCGGTGCCCCTGATCGCCGAGACCGGTGGCATCAACGCCATGGTGGTCGATTCGACGGCACTGCCCGAGCAGGTGGTCGATGCCGTCGTGCAGAGCGCCTTCCGCTCGGCCGGCCAGCGCTGCTCGGCCCTGCGCCTGCTTTGCGTGCACGAGAGCATTGCCGATGGCGTGATCGAGATGATCAAGGGCGCGGTGCAGGAGCTGTGGGTGGGCAATCCGGCCGAGCTGGCCACCGACGTGGGCCCGGTGATCGACGACGAGGCCTTCGAGAACATCCAGCGCCATGTGGTTCGCCTCAAGAAGGAGGCCAGGCTGATCGCCGAGGCGCGCGCCCATGACGCCGTGCCGCGCCTGGTGATGCCGGCGGCCTTCGAGATCGCCAGCGTGGCCGAGCTGGGCCAGGAGATCTTCGGCCCGGTGCTGCATGTGCTGCGCTGGGGCGGCGAGGTGGACGAGGTGGTGCGCCAGATCAACGCGCTGGGCTATGGCCTGACGCTGGGCATCCAGACCCGCATCGACAGCCGCGCGCTGCGCCTGGCCGAGTCGGCCAAGGTCGGCAATGTCTATGTGAACCGCAACATCATCGGCGCCGTGGTCGGCGTGCAGCCCTTCGGCGGCGAAGGCATGAGCGGCACCGGCCCCAAGGCCGGCGGCCCGAACTACCTGTGGCGCTTCTGCGCGCCGGCGCAATCAGCCGCCGGTAGCAGCGGCGAACAAGCTGCGGCCTTCTTGCCCGCTGGCGCCACCAGCGTGGAGCTGAAGGCACTCGCCCAGGCCCAGGCCGTGTGGGCCGATGTGGACCTGGAAGCGCGAGCCGCCCTGCTGGGCCGCGCGGCCGAGGCGCTGGGCGCTGCCGGCGAGGCCGCTGCTCTGCGTCGTCTGGCTCAGGACGCGCCGGCACTGCTGGCCAAGCGCGAGTTGCCCGGCCCGACCGGCGAGAGCAACGAGCTGCGACTGCATGGCCGCGGCGTGATTGCGGTGCTGGCCCAGAAGGCCAACCCGGCCGAGCTGGGCGCGGCCGTGGCCGCCGCTCTGGCGGCCGGCAACAGCGTGGCCCTGGTCGGTGCTGAAGACATGGGCGCCGCCGACAGCCTGCGCCAGGTCCTGCAACGCGCCGGCCTGCCCGGCGCAGCACTGCAAGTCTTTGGTGTCGATGCCGAACGCGCCCTGCTGCAGGCTCCGCAGCTGGCCGGCGTCTGCGTGGCGGCCGCAGCCAGCGCGCAGACCCGCGCCGTGCAACGCGCGCTGGCCGAGCGCAGCGGCGCCATCCTGCCGCTGATCACGGCGGCCGAGGCGGCGGATGCACGTCAGCTGTATCGCTTCGCGGCCGAGCAGACCCTGACCATCAACACGGCGGCGGCCGGCGGCAATGCCGCCCTGCTGGCTGGCTTGCACTGAAGCTGAGGAAGCAGCAGCTGGATCGACTCACAACCAGCTCGTGAACTGGTCCAGCTTCTTCTTGACGCCGCCATGCACCGGCACCTGGCAGCCCGGCTTGGGATGACCGACGACCAGCAAGATCACCGGCTTCTCGGCCTCGGGCCGGCCGCAGATGCGGGTCAGGAAGCCCATGGGGCTGGGCGTGTGGGTCAGCGTGGCCAGGCCGGCCCGGTGCAGGGCCTCGATCAGGAAGCCGGTGGCTATGCCCACCGACTCGGGCACGTAGTAGTGGCTGAAGCGCTGGCCGGTGGCCGGGTCCACGCCGTACTTCTGCGCAAAGATGGCGATCAGCAGCGGCGCCTCGTCCAGGAAGGGCTTGCTGGCGTCGGTGCCCAGCGGGGCCAGGGCGTTCAGCCATTCTTGCGGCGCCCGGCCGCTGTAAAAGCTTCGCTCTTCGGCCTCGGCTGCCTCGCGGATCTGGTGCTTGATCGTGGCGTCGGTGATCACCACGAAATGCCAAGGCTGCTGGTTGGCGCCCGAGGGCGCGGTGCCGGCGGCCAGCAGGCATTGCTCGACCAGCTCTCGCGCCACCGGTCGGGCGGCATCGAAATCTCGCACCGTGCGGCGCTGGCGCAGCAGCGCATAGGTCTGGCGCGCCGCGGCCAGCATCTGCTCGGCCGGCATCTCGGGGCGCGGGGGCAGCGGCTCCATCGCTGCGGGTGTCGAGGGGGTGGTGCTGTTGTTCATGTTTGTTGGTCTCCCGTCGTTGTTGTCGTCGTTGTTGTTGAATTGATGGCGATGACTGACGCCAAGAATAGGTGGCCAAGCCGTGGTCGCCTAGCCCATGAAGCCGTGACGCCGGGTGCGCGGCCTGGCTGGGCGAGGCAGAGCCGGCGATTAGACTTCGGGCCAACATGAGCCGTCCCATGACCACTCCCATGCTTCCTGCTGTTGCTTCCGCCTCATCGGCCCGCATCGCCTTCATTGGCGGCGGAAACATGGCCAGCGCCATCATCGGCGGCCTGCTGCGCAGCGGGCATGAGGCCGCGCGGCTGGCGGTGGTGGAGCCCTATGAGCCGCAGCGCGACAAGCTGCGGCAGGACTTTGCCGGCCTGCCGGTGATGGAAGACGCGGCTACAGGCGATGGCCTGGGCGAAATCGACCTGGTGGTCTGGGCTGTGAAGCCACAGATGTTCGGCGCGGCAGCGGCACCGGTGAAGGCCGCGAGCGCCTTGCATCTCTCGGTAATGGCCGGTATCCGCAGCGAAGCGATCTGCCAGGCCACCGGCAGCGAGCGTGTGGTGCGCTCCATGCCCAATACGCCGGCTCTGATCGGCCAGGGCATTGCCGGGCTGTTTGCACGGCCGGCGGTGAATGAAGCCGACCGGGCCCTGGTCGAGGCCGTGCTGGAGCCGACCGGGCGCAGCCTCTGGGTGGCCCGCGAGGAGGACCTCGACACCGTGACCGCGCTGTCGGGTTCGGGCCCGGCGTATTTCTTCTACATGGTCGAGGCCATGATGGCGGCCGGTGTCGAACTGGGCCTGCCGGCCGAGCAGGCGCGCGAGCTGGCCCTGGCCACCTGCGGAGGCGCCGCGGCCCTGGGCCTGCAGTCGGCCGAGCCGCCCAGCGTGCTGCGCGAGCGGGTGACGTCCAAGGGCGGTACGACGCATGCAGCGCTCACCAGCATGGAAGCCGACGGCGTGGGCGAGGCGATCCGCCGGGCGGTGAAGGCCGCCCAGCAGCGCGCCGTGGAGCTGGGCGACGAGTTCGGCCGCAGCAGCAGCGGCAATAGCAGCAACAGCAACAACAACAACAACAACAACAACAACGACTGAGCAGCGGAACCATGGGAATCGCAAGCCGCGAGGGCCTGCGCGACTGGCTGCGCGCACCCGGTTCTCTGAGCCGACGCCTGGCACGGCTGGGCCAGCGCTTTGAAGTGCAGGTGCTGAGCCAGCGCATCGCGCCGTTGCGCCGCCTGGAGCGCCAGGCGCTCGGTCTGCCGCGCCGCGGGCTTACCCTGGTGCGCGAGGTCATCCTCAAGGTCGATGGCAAGCCGCTGGTCTGGGCCCGTTCGGCCTTGCATCAGAGCGCCCTGGCCGGGCCCTGGCGCGCACTCAAGGGACTGGGCCACCGGCCCCTGGCCGATCTGCTGTACCACGACCGGCGCGTCAGCCGCAGCGTGCTGCAGCCGCGCAGGCTGGCGCGACACGGCCACACGCGAAGGCAGATGCAGCGCCAGTGGCAGCACGCCGTCGGCGAACCGGCTTCGCCGCAGATGCTCTGGTCGCGCAATTCGGTGTTCAGGCGCTATGGGGCGGAACTGCGGGTGATGGAGTTGTTTGTGCCGGAGGTGGCTGAGCGACGTCCGGTTCTGGTGCCGCGCCGAAGGACGCGCGGGCGGGTCTGAACCTTGCTCGCCCGCTTGGGACTGCGGGGCCGACCGTGACCGCAGCCATGCAATGGGGTCAGATCTGATCCAGCGGGCTCCGCACCCCTCGACCCCCCCGATTCAGTACATGCGTGTAGATCATGGTGGTCTTGACGTTGGCGTGACCCAGCAACTCCTGCACCGTGCGGATGTCATAGCCGGACTGCAGCAGGTGGGTGGCGAACGAGTGGCGCAAGATGTGAGGCGAGCAGGGCTTGACGATGCCGGCGCGGCCGGCCGCGCCCGAAATGGCCCGCTGCACCGATTGCTCCATCAGATGATGGCGCCGCACCTCTCCGCTGCGTGGATCGATGGAGCGCCGCGCGCTGGGAAACACCCATTGCCATCCCCAACTCAGGGCCGCTTGCGGCATCTTGACTGCCAGGGCATGGGGCAGGTGGACGGCGCCATAGCCTTCGCGCAGATCCAGTTCATGCAGACGTTTGGCCGTGGCCAACTGGTCGCGCAGCGGCAGGATGAGGTTTTCGGGCAGCACGGTCACGCGGTCTTTGCCGCCCTTGCCTTCGCGGACGATGATCTCGCGGCGTTCGAAGTCGATGTCTTTGGCGCGCAGACGCAGGCCTTCGAGGACGCGCATGCCCGTGCCGTAGAGCAGCGAGGCGATCAGCCAGGCCGTTCCCTTGAGCTCGAGGAGCAGCGAGCGTGCCTCGGAGCTGGTCAGCACGACGGGAAGGCGGCGACGGGCTTGCGCGGTGACGACCTCACCCAGCCAGGGAAGATTGAGTTGCAAGACCTGCCCGTACAGGAACAGCAACGCGGACTTGGCCTGATTCTGCGTGGAGGCCGTGACGTTGCGTTCCGCCGCCAGGAAGCTCAGGAAGGCTTCGACTTCGGCAGCACCAAGCTCGGCCGGATGACGCGTGCCGTGGAAGCGTATGTAGCGGCGTATCCACTCCACATAGACCTGTTCCGTTCTCAATGCATAGTGGCGAACCCGCAGCGCCTCGCGCACCTGGTCAAGCAGGCGCGGCGGTGGCGCATGGGTGTTGCGCGCTGCACCGGCGGGGACCGGATCAGAAGGCGGCTCGGGCCGCGGGCCGGCGGCCGGCGCCGAAACCGGGTCCAGGCAAGCCGCGGCATCAAGTGATGGATCAAGGCCTCTCGGCAGACTGGTCCCGGCCATCTTGCCCCCTCCTCCACCAAGAACATGTACACAGAAAGTTAGGCCATCTATCGCACCATTGAAATCCACCGCGTTACGGATCCAGGACAGCCGTCAATGGCGGCGAGGCGTGTTTACTCGAATGACGAACAGCTGATAGAAGGCCAAAATCTGGGTGACCGAGTATGGTCAATTAACGTTAGGTCTCGGGAAATGCTGCTGATCGCTTGCCCACGAAGTCAAAGTGCTGCATTGCCATGCGGCGAGAACGACGAGTGTGCGAGCGCGGGAGCAGCCGAGGCTTGGAGGCTTCAAAGTCAGTCCTCCGCTAGTCGCAGGCGCGTTGTTGTGGCGAGGCAGAACAGTCAGTTCGTTGCAGGCGCTTCGCGCCGCAGTGCCGCGCCTGGCAGTCGGTTTGTCGAGTGGTCTGCGAGAGGCTGCTCGGTGGCCTGGCGCAAAGCCAGCCTGCGCAGAGTTGCAGGGCGCTGCTTGTGCGCGAGGAAGGCCGGATGGTCGACCGCGATCTTCGAGTCGTGGGCTGGGTGGTTCAGAATCGGGCGCCGCAGTTCAGTCGGTCTGGGTTTCGAGGTGTGTCCTGCGTGGCAGCGGAATCGAGACCTAACCAATCGTTCCACCGGACGGCCTACGGCCACCGGTGAACTCAGACGTTAGGCTACATGCCAAGACATCTGAGAATCGCCTGCTCCCTTTACGTTGTCGCGCTTGCCATCATGGGCGCGCTCGCCGTCGGCTATGAATCGGGAATTTGGCGTCTGCTCAATCCCGCTTTGACGTTGCTCATCATCCTTGTTGCAATGCTGTTCATGCGCAGAGTTCCATGGACTTGGACCTACATGCGATGGATCTCCTTCTACGGAGTACTGATAAACACGCTTTTCTTCCCGGACCCGGAGTACTACGGTGCTCTTGTATGGCCCGCCCGGCTTGGTGCCTCATTTGAGATCGCTACTTCTGCGGTAATACTTTGGTCTCTCTTCTTCCGCCCGGAGACTCGTCTCTGGTTTGCAAAGAATGTGGCCTAACCAGTCGCTCGAGCCGACTCGCGTCGGCAAGCCGCCGCTCGCGGCTCAGCTTCAACGTTAGGCATCAATGACGCTCTGTGCCATGCAAAGACTTGAAGACGTCGCATACCTGCTCGCTGTGGAAATCCGTGAGGGGAAGTGGGATTACATTGATTGCATTGCATCTAAGCCCGTGCCGGCTTGCCCGGAGGTGATCGATGAACTCCGAAAGCGGTGCCAGGGCTATTCGATTGAGCAGTACCAGCGAGCCATCGCCGATGGTCTATTTGCTTCTCGCTAGAGCAATCTCATGAATACGTTTCGAACTTGCCAGCATTTGGAGGCTGTCTTGGCTGCTGCCGAGGCAGCGGGATGCAATTTGCTAGAGATCTCGGAAGGTTGGTCCAGGATCAATCGCGTGGCTTCAATGCAATCAAGCCTTCCTCAGGTCGCTCGCCTTGCTGCAGAGGCCGCGGGTGACGTCGTAAGCTACTTTGAGAATCCTGGTTCTCCGCATAGCGCCCCGGACGTTGGCTACGTGTGCATCACTTGTGGCGTTGCTCTATCGTTCCCGATGCCTAACCAATCGCTCGAGCCGACTCGCGTCGGCAAGCCGCCGCTCGCGGCTCAGCTTCAACGTTAGGCCTCATCCAGATATCCGCGTCCATGCCAGCTCGCTCCCATTGGAAACGTGCGCTCATCGCAGCGATCGCCTGGCTTGTCTGCTGCTCGATCGGCGGTATTGCTATCGCTGCGATATCTGGAGAGCACGGATCAATACTCTATGTTCTCTTCGGGTTCGTCATCGGCGCAATTGGCGGTGTGTCGAATGCTGCGCTCCTGTGCACTGCGACGTTTCGGGCCTTTTCTGTCCCAGCCAGGATTGGCGCTGTGTGGGCTGCGTCGATGCTCACATTCCTTTGGGTTGGCGCCTGTTTTCGTTGGCTGTCTGACGACTTGGTTGCAATCACTCTATCTGTCGCGGGCCCTATGCTCGTGGCCTCGTTGGCTGTCAACTTCTTCATTGGGCGAGAGAATGAGGCCTAACCAGTCGCTCGAGCCGACTCGCGTCGGCAAGCCGCCGCTCGCGGCTCAGCTTCAACGTTAGGCAGCAATACATGATCGCGAAACTAACTGTCGGTGTGCTCTGCGTAGCTCTTTCGCAGCTTGCCTTCGCACTTGATGACTCCGATGTGGGAACGTACGCGACCATCCAGAAAGATGGAAGCCTCAGCTCAAATCCTCTTGTGCTGGAGCGGACGGAGGCTGGCTGGATTCTTCGACAGCAGTCGCTGAAGGATCCTAAAGAATGCCTCAAGTGCGTAATGCATGAATCTGCTGCGGCGGATGTAGAGAGATTCTTTAATGGCCCTGCGCCAGAAGGCATGTCTGCTGAATGCGCGCATAACAGCGTGATGGCTTTTTGTAGGGTAGTGGATGCGGCTCGTCCAGGTCGTGACTACCGTCTGGTGTCGCTGCTAGAAGCGAAGCCCGTCAATGTTCAACTTTCGAAGAGCAAGTAGCGCGGCGATCGGTAAGAACGTGAAGAACATTTGCGCAATCCATCACTCGGGTTCGCGGCACGTGCTGCCTAACCAGTCGCTCGAGCCGACTCGCGTCGGCAAGCCGCCGCTCGCGGCTCAGCTTCAACGTTAGGCGTCAAAGATGCTCATACTTCCTACGCTCATCAATCGCTGGAGGACCAATGGGACGGATCTTCTCGCCTCAAGAACAAGAGCCGAAGTTTGCGAGGCATTCGAGAGCGTCGGATCGCGTGCAACATCCGATGTGGTGGCCCTATACGCCGGCCTAGGCGGCATGGAAACAATGGACGCCGAGTACTGGCGCCTTTGGCCGTTGGAAGAAGTAAAGGCTGAGAATGCAGAGAACGTACGAGACGGAGTGCTGTTCTCTGACTACTTGATGAGTTGCTGGTGCTACCGACTTAGGCCGAACCTCAATGACACTAGCGCTGTCTTGGTTGACCATTTTGATGGGGAGCCACAGATAGTCGCTACAACGCTGGAGGAGTTCCTCAAGGCCTATGCCATCAACGCGACACGTCTTCTTGATTCGACATCGCTTGTAGGGAATGAAGTCAATGACGCCTAACCAGTCGCTCGAGCCGACTCGCGTCGGCAGGCCGCCGCTCGCGGCTCAGCTTCAACGTTAGGTTTCACGAAATGGGCCGAGAAGAGTTGTACGGATCAGCGCTTCAGAATATGCAGCGCACGGTGCATAACCTCGCTGAGCGCGTACCTCAGCCTCAGAAGATCCCATACAAGACGTCCTTCGTTTTCAGGTACGTCGAGCGACTTCCCGAGCAAGCTCTTGTTCAGAAGCTTGCGCGCGTGGTTACGACACTAAAGGCGGCGACGGTATTGATGCAACATGGACTCGTGCAAGAGCAAGGGGCTCTGCAGCGAGTAATCCACGAGATTCATGAAGACATCATCTTCCTAGCCTATGGCCTGATCTTCAATGATCTATCTCCTCTGCATAAGTTGTACCTCGATGCGTTTTATGAGGAAGAGTTCGATGCAGACGACCCCATAGAGTCGACCCAGAAGCGTCCGATGGTGAGGAGATCAAAGATTCAGGCCTACATCGCGAACAAAGACGGGGTGGACTTAGATCCGAGCGGCACTATCGCGCTCTCTAAGACTCTCACAAAGACCTACTCAGGTTTCGTGCACGCAGCGTCTCCGCAGATTATGGATATGTATGGGGGAGCACCTCCGCACTTTCACATCGAGGGCATGCTGGGCACGCGGCATCACGCTCAGTACCGCATGGACTTGTGGAACTACTACTATCGAAGCATCCTTGCATTCGGGATGGTTGCGAAGGCGTTTGGCGACGATGATCTCTTTGAGCAGATTAGAGATTTCACGGTGCAGTTCGAAGAGGCTGCAAACAAAAGCTATACGTCAAAGCGCGGCAAGGCGAGCAAATGAAACCTAACCAATCGCTCGAGCCGACTCGCGTCGGCAAGCCGCCGCTCGCGGCTCAGCTTCAACGTTAGGGCTCAGGAAGAAGTTGCTTGATTCATCTGTCAATGCGCCGTTAGGCGACGAGATGAATGCGAAGGGGCTCCGAGCTAGGTCGGGGTGTGCGAAGGAGGTCCAAGCAGCCCTGACGGCAGTGCCTTCGCTCAGCATTCCTTGCTAGTTGGTTGCTGGCGTTTCATGCCGCAGTGCTGCGCCTGGCAGTCAGCTTGTTGAGTGGTCCGCGCGAGTCCGTGCCCAAATCCGACCATCGTGGTCGTTGCCTGGCCGATCAAATCCAAATGCGGTGGTCTGCGCGGGTTCGTGTGCCCTAGGTTCGGTGCGCGTATCGCGCGAGCCGGGTTCTTCCTCTTGGTCCAGCCGTGCCGCTTGCCTAAGCTAGCTTCATATTCCGCGTTGCGAGAGGTTTGTTGTGCGCCTTGGTCTGAGCCCTAACCAGTCGCTCGAGCCGACTCGCGTCGGCAAGCCGCCGCTCGCGGCTCAGCTTCAACGTTAGGTGGCAATAATGATGATTCTCCTGCCTGATCTGATTGAGTCGATCCGACAGCGAGTTCCCGCATAGAGCCGCGAAGCATCTTCTGCAAAATCAGTCATGCGTATCCTTGAATCTCGCCTCACGCCCGAACAAGAAGCGGCCGCCCCGCTGCCCGACTTTGCTCCAGTTGTTCTTGGGCTGCTCAGCATCGGCGGGGCAGCTTGGGGGCTGATCGCCATTGCAATGCTGCTGCTTCAGAGCTGGCCAGGTTTGCTATCAGCGCTTCTCGTTGGTGCAGTAGCAGCCGTGTTTGCTTTCGGTGCCTATGTTGGGGTCCTTGCCTTGAGGCGTACGCCTGGTTGGTTGCGCAAAAGCACGGTCTTCTGGGCGTTGCAAATTCCACTGGTACTGTCGCCCGCAGTTTCCTACGCGTTGGCGAGTGGGGGCTACTTTGCTGTGTGGCTTCAACTGCATCCACCCGTTAAGGTTGGGGCGAATTTTCTTCTGGGCAGTACGTTTACGCTCAAGCTGCTGTCGGGTGGCCCGGTTGTAGTGGGGGTCAACTTGTTTGCATTGGGTATTTTTCTCTTCCTCCTTAGGGTGCAGGCAAAGAGTGCCACCTAACCAGTCGCTCGAGCCGACTCGCGTCGGCGTGCCGCCGCCGCTCGCGGCTCAGCTTCAACGTTAGCCATCAATGCCGACATTCAACGACCTTGTCGCGGCACTCTCGTCGCCGATTGCGAGCGAGCGCAACAAAGCGGCTGTCGCTCTGATGGACATTGCTGATTCGCGTGCGGTCCAACCGCTGATTCATGCGATTGAAAATCCAGACAACCGCAATGCCAGGGGCACTCTTGTTTACGCGCTTTCAGCATTTGATTGCTCAGGTCGATTCGCGCAATTGTTCGGGTGGGCGCTTGAGGGCGGGTTTGAGACCAGCAACGAGTCGATTTCAATTCTTCACGATCAAGAGATCATCCCAAGCGAGGAAGATCTCTTGCGGAGTAGGGCAGCGTTGGAGGTTGCTGCTCAGAAAGCATGTTTCGACTCAAAACTCAAAGAAGAACTCTTGGCTCTCCTTGGAGGAGTTGATGGCTAACCGGTCGTTCGAGCCGACAGCCCTCGGCAAGCCTCGGTCTGCGGCTCAACTTCAACGTTAGGTCTCGGGAAATGCTGCTGATCGCTTGCCCACGAAGTCAAAGTGCTGCATTGCCATGCGGCGAGAACGACGAGTGTGCGAGCGCGGGAGCAGCCGAGGCTTGGAGGCTTCAAAGTCAGTCCTCCGCTAGTCGCAGGCGCGTTGTTGTGGCGAGGCAGAACAGTCAGTTCGTTGCAGGCGCTTCGCGCCGCAGTGCCGCGCCTGGCAGTCGGTTTGTCGAGTGGTCTGCGAGAGGCTGCTCGGTGGCCTGGCGCAAAGCCAGCCTGCGCAGAGTTGCAGGGCGCTGCTTGTGCGCGAGGAAGGCCGGATGGTCGACCGCGATCTTCGAGTCTGGGCTGGGTGGTTCAGAATCAGGCGCCACAGTTCAGTCGGTCTGAGTTTCGAGGTGTGTCCTGCGTGGCAGCGGAATCGAGACCTAACCAATCGTTCCACCGGACGGCCTACGGCCACCGGTGAACTCAGACGTTAGCCTGCTGCATGCCAGCCCGTGGTCGTTCGCTTCAGTTCGCCTGTTTCTCGTGCCGCAAATGCTTCAAGCGGCCGCAGGCGTCTGCGCCTTTGAATCGATTCATGCTTGAGGCACAGCGAAGGGCACAAATCGAGGAAGTTTCTCGATCGAACTTTGAGCGCGAATACATCTGCCCCAACTGTGGTGGCCCGTCGTCTTTCATGGGTATCGACTTCAAGGCGCCAAAGGCCAGTGATGTGAAAGGGTGGCAGAAAGTCGAGCAGTTCATTCGTTCCGGTAAGGTGTATTACCGTGGTGTCTCCTGAGCAGCCGGCTAACCTGTCGCTCGAGCCGACTCGCGTCGGCAGGCCGCCGCTCGCGGCTCAGCTTCAACGTTAGCCATCTTCAAGAGAGGTTCGCCCTTTGCGAAAAAACGTTGTTCTAGTGGACTTCGAAAGCGTGCAGCCGGAGTCCTTGGCATCGCTAAATCACGATCACTTCAAGGTGATGGTGTTTCTTGGCGCTAGCCAAGCGAAGGTACCCGTTGACCTGGCTATGTCAATTCAACGACTGGGCGAGAGAGCGGAGTACGTTCAGATTAGCGGCAATGGGCCCAATGCGCTGGACTTTCATATTGCTTTCTACATTGGGCAGCTCGCCGCGATCGATCCGACAGCCTTCTTTCATGTGATCTCGAAAGACAAAGGATTCGATCCGCTGATACAGCACCTGAAGTCGCGGAAGATCTTTGCTGGTCGATCGACTGACATCGCTTCCATCCCGTTGGTTAAGAGCTCATCTGTCAAGTCGCCCCATGAGCGGGCGGTCGCCTACGTGGCAAAGCTACATGAGCCCAAAGTTACTAGGCCGCGCGCGATGAAGACATTGTCCAGCTCGGTTCGATCCTTCTTTCAGAATCAGCTTTCCGACGCGGAGGTGTCGGAAGTGATTGAGCAAATGCGGTCAAGTGGGTTCATCACAATCACTGAAGGGCGAGTGGCGTATGCACAGAAAGATGGCTAACCAGTCGCTCGAGCCGACTCGCGTCGGCAAGCCGCCGCTCGCGGCTCAGCTTCAACGTTAGGCCGCACATGACAAATCGCTGGGTGGGCAGTGTCGAGAGCCTCTACGACTTCATTGGATATGTTGTGCTTAGGGCGCCAGATGGATTCCCTCATGAAGACTACTTGATGCCGGAAGAGCAAATGACCTTGGATCGGGCTTTCGAAGAGCTCCGACGCGGGATCGCTATTGTGGAAAAGGACTTCCCTGGTGCGGATCTGCAGCGAGGGTTAACGACGATGCTTGAGCTAGCGTTGGCTAGCTACCGTGCCGGGGACCAGCGAGCGGGTGCCCATATGCTCCAGGACTTCCAGGACCGAATATTTCGGCAGTGAGCGCATCGAGGAGCGGCCTAACCAGTCGCTCGAGCCGACTCGCGTCGGCGTGCCGCCGCCGCTCGCGGCTCAGCTTCAACGTTAGGCAGCATGGCCAAGCAACCCGTCATCGCAGAGTCGAAGTTCTTCGCCGATCCCGGTAGCGGTGAGCGTCACGCCGTGCACGTGCGCATCCGGCTGCCCCAGGCTAGGCGCCGCGAGGCTTCTTGCAAGGTGGAAATTCGCGGCGTTACGCCCGAGTTAGAGATCTTCGGCGAAGACACAATGCAAGCCTTAGCGCTCGCGGTCCGGTTCGTGAACAACACTTTGGCCCTTCGGCACAAGCAAGGCTGGCGCTTCTATCTGGAGGAATCGGACCGGCGTTCATTTGCGGTCTGGCGTGTCTGGGGTCATTCGCCGCGACTCTCTGCGTTTCAAATTCCTGCCAAGGTAAATGCTGCCTAACCTGTCGCTCAACCGGACCCGCAACGGCATGCCACGGCTGGCCGTCATTTCATTCTCGGCCAGCCGCGTCCTGCCGCTGCGGGCCGGTTAGCTTCAACGTTAGGCATCTTGGGAGAGACAGAGTTGATTCGAAGACTTGCGATCCTGTTGGCTGCACTAGCTCTGGTTGCCTGCAGCAACAAAGGCAATACCCGGGTGGCTGCTGCGGCGCTTGAGACAAAGGCGCAGCAGCGCAGCATGACGCTCGCCTATGAACATAGCGTTAGCGTGGAGGCGGAGGACGATCAAGTCCAAGATCTGTTTAGCAGCGCACTGGCGTCATGCAAAGAGGCCGCTGCGGCGAAGTGCGAAGTATTGGATTCACGGATAGACACGGGGAAATTCTCCAGCGCTTCCTTGAAAATTAGGGCAGCGCCTGAAGGAATCCAGTCGGTGCTTACAAAGCTTGACCAGCATGGGCAGGTCACTTCTCGAACGACAACCGCTGAAGACTTGGCGACTCCTATCGAAGATGGAGCCAAGAAACTCACGATGTTGAATGACTACCGGTCTCGGCTTGAGGAGCTTCGTGCTCGTGCAGGTGCCAACGTCGATGCGCTAATGAAGGTCAATCAGGAGCTTGCCCGAGTTCAGACGGAGATCGAAGCTGCCGCAGGAGAACAGGCGCGTCTCGCCAAGCGTGTGAGAACCGAAGTGCTCAACATTTCAATTGCTACAAGACAAGCTCGTGGATTCTTGCGGCCCATTCGAGAGTCCGTCGCCGAATTTGGAGACAACCTTGCTCAGGGCATTGCAAGCGCAGTCTCTGGGGTCGCATTCCTCCTGCCCTGGACTTTGGTACTCACGCCAGTGCTTTTGTTGTTGAGGAAGTTTTTTTGGCGAAGGCGCGGTGCAAATGCCTAACCAGTCGCTCGAGCCGACTCGCGTCGGCAGGCCGCCGCTCGCGGCTCAGCTTCAACGTTAGACCACATGAACGCAATTCTTGACGCTGCCAGCACATGGTTCTTTGATTCGGCGACCCAATCCCTGGACGGGACGTTGGAGGGCTGCATAGTCGAAGGCATTAAGGGAGAGGAGCGGCAGTACGTTGAAGTCGGAGAAACGCGACTTGGCCCGTACTTTCCTGTGGCGGTTGAACCGACTAGCAAATGCGTTCAGGTTTTGTTCCCTGATGCGCGTGCATTCTTCGTGTACGACGAGTCGTTCCACCAAGCCGATCCAGAACTGAGGAAGAAGGACGGCCGTACTCTCTTTGAAGCAGAGTTTTCCTCCTTCAGGGGGTTCGCTGCTTCAGGGACCGCCATTGAGAAGCTGATTGATTCGGCTGTGTCCGAGTTCGTTCTGTGCTGTGAGGATCGGATCATTCATGTCTTGAGCACCGCTGCGCCGCGGGTGCATCTGCTGAACAAGCAGCCAGACCTTAGTGTCGAAAGAACCCAAACATGGTCTGCGAGTTAGTGGCTTGGTGGCAGGGGTCTAACCTGTCGCTCGAGCCGACTCGCGTCGGCAAGCCGCCGCTCGCGGCTCAGCTTCAACGTTAGGCCTTCATGAAAATCTTTCGCCGCATTCTGCCGGTGCTTCTCGCCTGTCCCATGTTGGCTTCGGCATGCTCCTGTGCTTTCTTTTCTCAGAAGACCAAGCAGGAGAAGGTTCAGGAGCTTTGGCGAGAATCCTCGATGGTGGTCTACGCTGAGGTTCAAACGGAATCAAGCGAAGTCCGGATGTGGGATGACGGCACGACGCCGCATCGGTATCAACGTGCTAAATGGCGAGTTGTTCAGGCATGGAAAGGGGTGTTGGATGGCAGATCTCTCATTGAGACGAACACCGATGTCACAGGAGGCATGTGTGGCCGATACGTAGAGGCTGGTCAGAGGTGGTTGCTGTACTTTGGCAATGCCCCGTATAGCGTTGGTACGTGTGGCTATAGCTCATCCGGCGAAGCAGCTCTCTCACAGTTCAATGAGCTCGCGCGCCTGCGGAAAAAGGGCTGGCCTAACCAGTCGCTCGAGCCGACTCGCGTCGGCAAGCCTCCGCTCGCGGCTCAGCTTCAACGTTAGACATTTGAAGCCAATATCCATGGGTACATTCGGCACCGGAATTACGGCAGACGACGCCGTTGCAGACGTTATTGACTTCATCAGCGAGCAGCTCAAGTACGGCACAAGGGTGAGCGCGGCATCGCAAAAGGCGATGGTGAAATTCAGGGACCTGGAATTGGATCCGGATGAGGCACCACTGCTGTGGCTGGGGCTGGCGGCGGCTCAGTGGAAATATGGTGCCGTTGATGCAGCAGTGCTGACACGTGTTCGAGAAGATATCTCGACAGAGAAGGGCCTTGGTCGCTGGCGCGACGATCTGAAGCTGCTTGCGAAGCGCAAGGCGGCCCTACAAGCATTCCTCGCGAAGATTGAGCAGCCGAACTCAAAGCCGTCGCTACCTTCGAAGCCCGTTGCGCGGTGTGCCCCATATCAACTGGGTGATTGTCTTTCGGTCCTGCTGGCCGATGGTAGGTATACGGCGGCGCTGGTGGTTGGTGTGGACAACTCGAACCCGGAGCAGGGGGCGAATCTCATTGCTGCGCTCGACTACTTGGAGCCGAGTCCGCCGGCCATGGATGTGTTTGAAGCGAGGCGCTGGTTGTTCCGCCACCATGGCAAATGGGGCGGCAAGCAAGACATTTCTTGGTATTTGCCGGTGCGCTTCCGGCAAGAAAGCAAGCGATTTACCGTGGTTGGCGCTAGTACGCTTAGAGCGACTGATCCATCGAAGGCGAGTTCATACAGTGCGTGGAGCTCTTTGGGGCTTCATGTCGTCCTATCGCGCGAGGCCGCCGGCGAGCGAAATGTCTAACCAGTCGCTCGAGCCGACTCGCGCCGGCAAGCCGGCACTCGCGGCTCAGCTTCAACGTTAGGTGCCACATGTCGCATCGCTCGTTCACCAAGCTGTATGCCCTAGCGGAAGCTGGAGAGTCTGCTGCGCTCCTCTCGCATATCTCCGAGCTTCTGGCTGAATTTCCCGAAGACAGGGATCCACTTAACTGGGCGCTGATTGCAGCTGCGGAGGCGAATCAGATCGAAACAGTTCATGCGCTTCTATCTGCCGGTGCGAGTGTCGAAGGCGCATCGCAGAGGCCATACATTCGCCCGCTTTGGAAAGCCGCGAAGCGGGGGCATCTTCAAATGGTGTGCCTACTTGTAGAGCGAGGCGCCAATCCGAGAGCGACCGACAACGATGGAATGACTGCCTTGGACTATGCGAGACGCTATTCAAGAATCGAGGTTGTTCAGTACCTGGAGTCGCTGGCGTGAGAGTGGCGCCTAACCAGTCGCTCGAGCCGACTCGCGTCGGCAAGCCGCCGCTCGCGGCTCAGCTTCAACGTTAGGCATCACATACTTTCTAGGCTCATATATGTCGATACAGATGTCGATGGTTCTCTTTGACGGGAAGCCAAACCTATCCGTGAGAGAGCTCCGGCAGACGCTGTCCGCCAACTGGGCGGATGTTCCGCCAGCCACGGAGGAATCCGAGCAAGACGTAACGCTTTCGCTTCGCATTGGCGTCGCCGATGTCGTAGTCGGACTAATGCCAGCGCCGGTTCCTTGGTCAGATCTAGAAGGTCCATGCGCCACGAGCATCCTTTGGCCAAACGCGGCCTCAACAATACGCGAGCACAAATATCACGCCATCGTCACGGTGAGTGGCGAGTTGTCTCCGATCGAGTTGTCCACGCTACTTACCAAGGTGACTGCGGCACTGATGATTTCGTCAAGCGAGGCATTGGGAGTCTTTTGGACCAATGCCGCGATGATTGTTCCGAAGGCACTGTTCTTCGACTTTTCCATCAAGATTCTTCCGCTTGGCCCGCCTGTGTCCATTTGGATCGACTGTCGCGTAGGTTGGGCCGAAGACAAAGCGACTAGTGCTGGTTTTACGACAGGCCTTGAAAGTCTTGGCCTAATGGAACTAGAGACGCAGCGCGCAACGGAACCGCCATCAGAGCTGAGAAGCCGCTTTGAAGCAATAGCTCGGTACCTCTTGGAGAACGGTCCCGTCATCGGTGATGGACATACCATCGGTGAAAGCGAAAGCGAGAAGATTCGAGTTGCCCACTCTCACTCGGCGTTCGGTGCAAAGGGAACGGTGATGAGCCTTGTCTACGGGCCCTCTGCAGAGAAGAAGCCATGGTGGAAGCGCTGGTGATGCCTAACCAGTCGCTCGAGCCGACTCGCGTCGGCAAGCCGCCGCTCGCGGCTCAGCTTCAACGTTAGGCACACGGAGCCCTCGTTGGCACCAGAATTTCAATGCCAACTCGCATTCCCGGCAAGCGGCTGGCCCTTATGGAGGACGATGATGTTGAAGACTCGTACTTGGCAGGTGTTTGCAAGATGCGCTTGCTGCTTGCCATTAATTTTTCTTGCTTCCGGATGCTGGGAAGGGCAAGCGACAAGAACTGCGAAAGAGAAGCTGTCCGTGCGGCTTGTGGATCCACAGAGCGTCCAGTTTCGCAATGTCGTCGAATACGACGGAGGTGTTGTGTGCGGTGAATACAACGCCAAGAATCGAATGGGCGGATACGCCGGCTTCGAGGAGTTTGTCTTCAACGGACCAAAGGCGGCTGAGTTCAGCTTCAAGCCTGGATTCACCGAAAAGTCAATTTGGTGCAAGGCAGGGAGCATCGAAGCAAAGAGGACTCAGCAGAACGAGGCGGAAAAAGCAGCCGCCTCAACTTTGGCTCCCTAACCCTCCGTGGCCTTGCATTGCTCGGCGAGCCGTTGCTGCAGGCGCAAACTGCGGGCCTATTCGCGCGGAAGATGGAGCGGTCGAGGCATGTGGCCTAACCAGTCGCTCGAGCCGACTCGCGTCGGCAGGCCGCCGCTCGCGGCTCAGCTTCAACGTTAGGTCTCGGGAAATGCAGCTGATCGCTTGCCCACGAAGTCAAAGTGCTGCATTGCCATGCGGCGAGAACGACGAGTGTGCGAGCGCGGGAGCAGCCGAGGCTTGGAGGCTTCGAAGTCAGTCCTTCGCTAGTCGCAGGCGCGTTGTTGTGGCGAGGCAGAACAGTCAGTTCGTTGCAGGCGCTTCGCGCCGCAGTGCTGCGCCTGGCAGTCGGTTTGTCGAGTGGTCTGCGAGAGGCTGCTCGGTGGCCTGGCGCAAAGCCAGCCTGCGCAGAGTTGCAGGGCGCTGCTTGTGCGCGAGGAAGGCCGGATGGTCGACCGCGATCTTCGAGTCGTGGGCTGTGTGGTTCAGAATCGGGCGCCGCAGTTCAGTCGGTCTGGGTTTCGAGGTACGTCCTGCGTGGCAGCGGAATCGAGACCTAACCAATCGTTCCACCGGACGGCCTACGGCCGCCGGTGAACTCAGACGTTAGAGCGCATGCAAATCGTCCTTCGCTTTGTCGCGCTTGTTGTCATTGCAAATGCCGCGCTGATTGCCAACGCATACGCGCAGCAATACTGGGCGGGCCTGTTGTTTCCTCTCGCTGAACCACGCCCGTACACCGAGATGGTCAGTGCAGCCTTAGCTGGTGCACTTGCAGCAGCAGTTGTATCGGCCTTTCCGCTGGCATGGCTCTTCAGGAAATGGGCTTGGCTAGCTGGGCTTGCAATATCACTTCCCGTAATTGCAGTGCGAGCACCAGAACTCGGCGCAAGCACCTTGCCAAATCAGCAAGTCATCTTCGTCATGGCATGGGTGGAGATGCTCTCGTACACGGTGCTGGTCACCGGCGCCGCCTGGGTGCTGGCGCGTCGTAGGGCGCTCGCAGAGAATGCGCTCTAACCAGTCGCTCGAGCCGACTCGCGTCGGCAGGCCGCCGCTCGCGGCTCAGCTTCAACGTTAGGGCGCTTGAATGAGATCCGACCGATTGCGCGTGATCGTGCCGCTTGCGATGTTTGCTCTTGGTATCAGCAGCGCCGTTGCGGCTGAGACATACGAAGGCGAATACTTCTACAACTTTGAGAATGCAGTTCTAACTCCGAAGGGAAAGAAGAATGAGCGGTGGTGCTTGGAGGGCGACATGTCAAAGGCCGAACTCCCCGCAAGTCATCCTTCTGGCCCTTGGGGAACAGCCAATGTGGTGGTTCGTGGAACACTTGGTCCGCTCGGAAAGTACGGCAGCCTTGGCTCATGCAATCGGGTGCTAGTCGTGAAGGAGCTGGTCCGAGTTTCCAACAAGCGTCGCGGTCTATGAACGAGCGCCCTAACCAGTCGCTCGAGCCGACTCGCGCCGGCAAGCCGCCGCTCTCGGCTCAGCTTCAACGTTAGGCCACACCGGTAGGGATCGTCGTTTGTGAACCGAGGTGAAGACCAAATGCTTCCCGTCTATGTCCTTCGGGCGCAAGAGGAGAGCTTGCGCTACATGCAGGAGGCATCAAAGAGCAGCAACCTGATCGGACTGCGGCAGACACATGGCTTAGTCGGAACCGACGCCTGGTGGCGACGAATTGAGAGTGGAGATTTGCCTCTGCTAACTTTGCGCGGGGCAATCTCCAATTTTTGGCCAGGACACCATGACGACTTTGCAGAATTTGAGTTGCTCGAGGATTGTGGGGTTCGCTCGACTTGGGGTTGCATGCTCCCGTCGTATCAGGCGCGAGGGAGGTACCGAATCGGTGCACGCGTCGAGGTCGATTTCGTGCGCCAGGAGTTGAAGAGTCGTCCTGGTGATGAAATGCCCCTTGTTATCGAAATTCGCGTGGCCTAACCAGTCGCTCGAGCCGACTCGCGTCGGCAAGCCGCCGCTCGCGGCTCAGCTTCAACGTTAGAGCGCATGACAACAGGGATCGTCCGCCGTCTTTTCTTCGGACTCGCGATGCCGTTCCGGCCGCTGGCGAGAATCTTTTGCTGGTGGACGCCTGTTCGCTTTTGCGCAATTCATAGCGCGGCTCTTTTGCCAGACGCCATGGCGATATTCGTGCTTGCCTTGGGGAGCATCTGGCTACTTCCGTACTTTGGATGGAGTGCCATTCCAATCTACTGTCTTGCAGTTCTTCTATCCCCCTTCTTACTACTCACGCTGGTTCGTATCCACGAGGCCGAAGTCACCGTCATTCGCCTTGTTGGGTTCATTCCGTACTGGGTGCACCGGGTCCCAACTGATGCGAGGTTCGACCTGTTTGAGGCATGGGAAGATCCTGGTCCTACGGGCGTGGTCTTTGAAGCGAAGTCTTACGGGACAGCGCCTCTCCATCTGGGCACATCTCGATCAGCGGAGCCGCTGTTCGCGTACGTAGGGCATCTGCTAGAGAACGTTGGGTGGGAGAGAGGAGCTCTTGGCTATGAAAAGTCCTCTAGTGGCACAAATGCGCTCTAACCAGTCGCTCGAGCCGACTCACGTCGGCAAGCCGCCGCTCGCGGCTCAGCTTCAACGTTAGGCCTCATCCATGAGCCACTTGCACGAGTTCGACGAATCCACCTGGCCGTTTGATGCACCGATCAACGCCGCATCATTCACAACTAGGTACGTCCTTGACGGATCTCTTCCGATTCTTGAGGTCTATCACGACCATGACGGTGAGTGGCAGTTCATGTGCGGCACTACCAACGCAAGCGCTGATGCAAAGCTTGTTTGCCTTGGCTGCATTATCGGCCGCGACCTTACGCTGATTCAACTTGCTGACTTGCCAGAAGGTTGGCTAGCGCATAGAGAATCGCCAACTCAGCCTTGGGCCCGCGAACCGTATGAAGACAGTGATGCCACCAATGAGGCCTAACCAGTCGCTCGAGCCGACTCGCGTCGGCAAGCCGCCGCTCGCGGCTCAGCTTCAACGTTAGACGGCATGAACCGAGATGAGATCTTCGAGAGGGTCGTGGAATCCGCTGACAAATTCGGGGCGGGGAACCCGCAGCAATCGAAATTCTTTGGGTCTACGCTCAACAAGTGCGCGCCCGAGGAAGTCTTCCATGGGCTCCTGGCGGTGTTCTTGGAGTGCCCGCTCGACGAAATGCACTATCCGCGCCAAGAACTTGCGGGTCGTCTCCTAGAGAAGATCAAGCCCATGTATCGGTTCAAACTTGAGTCGACCATTCGCCAGGTTCTGCCACGATACAACTTGAGCATCGAACAATTGCCTCAGCACTTTGCAAGAGTTCACGGGCGGGAGAATGTGGTGGAGGTACTGGACCAACTTGTCGGTGCTCCACTCCCTGATCGAGAGCTTGCAGCTGTGAGAACTATGCGGTGGTGGCTTACGGGTGAGAGTCAAATTTCAGGTGGTCGAAATGCCGTCTAACCCTTCCTTCAAGCGGACGCCTATCGGCGCCGCTTAAGTCAAACGTTAGGGCTCAGGAAGACAGTGCCACTTCATCGGTCAATGCGCGCAGTTTGCGAAGCGCGGCTCTTTAGGTCCGCCCCGCCAAGGCGCGGCTCGGTTTGGCGCACCATGCCCGTGGCATCGTGCGAACAGCCGCGGGGCGCTGTGCCCTTGGCCACCATTCCTTGCATGTTGGTTGAGGGCGCTTCGCGCCGCAGTGCTGCGCCTGGCAGTCAGTTTGTTGAGTTGTCTGCGCGAGGCCGCGCCCAAGTCGTGGCGCTTCCACGCCGGCCAGGCCCATCAATTCAGAATGCACGCGGTGCGCTGAAAGGCCGCCTGGCCGCTTGCTCTAGTCTTCGGGCTCGGTCGGGTTCGTCCTGTTGGCCTGGTCAGCTTGTGTGCCCAAGCTGCAGGTTTGGTCAGCTGCCGCCGGTCGGCCGTGTCGCGGTCAAGAGCCCGAGCCCTAACCAGTCGCTCGAGTCGACTCGCGTCGGCAAGCCGCCGCTCGCGGCTCAGCTTCAACGTTAGGCATTTCAACGCACAATTCGGCATGCTTGAGATCCGAAAACTCCAAGAGTCAGATTCCATTCTTGGGCTTACGTTGCTTCTTCATCGGGCGTATGCCCGTCTTGGGGCGATGGGGCTGAACTACACCGCTGTAGATCAAGCGCCCGAAGTCACAGAGAAGCGCATTCGCGGAGGAAACTGCTTCGTCGTTGCCTCGGGATCGAAGCTCGTAGGAACAATCGTGGTGCATCCAACGTACGTTGAGAATGCTTGCGAGTACTTCACTCGTTCCGGCGTAGCGGCCGCGCACCAATTCGCCGTTGACCCTGAGCATCAAGGAGCGGGCATCGGCCGGATGCTTCTTCAGCGCGCGGAACGTTGGGCCAAGGAAGCCGGCTTCGTCGAGCTTGCTATCGATACAGCAGAGCAAGCCACCCATCTCGTTGAGCTATATGAGCGCTTGGGCTACAGGCATGTTGGTTGGGTGCAATGGCCTGGCAAGGTGTACCGCAGCATGGTTCTCAGTAAGCCACTGGTCGCAAATGCCTAACCAGTCGCTCGAGCCGACTCGCGTCGGCAAGCCGCCGCTCGCGGCTCAGCTTCAACGTTAGACCTCAGAAATGCAAAGACTGCTACCTGTACCGATCGGGCTGCTTGCGATGATCTTCGCTGGGCCAGCGTTCTGCTCTGAAGGCTTGCTCATGGCGGGCGCGTATGCGTGCGAGCCAGTGCGAGTTACCGCGGCGTTGGCAGAACACTGCGTGCAGAGGGAGCCAGCGCTTTCAAAGCAGTACCCGAATGCGCTGCGAGACTGGAAACGTAGAAACGGAGCGGCAGCAGAAGAGCTTCAGGCAGAGTGCCGAGCTAAAGCAAAGGGGGCTTCGGCTTCGGAGGCCGAGTACGGAAAGTTCATGCAGTTCGTCCGAACTACAAACGACAAGACAATTGAAGCAAAGGCGGCAGAGTACGCTGGTAGTGCGGTTGCATGCGGAGAGTTCTTGCGGGAGCTGTCGTCTGGAAGCGAAGACCTTCACAAGTTTCTAGAGAAGAAGAAATGAGGTCTAACCAGTCGCTCGAGCCGACTCGCGTCGGCAAGCCGCCGCTCGCGGCTCAGCTTCAGCGTTAGGTCTCACAGAGAACTTCACAAATGCTCGGGAAGATCCTCCGTCACTTCGTTGTTCCACGAGCAACCCTTGCCGCAGACAAGCTGGGGGCACTGCTAAAAGGTGAAAGCTCTTTTCGGGTGCAAGGTCGGAACATGGAACCAACGCTCTCGCAAGGCACGATCTGTCGATATCGCTCCCTCAGCTCCGAGGAGCAAATGGCGCCCGGTAGCATCGTCGCATTCATCCACTCAGAGTTCAGCGGCCATATCGTTCCATCGCGTGTCTTAGCAGGCCCAAACGACACGATCGAAATCACCGACGGAGAATTGGTCGTCAATGGACAGAAGGTAGTGGAGCCGTACATCCGGAGAGATTTCTCTGTAGGCGAGTACTCGACACAGTTGCCGAAGCAAACAGTCCCATCAGGGAGCTACTTCTTGCTAGGAGACTACCGGGATGCCAGTCAAGATAGCCGCTACTTCGGTCCAGTTCCGAGGTCCACAATCCTTGGGCTCATCGTCGAGCGCGCGTGAAGCCTAACCCTTCCATCGAGAGGACGTCACAAGGGCTGCGCCCTTGCTCCGCCTCTCATGTCAAACGTTAGGTCTCCGGAAATGCAGCTGATCGCTTGCCCACGAAGTCAAAGTGCTGCATTGCCATGCGGCGAGAACGACGAGTGTGCGAGCGCGGGAGCAGCCGAGGCTTGGAGGCTTCGAAGTC